>NZ_JBMGUV010000002.1:0-313888 GCF_049058285.1 Lysinibacillus sp. UGB7
AGTTGAATATGGTCTTTGTTTTATCTATTAACTATAGAGATTGATGGTCAAAGAGAAGAGAAGTAATACAATTTAAGATTAGCTTCGATGAACCGTTTCATAAGTAAGTGAAGTTTTTATTTTTCCATTGAGTGATAATCCCATGGAATAAGGGTGCCTCAGTTAAAGTTAATCGGTTGTGAATAACTAATTTGAAACTGAGGATGCCTTTAATTTTAATAGCTTTATAGAAAAAGTAATTTTGTTTGAAGATTATCTATTGCAAGTTCAATATCGTCTAAATCTTCTTTTGTAGCATTTTGGATCCGCTCTAAAAATATGATTCTTTAGCTTCGTTCATTAAAAATTCCCCATCTTGTGATAAACAAATATATTGTTTTCATTTATCTTTACTATCACTTATTTTTTTAATAATTTTCTAAGTTCACGACTTGTATTTGGCATAGACATTTGAATACAGTCATTAATTTCATTGGGTGTTACGGGTTGGCTAATTGCAATATTTTCTAGGATTTTATATTGAACTTGTGTAATTGAATCAGGAAAAACAGAATCGTCTGTTCGGCATAATTAATGTACATAGGAAAACACTAAGAAAATCTTAAGAATTGGTGTGTGGGTTTGTTAAGATTTAATTAGTATTATATCCTTATACGAATCCTATAGGGGTGATCACATGAGCCGAAAGAGATGGAGGAGTGAATGTAGTTGAACATTTTGATTTGTGATGATGATAAAGAAATTGTAAGGGCGATTAGCATTTATTTAGAAAATGAGGGATATCAAGTATTCAAAGCTTACAATGGTATGGAAGCAATCGATCTTATTCGAGATCACGTGATTCACCTCATTATTATGGATATTATGATGCCAAAAATGGATGGAATTACGGCGACGATGAAGATTCGGCAAGATCATATGATTCCGCTAATTATGCTTTCTGCTAAGTCGGAGGATTATGACAAAATACTCGGATTAAATATCGGCGCAGATGATTATATGGCCAAGCCGTTTAATCCATTAGAACTTGTGGCCCGAGTGAAATCGCAGCTAAGAAGGTATACGACATTTGGGAGTCTTGAGGTGAGTAACAATGTATTGCAAACGGGCGGGCTCATGATTGATGATGAAAAGAAAGTCATTACCATTGATAAACAAGAGGTTCATTTGACACCAGTGCAGTATAAAATTTTAAAGCTTCTCACAGCAAATGCTGGGAGAGTATTCACAATTGAAGAGATTTATGAAAAGGTCTGGAATGAAAAGGCCATTAATCCAGAAAATACGGTTTCGGTTCATGTTCGAAAGATTCGAGAAAAAATTGAAATTAATCCGAAAGAGCCGAAATATTTAAAAGTTGTATGGGGAGTTGGGTATAAAGTTGAGAAATATTAGTCATGCACTCATTACGAAAGTAGTTGTGTTTGTGATTGCCGTCGTTTGTTTAACAGGTACAGCGAAGGCAATTTTCAACATGGAATTGAATGAGGTTCATCTAAGTAGTATAAATCAAGATAATTATTTTGAAAGCCGCGCATTCGCTGATGAAAGTTACAGCCTTATTTCCTCCTTGGCGCAATTAATCGGCAATTACAAAAGTGAAGAACATATTTTAAGCGGCAAGACATTAACAGAAGACGATATTTTCAGTTATTCATACAATTATAATCCGAATTTGAGTAGAGAGGAAAATAAGCGCATCTATCAAGAACAATATGCAGATGAAATAAATAGTGAAAAAGACGAAATCATGAGAGAACAAGTAAGAGAATTTCATCGGTTACGCAGCACACTAGAAGCATATGAAGGCATCGTGTTTTATGCGAGTGACGGTGAACATGTATTCTCCAATAGTGAACTAAATACGAAAGAGCAATTTGAATCATTTGGTGCATATATGCTATTTGAGGATTTTCAACAAACGCTTTATCCAAATGAAGTGAAAGAAAGCAGATACTTGGATTACTTTACACACCATGTTGAAGAGTTGAATCCACAAACAGACGTCTTTTATGTAGCGTTTAAAAAACCTTACTTAGAACAAAAAATGAAGGAATGGGAAAATAACAAAGCGATTGCCAAAAATTTTCTTAATGAATTCATTGTATTTCTAGCAGGGTTTATTGTATCTTTTGTTTATTTAATCATTGTTATTGGAAGAACGTCATTTAAAGATAAAGAAGTTCATTTCCATGCCATTGACAAACTATATAATGATCTCAATATTGTGATAGTCGTTAGTTTAACAGCGATGTGGATAGCAATGATTGTTGAAGTGTTGCAAGAAATGTACATGCTTCTCACAGTACCTATTATTATCATTGTCTTATTGATGATTTTATCGCTCGTAAAGCATATCAAAAATAGATCATTGCTTCAGCATACACTCATCTATCAAATTCTCAAGAAGGTTTGTCTTGCGGTGAAAAATGTATTTGATAATGGCAGTGTAGGTGTGAAAACCGTACTGCTTGTCATTGGCTATCCAATCGTAGTTGCGGCAACGTTTTTCGTGTTCCCGATTACCATAGGTCTAGCTGCCTGGTTTGCGATGAAAAAGGTGAAGTCGTTTAACCGCATTAAAGAGGGCGTAGAGCAAATTAAGAATGGCGATCTTCATCATCGAATTGAAGTAGACGGAAAAGGCGAGTTTAGCCAACTTGCAGCGAACATTAACAGTATTACTGATGGGTTAAAAGAGTCGGTGGATAGTGAGATCAAGAGCGAGCGTTTAAAAACAGAGCTCATTACGAATGTTTCGCATGATATCAGAACGCCTTTAACGTCAATCATTACGTATGTCGATTTATTAAAAATAGAAAACGACCCTGAACTAATTGCTGAATATATAGACGTGTTAGATCAAAAATCGAAAAGACTCAAGTTTTTAACGGATGATTTATTTGAAGCAGCGAAAGCGTCAAGTGGCAGTATGCCTGTTCAGTTAGAACGGATTGACATCGTATCATTACTAACGCAAGGGATAGGAGAAATGGGTGAAAAAATTGAAGCGTCAGCATTAGATTTTAAGTTAGCCTACCCAACAGAAAAGGTGTATGTGCAGGCTGATGGTAAACTACTATGGCGCTCCGTCGAAAACCTATTCTCGAATATTTTTAAATACGCACAGCCTGCATCAAGGGTATATATTAATGTTGAAGATTTAGGCAATGAAATACTCGTGACATTTAAAAACATTTCAGCCTATGAATTAAATATTTCAGTCGATGAGCTAATGGAACGCTTTAAACGCGGAGATGAATCTCGAACAAGTCAAGGTAGTGGATTAGGGTTGTCGATTGCTGAAAGCCTTATACACCTCCAGCATGGAAAGTTCTTAGTGCAAGTAGATGGCGATTTATTTAAGGCGATGATTTATCTACCGAAATTTCCAAATGAATAATATAGCAAAGGAATAGGATATATGAGTGTCCTATTCTTTTTCTGTGTATAGGTGTAGCTAATAAAAGTGATAGATGTAATTTCAACGTTCTTCAGGTTTAGAAAAACATGCTTATGCTAGAAAATTAAAAATACTGAAGGTAAGTATCGACGTACAGATAGAAAATTATAATCAAATTTTAAAGGTACCTTATTCATGTGAAATGGACAGGGTGCTATTTGTTTTTATAAAAAATCTCACTTAATGTTCCATTATAAATTGAATTACTTAATTAAATTAACGGGGGCGATTGTTCAATTAGAGCAATCGCTTCTTGGGCTAACGGAGCAGCTTAGTAGAAGAGTGTTATTTAACTTGTGATCAACAATGGGCCAGATTGTTGAGAATTCCTCTCATAGAGAGTTAGTTATTTATGTTAAAATATTGCGAGTGAAATCAGGTTTTTAACGATTTTATCAAATATCAAGCAAAATAATTCAGAAACGAAGAAAGGACAGGACTATTATGGAAAACGTATCAAATGTAGATAAATTGGAATCAATAAAATCTTTACAATCGACAATCAATAAACTTGAAAATGCCTTGTCCCAGATGACTCAGAAAGGCGTAAATACTACTTTAGTAAAGAAACGACTCAAAGCTGTTTGCATCGGCTTAGCAATGCTAGAAAACGTTTGGAATCAAAGACCCCATTATTACACCCAGGAAGATTTAGCAGAAGCACGTAATGTCCTTACTGGATTATTTCCATCAATTGAGAATATTTATGCTAAGTCAAAGGCTGGTAGTCCCCAAAGAACGCTTTTAGAAAGAAGAATTAAAGCGTTGGAACTAGCTATTCAAGCGGTTGACGACCTTTCCAATAAATAACTTCTAACTAAATAGAGTAACGGTTGCAATAGCAGAAGATTAGCTGCCATTTAGAAAGCTTATTTTGCTATGGAATAAATGGAGCAGCATTCTTGTAATGAATGAACGGAATTATGTATGCAAAATCGACTGAGTTTGTGAAGTATTGCACTTAAACTCCCATGAAAGAACGTAAAAATCTTTTATTTTCTGTGGTGTCGCGTTGATTTTACGCGATATGAATGGCTAACGGGGGCGCTTGTTCAACTAGAGCAATCGCTTATTGAGCTAATGGAGTAGTTTTGTTAAGAAGATATATACTGAAAAAAAGTCCCTTCAGATAGTTTGAGGGGACTTTCCTATATAATAAGTGTATAAATCTAAATCCAAAATGATTATTTGTATTTTTTGGCTAGAGATTCGCTGCCAATCGCTCCAATGATAGACATAAAAAACGGTCCAATTTGAAATAGCAGAGAATCTTGTAAGAACACAATATTTAAATCAAATAACTTATTGCCTATTACAATGAATATCTTAGCAAGTATGATAAAAAATCCAATTATTAGAAGAATATCAAAAAACAATTTCCACCTTGGATAGGCTAATTTTTGGCTATCTTTTATGATTTGCTCTTTCAAAGAATTATCCTCCTTTACTAATTCGTCAAGAGTAATATCAAAAATGTCACTTATCTTAATTAGCAATTCAATACTAGGGTAACTTTCTCCACGTTCCCATTTGGAAATAGATTGTCTACTAATATTAAGTTTTTCTCCAAGCTGTTGTTGTGACATATTATGCTTTTGGCGTTCTTCTTTTATTTTGGTAGAAAAATACATATGATCAACTCCTATTCTTAGTATATTTATTTGCACTAAAAAACTAAAGAACCACATAGTTGCAAGGGTGTAAACTGTTAGTTGCCCTTTGAATACGATAGATTAAACGATAAAGTAAATGAAAAAAGTATTAAAAAACAATAGCTATAAAAATACTCTTATCAGTGTCTTATATGGGGTTTTCTTAATTATGAGTCCTTTTTATTATTTCATGGCATGTTAGAATTGACAAAATCCATCTATGCTTATTGTAGAAACCTGCTCCGTTCTAAGAAGAAAAAAGGCTCTACTCCTTATTGAAGTAAAGCCTCCGTTAGCTTAAGTACATTATTCACAAACTCTAGATTTCCTTTCAGTTATTACAGAAATACTGCTCTTAGTTTTCTTTAAATATGGAATAACTTTCATTCTTATTCGCTTTTTTTCATATTATATTTTGAGGTGAAAAAATGCCAAGAGTAAAATACCGAGAAGCAGATATTGACTTAATGGCAAGGATGATGAGAGCAGAAGCTGAAGGTGAAGGAAAACAAGGAATGTTATATGTTGGAAATGTAATTGTTAATCGTGTTGTAGCAGATTGTTTAGACTTTCAAGATGTAAGAACCGTTGAACAAGTCATTTTTCAGGTACAAGGAGGAAATTACTCTTTTGAAGCTGTTCAAAAGGGTAATTTATTTTATCAAAGAGCGAGATCTACTGAAAAAAGATTAGCAAAACAGAATTTGGATTATTGGAGAGAACACCCAGGGAAATATGCTCTGTGGTATTTTAATCCATATGCTCCATGCCCTCCAACGTGGTACGATCAACCTTTTGCTGGTCAATTTAGAAATCATTGTTATTATGAACCAGCAGCGGGAACATGTGAAAGTGTTTATTACGGTTAGGTTGTCCAAGGGCTGTTATTAATTTGGCGTTTTATATAACTTTTTTAATGATACAAATAGAACATTTTCAGTTGTAGGTACTGTTTGGACGACTACGTATTCATTCGAGTCAACTCTTGTAGGTAATGTAACAGTTATCGTTTGAAAAAGCTTCAAACCTATACCTAAAGATCTTTAAAAAGAACTATGCAGCCATCTGGTGTCGATATTCAATCGGAGCCAGGTGGCTGAGTTATGTTTGAAAACGTGGATAGCTGTAAAAATAAATGTATTCTTCGACAGCTTGTATCATTTCCTCAGCTGATTCTAAATGAGAGAGATAGAAATAGTCAGTATCAGTAGCCTCAGAATTTTTAGAAGTTTATCATTTACTTGATAGTTCATAGATTGTTTCCTCCACGATTCTTTCATAAATTATTCTCTAAAAGTGTGAAAGTCGCCGCTAGGCCAGTGAAAATCGCTGGTAAAACAGAGAAAACCGCTGATAAAACCATGAAAACCGCCGCTCGCTATAAATATAGTCGAATAGGGTTGTACTGACGCTTGTAAAATCACCGTGAAGCTCCATTTTTGCATATGTACTATGTGACACCCGGCATATACTGTGGTGAGGGAGGGGGGAGGTGAGCATTTATGAGAATTAACTGGAAAATAAGGTTAATGCATAAACCATTTTTATTGGCGTTGTTGTCCTTACTGCTATTACTTGCACAGCAAGTGGCAGCTCTTTTTGGCTATGAATTAACAGGTGTGATGAGCGAACAGTTAACATCCATCATTAATACAGGGTTATCGATTTTCGTTTTAATGGGTGTTATTGTTGATCCTACTACACAAGGTACCCGGGATAGTGAACGTGCACTCATGTATCGAAAACCGAGGTAGTGACTAAAGAGTATGAAAATAATTAAATGGAACCAAAAGTGTAATTTTACAATAAAGGTGTATGTGTTATAATGTAAGAAAATTGAAACAGCAGGGAGGATGATTGAATGTCGCTAGAATTGGAGCAGCGAATCGCCAAACTAGAAAAAGAGGTTGTGGATTTGCGGCAAGAGATGGATACATTGAAGCGGTTACAGTCCCTTGAAAAGACAAGTACGCTAAGTGCTGAAAAATCCATTGTAAAGCAAACTGCATCAACACTAACAACTGCACCAACACAAAAAGCTAAACCAATGCCAGTTCAAGAAAAAAATGCGCAACCCCAGCGTTCTTTAGAGGAACGTATTGTGTGGGCGCTCCCGAAAGTATTCATGGTTATTTTAGTGTTGGGCGTACTGTGGGGGCTAAAACTCGTGAGTGATTACGGCTACTTGTCGAACGAGGTAAAAATCATCCTCGCCTATATGTTATCCATTTGCTTAGTGGTTATCGCTTATGTAATGGAGAATAAAAAACTCGGATCATCAGCAATCATGATTTCCTTATACGGTGGAGCATTTATTATTGGAATTTTAACTACAGCGGCTGGTGCTATTTTATACGAAGTACTGGGTTTAACATTAGCACTTATCATTGCCTTTGTATTCATCGGCTACGGTATAACCATCAGTTATTTAAAGAAAAATGAGGTACTGACATCATTTGTTGCCTTTACGTCACTATTACTGCCTTATTTGTTAGAATATATGGATTTTAGCCCGATCATTATCTTTATCTTTGTTATCGTTCTATTTACAGTGTTGCAAGTCGTCATTTTACAGCATAAACAGAAAGTTGCTTTGTATGTAGCGACCTTTTTCTCTGTGCTAGCTGTTAGCATTGTAGCGTTTATGAACAGTGACAATCAAGTTGTTTTTGCGCTAGGTATGCTCATTATACTCGCAATCTATTTCATGAGTTGGTGCAAGTTATACAATCCTGAATCTACATGGAAACATATCCATGTTGGATTACAATTTAGCCTCGGGACATTTAGTTTATTACTCATGAATTTAATTGTTAGTTCAGTTGTTTATAATGAGGTACTATTTCTTGTATTATTCAGCTTGTTTGTAACTGTAGCGAGTTATGGCTATAAGCAAAAATGGCAGGAGGCATTTGATAGTGCCATAACGCTCGCGTTTATCACTTTATGTAATGCGCTACTTGTTATGAATATGCCAGAGAAAGTGGATGAGTTGCTTCTTCCGTTCATGGCCTTTGCAGGTGTCATGGTCAGCTTACGACTCCGTGCCAGTATGATGAAGGTCGTCAGTTCGCTATTATTTACTATTGTGCTATTGCTAAGCTATACCGTTCATGAACCGACGCCATTTTTTAGCATGGCGCATATAAGCTTGTTGATGCCGGGGATCTATCTGCTAATCATTTATCTGTATGGGCTGCGTCCAAAGAAGAAACTGACTGCATTTGAAAAACTTATGAAGGATATGTATGCACTCGACTTTCTAGCTGTTATCACGACAGGCTACTTCCTTGCATATATCAGCAAGCTTGATACAGCCTATTTTGCAGGTGTTAACAATATTCCACATCTAACATGTTTACTCCTTGCCATAGTATTTACCGTATTACTTTTAGTGCCAGTAAAATACAAGGGACGCGCATTAACACCCGTACTTGGGGCATTTTTCCTTTTCTTTACACTAATGCTTACAATCGTTCCATACAATATGCAAGGTGTTGAATGGCTAAATATAGCGACAAGGCTCATTTATATTGCCGTCATTGTGGCAATGGTTGTTGATTTGCTGATGAAGGGCCGTATCTATCAAATATATCAAGAGCACATGGAGAAATTTTTAGATGTAATTGTGAGTACTGGCGTTGTGCTCATCATGCTAGGGGCTTGGGGCTTTGTTTATCAGCTAAGTTACAACAATCTGCTCGATTGGAAGCTGGGTATTGCGTTATCGACAATTACACTATTCCTCACAGCCAGCACGTCACTTTGGCTCAGCACTGTACATCATTTACGAATACTGCGACTTACTGGTTTTACAGTATTAGCAATTGCTTTTGTCAAACTCATATTCTTTGATTTGTCCGCACTAGATTTACTGATAAGAGCCGTATTGTTTATAGCGATTGGTGGCATAGGGATGCTGTTGTCGGGGCGACTGTTACGGAAATAGCAGAAAAGAGATTCCGCTAGTAGATGGGAATCTCTTTTCGATTAAATTGTGTTACCATTATTTTTCTAACAATTCATTTTCTTTAATTAATGATATTGGGTCTCCAAACTCTGGATAACCTGATGAAGGAGGCGTAACAGTACTTTCGGTAAATGTTACAGATGTACCACCATTAGCTATTAAATTATCTGCAAGAATAGCTCCCTTGATGTGTGCCCCACCTTCTAATGTCACAGTTGCATTGGGTGCAATAATATATTGACCATTGGCATTCGTACCACCGTTAAATGTCACATTATCTGAACCAGTATAAATATTGCCGGTTATACCTATACCACCTGTGAACGTAAGGTCTGCTTGTTTAGAGTAAAGGGAAGCTGCCGTTTGAGTTTCGCCTCCAATTGTAATGGCAGAAGAACCATTGTAAAAGAGGTTAACTTGATTGGCGTTTCCATTCTTATTTAAGGAGCCCTTTAAATTAAATTTATTATTTACAAAGATGTTTAGTCTTCCTGAGCCAATAATATTCACATGACCTTGTAAAATACTTAAATCTTCAATATAGAGATTTTTATCTGTATTGCCCACGTTGATGGTCAAAGTATTGTTTTGATCGACTTTAAATTGTTTAAAATGTGTATCATCAGTTAAATGTAATATAAAGTTATTGGTCATCCAGTTATCTGCTAAAAAATCCCCATTATTTATGATTTGAATTTTATTGTAGGGATCTTTGACAACCTCTTGATTGGCAGGTACAGGTAACGTTGATAATTGTTGCATCTTCTCGTCAGGAAACGGGGGAAGGATACTTGCCCCTGGATAGTTACTGCTTTGTGTCAGCTTATCTTTTAGATTTCCCATCCAACTAGGATATATAAAGTTATCGCTAGATGCGCCAACAGTACCTGTAATTGAAGAACCTCCATCTATTGAAATGATGCCAGTATCTGTCGCAACATTCCCCTTAATCGTCGCACTTCCAGTTAAAGTTATGTTTCCTTGTGTTTGTACTGTGAATTCAGGCGTAATTGTGTTGATATTCCCGTTCCCATCGCCTGTATTATTGTTAGTAGTTTCAGCCTTTAATACAAAATCAATTGTTTGAATAACTTCTCTATTTTGAGAGGGGGTATCAGAAAAATAACCAGTTGATGTAATGGAAAAACGCAAATGGTTATCGGGATCTTGATCTATAGTAATTTCAGCGATTGGTTGTTTGCCTAATTGTGTTTCAAAAGTATCAATTATCGTAGGTTCAGCTTGTATAAGCGGTTCCATAAGCGCTAGGATGTGCGATTCATATAATGCCGTAAATTTGCTTGTTGTTTTTTGATTGACAGGTAAGCTATTGTAATCTTTTTTAGCTAATTGATAGGCATCATTTGCCTTTTCGTATAATTTTGCTTTTTCGTAATTAATACCTGCTTCTGCGATATAAAAGATTGATTGATTTTCTCGTTCGTGTGTAGAGGTTTTTAATGAATTTGAAGATATTACAAGAAGTCCTAAACCTAATATGGTAACTAATATAATCGCTAAAAAAACTAATAAGAAGGAAAAACCATCTTCATTTAAGCGGAATTTTTGCCATTTGTTCATCAATCACCACTCCTAAATGATAGTTGTGTCGTAATTTTGTGTCCATTAGTACTTTCAATATTAAATTTAATAGATTTTGAATTCGTAACAGGAATTATTGAAAATGTATCAATGTTTATAGCGATAATTTCTCCATTACGGGTAACTGTGTTTGCTTCCATATCAAATAAATAAGTGTACTGTGTTGTATTGTCATTATTTTTAAAGGTTGAATCTGTCGTATCAAAAGTTGTTGTTCTCCTCATATCCTTCGTAATTATTTTTAAAACGTAGGACAATTCCGTGAGTTGTTGATTATTGGCAAGCTGTTTTTTATTGGTTTCGGAACTAGAAACAAGGATGTTCATCAGTAAAGTAGACACGATGCCTAAAATCACAATAACAGCAAGTAATTCAACAAGTGTTAAGCCACGATTATTCTTCAGTATCTTCATTGTTCTAAACTCACTTCCGACTATAAATATTTTCCATCTTACTTTTTAGCACTTCATCTTCGTATACTTCGATAATAATGTTATCTAATAATTCAAATTGACAACGACGTTTTATAGTTAGTTTGTAGAGCACATTGTTTTGCTGTTTTTCAAAAAACCACACAGTAGAATAGTCATTTTCAGATGGGTTATAGCAAAGAGAGGTTTGCTGTGAGCCTGTACTTATGTAATTTAATTTTGTAGCTAGCTGTTCTTCTGTGCTTCCTTTTATTTCTCTGTAAACGTTCTCCATTTCATTTTGTGCTAAATAAGTGGAATCGACAATCGTACTAGAGGTTTTAGAAGTTTTATTTGACTGAACAAAAAGTCCGAAAAATGAAAGCAAGATAATTGTGATTAATATAAGTGAAGCGACCACTTCAAGTAGAGAAAAGCCATTTTCATTTTTTAATATATTTTTCAAATACATCAGCCTTTCCATATGTATTGAGTTGATATAAATTCTCCCGATTAACTGATTGCGTTAGTAATGGTTTTTCAATATCGATTGATTTTTAATATATTGATAGTGAAAAAGTGTAATTCTTATAGACTAGTAAAAAAGGAGTGTATATCGATAATATATCATTTATTCAGTTGTAAAGTAGTCTATTTTTCGAATTTTTTCGGTTAATTTTAAAAATAATATTAATAAATAGGTTTATAGTAGTGTCATAACCATTATTTTGTAGTATCCTTTAAAAAAGATGAGTATTTAGTATTAATTAAATGCAATGCAGTAAATTTGATAAAAAACTAGATTGGAGGCAGGCTATGAAACGATACATACAAATAGCATGCTTGTTGATAGGTGCAATGTTAATAGTAGCAGTTTGTCTGCCAAATTTTGTGTTAAATGGCACGGTTTTCGCCAAGGAAGATAGCAAGGGATCCTCGATTGGTGGTATTGAAATCGAGGGCTTAAAAGCTTCTACGTTAGAATCGACCTTACAGACAGCAATTACACAATGGCAATCGACAGCTGTCGTAGTAAGTGGCGGAAATACTTCTACAATGATAGACACCAATCAACTTTCTTTTGATATTTCAGCAGCAATCTCACAATATGAGTTACTGACAAAAAAACCATGGTATGCGTTTTGGCAGAAAGATAAAGTAGTGCATGTCCCAATTCCCGTCACAATAAATGAGACAATTATTCATCAAATTGAGTCAGTAGACATTTGGGAATCAGAAAAAACACTTCAGACGATTACGTCGCAGGCAAGTTATTTGCGCAATCATGAGATCGAAGCGGTCGTCAACGATACATTGATGCAAGCAGAGGAAAGACTTGGCTTTCAAGTAGCTGAAATACCTACGGATGTGCGTGGGATACGTGAAATTATTGCCTCTATCGAAGAAGTGGTTTTAGTACCAGATAAACCAGTGTCTTTTCTGTCTTTGTTAGGGGAACAAACAGGTGCAGTAAATGGAGCTGCTCTAAACTTCCTAGCGTCAACGCTTTATAGTGTTGTGCTTCAAACGGACTATGAAATAATTGAACGTCATTCACAACAGGTATTGCCTAGTTATTTGCAAGAGGGTATTGAGGCCGATGTCAATGTTGCGTTAAACAAGGATTTGCAATTTATAAACCGTTCTAAACATACTAGTAAATTGAAAACAACACTTGAAGGCAATCAACTAAAAATAGAAATGTTTGCTCAGACAAAGGACAAAGAAATTACCGTACGTGTTAGCAAAGATAAAATTGTTAAACCTCGTATTGTTTATCGTTATTCGGATGACTTAAAAGTAGGCCAAGAGCGGGTGGAGCAAGAAGGTCAAGAGGGATTTCGAATTGAGGTTTACCGTTCCGTTGTAGAGAATGGTACAACGGATGAACAGCTTGTAAGTAAAGATTATTATGCGCCTGAAAATCGGATTGTTACACGATCGACCAAGGAACCAGTTCCAGTGACTACACCGACACAAAATATCGCTGCAGATCCAGATTTACAAATCGATTTAGACGGTAATGGTTTGTCCGATACAGAAAGCTCGGCAAAGACAAATCATGATACGCAAGTAGACGGTCCAGAAATTGTTAATGGTTATTACGATAAGGGTGGCAATTTTGTGCAAACGAGTCCGTGATAAAAGGGAGGTAAGTAAATGGCTGTAAAGGCGGGACGTAAACGTTTAGGGGATTTACTTGTAGAATCGGGTGTCATTACAGCAGAGCAGCTGAACTATGCGTTAACGACGAAAACGAAAGAGGAAAAACTCGGTGATTTTCTTATTAAAGAAAATTTCTTAACGGAACAGCAGCTCATTGAAGTACTAGAATTTCAGCTGGGCATTCCGCATATTAGCTTAAACCAATTTTCGATTAGCCCAGAGTTGCTACAGTTAATTCCTGTTGAGCTAGCGAAGCGAACGAATATTATGCCTATTCGTAAGGAAAAAAATAAACTATTTATTGCTATGGCAGACCCGATGGATTATTTTGCGATTGAAGAAGTGCGCATGACCACTGGCTGTCAAATAGAGACGAGTATTGCGGCCAAGGACGATTTGTATCGTACGATTACGAAATACTATGATTTGCAGGAATCAATGGAAGCGGCGCTACAGGACTTAGGCGCTTCAGGAACAGAAACGCAGGAAGAAATTGAGAACGAAGATTCGCCGATTGTCCGTTTAGTGAACCAAATTATTGCGAATGGTGTGGCGCAGCGTGCAAGTGATATCCATTTTGACCCACAGGAAACTGAACTGCGTGTCCGCTATCGGGTGGATGGGGTGCTACGTACTGAGCGTTCATTGCCAAAGCACATGCAAAATGTTGTACTAGCACGTATTAAGATTATGGGCAATTTAAATATTACTGAAAATCGTATTCCACAGGATGGTCGTATTAAAACCAATGTGAATTTCAGACCAGTCGATATACGACTATCTACGCTACCCACTGTTTACGGTGAAAAAGTCGTCATGCGTATTTTAGATTTAACGAATGCGGCAAATGACATTGACAAATTAGGTTTTAGTAAAAGTAATGAAGCACTTTTCCGAAAAATGATTGCTCATCCAAACGGCATTATGCTGATTACAGGTCCGACTGGGTCGGGGAAATCCTCCACTTTATACGCTGCACTGAGTTATTTAAATCAAGAGGGCGTCAATATTATTACGGTAGAGGACCCAGTTGAGTATCAGTTAGATGGCATTAATCAGATACAGGTTAAAGAAGAGGTAGGTTTAACATTTGCGGCTGGTTTACGATCCATTTTACGTCAGGATCCAGATATCGTCATGGTCGGTGAAATACGTGATCTTGAAACAGCACAAATCTCCATCCGTGCTTCACTAACAGGCCATTTAGTGTTAAGCACTTTGCATACAAATAGCGCAGTGGAATCCATTTCACGATTACATGATATGGGGATTGAACCATTTCTTCTGTCCTCTTCGCTTGTAGGAATTATGGCGCAACGGTTAGTACGAAAGGTATGTCGAGATTGTGTGGAAACGTATGCATTTACTTCACGTGAACTCGAAATACTTGAGGAAAATGGAATCGAAGGGGTAACACATGGCAAGAAAGGCCGTGGCTGTCCAGCTTGCAATCAGACAGGTTTCCGAGGACGTATGGCAATTCATGAAATTTTACCTGTTGATCGGACATTAAAAGACATGATTTTAAGTCGTATGGGAGATAGTGTTTTACGGGACTACATGAAGCAAAAAGGTTATCATACGCTTTTAGTGGATGGGCTATTAAAGGTCGTAGCTGGCCAAACGACCACATCAGAAATATTACGCGTAGCAAGCGCAGACTAGGATGTGACATGAATGACAGCATATTCAATTGTAGAGCTATTAACCCGCTCATTTGAGGAAAAGGCATCTGACTTACATTTAACAAAAGGCATTCCCCCTGTTTATCGTATCCATGGCAAGCTGGCGCAATATGGAGAAACGCCACTAGAAACCGAAGATTTACAGGAAATGGTGAAGGTTATTTTACCAAAACATAAATTACAGGAATTTGAGGATAAAGGCGAGACGGACTTTAACTTTTCCTTGCCTGGAAAATGCCGATTCCGTGTCAATGCCTACCATCAACGCAATGAAGTAACGATTGCGGCACGTTTAATCGAGGCGAAAATCCCGTCCATTGAATCACTCAATATGCCTGAAGTACTGTATCGTCTAGCAGAAAAACCGCAAGGACTTATTCTAGTGACAGGGCCAACGGGTTCAGGAAAATCCACGACGTTAGCAGCGATGATTGATTACATAAATGAAACGCGTGCCAAGCACATTATCACGTTAGAGGACCCGATTGAGTATTTACATGCGCATAAAAAATCAGTCATTAACCAACGGGAAGTTGGTGTAGATACAATGAGCTTTGCCAATGGTTTACGAGCTTCTTTACGGCAGGACCCCGATATTATTTTAGTCGGCGAGATGCGTGACTATGAAACAATTTCAACTGCAATTACTGCTGCTGAAACAGGTCACTTAGTCATGGCGACGCTGCATACTAGCAGTGCACCCACAACCATCGACCGCATTATTGATGTGTTTCCACCACATCAACAAAGTCAAATCCGTGTGCAACTGGCTAATGTACTGCAAGGTATCATTTCACAGCGGCTATTTGTACGCAAAGATGTAAAGGGACGTATAGCGGCAACTGAAATTTTAGTACAAGCACCTTCGATTGCAAACTTGATTCGCAATGAGAAAATTCACCAAATTCCAAGTGTAATGCAAACAAGTAAGGCATTGGGCATGCACACATTGGAATCATCAATGCAACATTTAATCGCTACTGGGAAAATTTCATTAGAGGATGCAAGACCATTTATGAACGCTGGTGATTATAGTTGACGGTATTTCGCTATAGTGGCCGCACGAAAACGGGCGCACAAAAAAAGGGCATCATTGATGCACCCAACAAAAAAGTAGCGATTGAAAAACTACGTGCACAGGGCATCAATGCACGTGATTTACAAGAATCCAATAGTATTTTGCACAAGGATATCGCCTTTGGTACAAAGGTCAAACATCAGGATTTTGTGATTTACTGCCGGCAATACGCCACGTTAATTCGTGCAGGCGTATCGGTAGTTGAAGCCACTCATATTTTAGGTGAACAAACAAGGAGTAAACCGTTAAAGCGAGCATTGATGCAAGTAGAGGAAGATATTCGAAGTGGTACGTCGTTTTCAGATGCTTCTGCCAAGCATCCAAAAGTGTTTCCTGTGTTATTCATCAATATGATGCGAGCAGGTGAGGCGACCGGCAACATCGATGACACGCTAGAGCGTTTAGCAGGCACACTTGAAAAGCAGTATAACATTAAGAAGAAAATCCAGTCTGCCATGACTTATCCAGCGGTATTATCAGTCCTGACGTTAGTCGTGGGTATGTTTTTAATGGTCTTTATTGTGCCAACCTTTATGGATGCCTTTAAAGATATGGATTTAGAGATGCCCCTGATTACGGTTATTGTCGTGGGCATCAGTGACTGGCTCATTAAATTTTGGTATATCGTTATTTTGGCATTACTTATTGTAGTCGTCGGTTTTAACTTTTTCTATAAAAATAACAAAAATTTTCATTATACAGTCAATGTCATGCTTTTGCGTATGCCTATCTTCGGTCAGCTCTTGCAAAAAGATGTGATTGCACGTATGACGAGAACACTAGCAACACTATTTAGTAACTCTGTCCCCATTTTACAGGCACTGACGATTGTCGAAAAAGTGGCGGGGAACCCCGTTATCGGCAAGGTGGTGCTAGAGGCACGCGATAATTTAGAAAAGGGTGGCAATTTATCGGAACCATTAGAGAAAAGTTGGCTATTTCCACCGCTCGTCACACAAATGACGTCAATCGGCGAACGAACAGGCTCGCTGGACTACATGCTTGAAAAAGTGGCAGATTTTTACGAGGACGAGGTTGATCGTGCTGTTGATACACTGAAGTCTTTGATTGAACCGCTGATGATTGTTGTGCTCGCCTTAGTAGTTGGTGTGATAGTTGCAGCGATATTCTTACCGATGTTCCAGCTTTATGAGAATATGTAGGGTTCGATTGTCCATTAGTTGTGTTTCGTTTGGCGTTATCAGAGTCCCTTAACTAGCTATTAATATAAAAGCTATTCACATATAAAAATTAAAGGAAGTTTGTGTAAATACACTTCATATAACAAAATTTCAAGGAGGAACCTAACATGTTCAAAAAATTAATAAACAAGAAACACGTGAAAAATGAAAAAGGTTTAACACTTATTGAGCTTCTAGCAGTTATTGTCATTCTAGCGATTATCTCTGCAATTGCAATTCCAGCTATTGGTAACATTATTGATAGTAGCCGAGTAAAAGCTGCTAAAGCAGATGCTGCCAATATCCTTAATTCAGCAAATATTTATTTTACTGAGAATCCAAGTGCTACTACATTTGATAATTTAACTAAAGATGGTAGTGGATCAGACGAAATTTACAAATCTTATATTGCAGATTTAGGAACAATTAAGACATTTACAGTTGAAAAGAGTAACGGTGTAATTACTATTGCGGCAACAGGGGAATCAAATAACAAAGGATATACTATTACTAAAACCACATTGAAAGAATTGAAGATTGAAGATGGTAAACCTGGTGGGAAATTTACTTGGTCAACTGGATCTTAATCAGTCCTCCCAACCCATTCAGAAATGCGATGTTTTGGCGTTTCTGGCTGGGAAATGGATGACTAATTGATGAAGTCATATAGCTGGATAGAAAAAGGAGGTCTTTTCACATGTTTAAGAGAAAGCGAAAATCGCATGTTTCGATAGAGTTGAAGGATTATGTGCTGCGTGCGATAGTGGCGAAAGGACCGGAGCCTAGTCAGTGGCAGGGCTATGAGTATCCTTTAGCTCCTGGCATTGTTGAAAATGCGACCATTGTAGAAGAGCTAGAATTATTTGAAATTATTAAAGAGCAGGTTGTGAAGTGGACCGGAAAAAAACAAGCAGTGCGTATGTTTGTGCCTGACACTACGGTACTTTTAAAGAGCTTTGATCATGCGAAGGATGTTAAGCTTCATGAGCTGAGGGGCTATGCAGAAATGGAGCTTGGGCATTCCATTCATTTACCATTCCAAGCCCCGTTAATTGATGTGTATGATCCTGAGCCAGACGATGGAAAGGCCATGTTATTTGCGGCTCCATCAGAGGAAATAAATAAAATGGTCGGAATGTTCCTTGATGTTTCATTGGAGCCTGAAGCTGCTGATATTCGTGCGTTGTGCAATATTCGATTACTAGAGCACTTGTCACTTTTATCGATTGATAAAACATATTTAATTGCGGATTGGTCTATCAATGAATTGTCCATTAGTATTTTCTCTCAAGGGCAAGTCGAGTTTTTGCGTTATCAATCGATTGAGACTGATTTAACACAATGGCAAGGGAAAAAAGAGGATGATTTTAGCTATCAATTTATTTATAGCGGAGAAATCGATGATTACCGAATGGTCGTGATGGATCAGGTGCTAGAAATCGACCGTATGATGAATTTCTTTAAATTTTCTTTACATAAAGGTGAAAAATCAGTGGATGAAATGATCGTCCTCGGCGATAATCCACTACTAAAAACAATTGGTCATTTATTGGAGTCTAATTTAGGGATACCGTTAACGGTAGTAAATGAAGCAATGGTGGCACAGCTTTTCCCGGATTTTAAGAGGGAATTCGCAACATTGCTGGGCTTGGCCTTAAAGGAGGTAAATTAATGGTTCCAGACATTAACCTCTTACCACAACTAGAAAAAAAGACGTCATCCCCAAAGCTTTTGTATAGCATAGTGATTGTAGCTGTGGGTATTATACTCACCTATTTCCTATTTATATTTTTTACTGCTAAAAGTGATTTAAAGGCTTTAACAACTGAAGAACAAGTGTTAACTACACAAAACAATCAATTACAGCAAGAGCTAGATATGCGACAAAGTGGCAGTCAGGGTTCGTTGGAGCAGTCAGTACAATATGTGCAAAGTGTTTCTTATCCTGTGACACCACTGATAGATGAAACGCGCAAATTATTGCCGGCTCATTCCTATTTACGTAGTTATGCTTTTGGTGCGGATACAATCAATATCATAGTAGATTTTGAATCAATGACGGATATTTCTACATATGTCGAACGACTGCTAGCTAGTAATTATTTCAAAGATACGCAAATACGTTCGATTTCAAACTTTAACATTCAACTTGGTGAGCAAAAAGAGCTAACACCCGAGCAAAAGTTTAAAGAAGTTCCTCGTTACGCGGTGACAATTACAGCGGCAATTGATTTTATGTACTTAGCTGGAGGTCGACGCTCATGAATAAGCTAACAAGTAGCAAAAATTCATCCATCCTGTTACTCGTGGCTTTAACGGTAGCACTATTATTTGCACTTTATTACTATTTGCTGTTGCCGAAACTAGATGAGGTAGAGTCAAAAAGAAGCAGTGTGGAGCAACTTCAACAGCAAATTGCTGGTATAGAAGGGCAACTTACGAAGCTAGATGAAGCGCAAGGAGAACTTGCTACAAATATTTTAACGATGCGTCGAAAAGTGCCTGAAACAAGGGCCATTGAAAAAATTATTTTAGATATGGCTGAAGTGGAAGAAGTGACAGGCACACGAGTAGAATCATTGAACTTTAATAATTATGATACGGCCGTGGCACAGTCTGAGGTCACAGAGCCCAATATGCTTGAAAAAGCGGAAGCAGAGGTAGACGGAGAGCAGACTGAAACGAATGAAAATTTACCAGTGTCATCCATAGTAAAGGAAACCTTGCCTAATGAGCTAAAGCTAGTTACATTTAGTTTAGAGGTTACTGCTTTGGATTTTCATGCACTTGAAAGCTTTTTAAAGGAAATTGAAAAGCTGGAACGTGTTATGAAAATAGATACAATGAGCTTTACCTTACCAGGGGAACAGGATCAGCTAGAGAAGGATGCAGATTTAACCCTCCAGGCAACCGTACAAGTGACGACGTTCTATTATGATGGACAACAATAAAACATAGGCGCACATACTTCAAATGTATGAGCGCCTATTGGTTTAGGAGGCAATAAAAATGGAAATGGCTTATACAGTGACAGTTTTTATCTTTGGGCTCGTTCTTGGTTCGTTTTTTAATGTTGTGGGTCTACGTGTTCCTGTGAAAGAGTCGATTGTAAGTCCACCCTCGCACTGTACGAACTGCAAGAGACAACTAAAAGCACTGGATTTAGTGCCGGTGCTGTCATATGTATGTCTAGGTGGCAAATGTCGGAGTTGCGGGCAAAAAATCTCGTGGATGTATCCGTTAATGGAGCTTATAACGGGACTTTTATTTGCCTTTGCGTATTGGCGACTAGGTTTTAGCGTAGAATTTGTTGTAGCCATTTTATTTATGGCATTATTAGTGATACTGGTAGTTTCTGATATTACGTATATGCTTATACCTAACAAAGTGCTGGTATTCTTTCTGCCGTTGCTGATTATTGGGCGTGTAGTGTCACCATTGACACCGTGGTGGGATAGTATTGTAGGTGCGGTAGTTGGTTTTGGCATACTATATCTGATTGCGGTGCTATCACGTGGTGGCATGGGTGGAGGCGATATTAAATTATTTTTTTTAATTGGTCTTGTACTTGGTACGTTGGAGACACTGCTGACATTATTTTTAGCTGCGACTATTGGAATGATAGTTGGCATCGTGGTGCTCCGACTGCGTCAACAGGGCAGAAAAACACCTATACCGTTTGGCCCGTCGATAGCACTTGCAGCGGTACTTGTATATTTCTTTGGAGACGTCATGATCGATTGGTATGTCGGATTATGGTAGACGATAAACCTTTTAGATAGGGAGGCGATTGTGTGAAACCTATTATTGGTATAACGGCATTTGCGGAGAATGATTTATCGTCAAGGTTAAATGTAGCGTATGGTAAAAGTATTATCGAAGCGGGTGGCATTCCACTTATTATCCCACTTGGGGTGGAGGCGGATGTGGCGCAGGTTTTATCGTTGACAGATGGATTATTATTATCGGGTGGATATGACGTGCATCCATTTCACTTTGGCCAAGAGCCGTCACTAGGGCTAGGACAAATTCAACCAGAAAGAGATTCGCTAGAACTCGCTTTGATTCATGCAGCTTTAATTAGACAAATGCCGATATTTGGGATTTGTCGTGGTATTCAAATGCTCAATATTGCTCTTGGTGGCACGCTTTATCAGGATATTGATAGTGAATATCACAGTAGTAAGCTGTTAAAGCATTCGCAGCAAGCAGCTCGAGGTGTTGCCACACACTATGTCAATGTCGTTCCAGAGAGTTTATTAAAAACCATTGTTGAAGAAGACAGGATTGCAGTGAATTCAATGCATCACCAGGCGATTAATGTGTTAGCGGAAAAATTAACTGTAGTAGCAAAATCAAGTGACGGTATCGTCGAAGCCGTTGTACATGAAGCATCACCATTTTGTCTCGCGGTGCAATGGCATCCGGAAGAACAGGCAGTCGTAGGAGATGAAACGGCGAAGAAGCTGTTTACAGCTTTCACCAAAGCGAGTTTGAAATACAAAAGAGAAGCATAGTAGCATGCTTCTCTTTTTTGCTGGAGCAATATTGTGAGCGCATTAATGTACTCGGCGGTATAAGCCAACAACTTGTCCTAAAATCGTCACTTGGTCAACAATAATTGGCTCCATTGTTGCATTTTCTGGTTGTAGTCGGAAATGTGTTTTTTCCTTGAAGAAACGTTTAACAGTAGCTTCGTCCTCTTCGGTCATGGCCACAACAATGTCACCATTATCGGCTGTAGCCTTTTGTTTGACGATCACTAAATCTCCGTCAAAAATACCTGCTTCTATCATCGATTCACCCATGATTTCTAACATGAATAGCTGATCTTCGCTTGTGCCATAAGTATCTGGTAACGGGAAATATTCATCGATATTTTCGATTGCTGTAATGGGTGATCCAGCTGTTACTTTCCCTACAAGTGGAACATGAATAACGCTTTGCTTTTGAATGGAATCCTCGGGCTCTAAAATTTCAATAGCACGTGGTTTTGTTGGATCTCGACGGATGAAGCCTTTTTGCTCTAAACGAGCTAAATGTCCATGAACTGTTGAGCTAGAAGCAAGTCCAACTGCTTCACCAATTTCTCGTACAGATGGTGGATAACCTTTTGCGCGCACTTCTTCTTTGATAAATGCTAATATGTCTTCTTGTCTTTTAGAAACTTTTTTCATGATTGCTCACCTCTTTTTATCTTTTGTTCTTCTTACTAGACAGTATAGCAGAATGCGAACACTTATGCAAACATAGGTTCGAAAAGTGTTTGACAAAAACGTTTGTTCGTTTTAAAATCAGAACATACATTCCGAACAAACATTCTAAAAAGGGGTTATGATGATGAATTGGATGAAGAAAAATACACATATTTCAATACTAATCGGCGCTTGTTTACTATTTGCAGGATACCTTTTTATAACCGATCCTGGGGATATTACATACACAGAAATTCATATAGAGCATGGCGATAGCTTATGGTCGTTAGCAGAACAATACCGTGGTAAAATGGGAACAGATGACTGGATAAAGATTGTGAAAGTAGAAAATGAATTAAAAAACGTCAATATCGTAGCAGGAAAATCATTAGTCATACCGGTAACAGGGGAGAACACCAGGCACACAAATTCAATTGAAATTGCGAGAAATGAAAAATGATGAATAAAAACCAATCGGCTGTCGTCTATTGCCGAGTGAGTACAGAAAAAGAGACGCAAAGCTCCTCTCTTGAGCGACAAGCGGAAGAATTAGTACACTATGCTCATCAACAAGGCTATGAAGTAAAAGATGTTTTTATAGATAAACATAGCGGTTACGATGTCGAGCGAGAGGGACTGCTTGAAATGCTAGATTTCATAAAAGAACAAGAGATACAAGCATTATTTGTACAAGACGAAACACGCTTAGGACGTGGCAATGCTCGAATGGCGGTGCTGCATTTATTGCAAAAAACAGAAACAGACGTTTATTCCATGCGTGATGCGGGGCCCGTTCAGCTGAATGAAATGGACACAATGCTCCTCGAAATTTTAGCGATTGTAGAGGAGTACCAGCGTAAAGTTCATAATGCGAAGATTCGCCGAGGCATGCGTCGTGCAGTAGAAAATGGCTATCGTCCAGAAAAAAATCTATCCTCTCGCGGCAATCCAAATGGTCAGGAACGCAAAGAATTGCCTGTAGAAGAAATTGTGCTTCTTCGTAATCGAGGCTTCACCTTTGAGGAGATTGCCACATCACTGAGAGGGCTCGGTTTCGATGTTAGCAAAGCAACTGTGCATCGACGATATCAAGAACATCAAGAAAGATTAGCGGGCAAATAATTTGCACCACTAATCTTTTTTTTCGGTTTCATTTCCACTCTTCCGCTAAAACTGCATAATAATATTCATCCCACCAGTCATCTCCGTGTGGTATGCACTGTTTGAAATAACCTTCCTTGCGCATACCGATTTTCTCCATCACTTTGTATGATGGAATATTCTGAGGCTGGCAGGTAGCTATAATTCTATGTAGTTGCATGTCCTTAAACCCATAGTTCAATAGCGCATGTGCTGCTTCAGAGGCATAGCCTTTATTGTAATATTTGGGGTTAAACACCCAACCAATTTCATAAGTATGTTTACCGAAATATGGATGAAAAACCATATGACCTATCAGGATGTTTTCATCTATCAAAACTACTGGAAAATTTTTCGCATCATCCATGTTCTTACTGACAAAGTTTTTTGCATCTTCCTCACTGAAAACACCTTCGGGAATATATTTCATAACATTCATATCTGAAGTGTACGCATAGACAGCTTGCCAATCATGAGGTTCAAATTCCCGTATTAGTATTCTTTGTGATTTAATAAACATTTACCATACCTCCCAAATTAATTTCAAAATGAGCATGCTTGTTATACTCATAATTAAAACATCCCATTATTTACATTTTATTGGTAAGCGTTGTGAAAGTACAGAATTTTCTTGTATTATTACTTGTAAATTCCAAAGTGTGTAGTTAGAATTGGAACGAATGTTCTTTTTAGCATTATTGAAATCTACAAGCAATGATAAGTAGAAATGCTACTATTCACGGGCACTTAGGAGGGAGCAAAGGATGGTTACATACAATAAAAATAACTTAGAGCTAGTAGAATTTAATCGAGATGATATTTTGGGGTTAATTGAATTGTCAGCCTCAGTTGAGTGGGATTATGATGAATTTGAAATTCGCACGGTACTGTCGTCTGGTAAAATATTTGGCCACAAAGATGCAGAAGGTACAATCGTTTCAAGTGCAGCGATCATCAAATATGATACATATTTAGCTTCTATTGGCATGGTGATAGTTCATAAAGAGCACCGGGGATTAGGGTTAGGCAAAGATGCTACACAAAAATGTTTAGACGGTGTTGCTGGAGATTTTGCTACTATGCTCATTGCCACGAAAGAAGGCGCACCCTTATATGAAAAAATGGGTTTTAAAACGGTAGATTATATTAAAAAATATCTTGCTGAAAATTATATAGTTAAAAGTAGATTAACTACCAAGGATATGAATTTTGAAAATTTTAATAAGAGTGATTTTAATGAACTTGTAGCATTAGATGAGGCAGCGTTTGGGGATAAAAGAAGAAATTTTCTTCAAAATAGAGTGAAGCAAGCCAAACAATGTTTAGTTGTTAAAAATCATCATGCAAATATTATTGGATTCGGTATTTCAATTTTAGGGTCTGTTAATTTAATATTTGGCCCAATTGTAGCCCCAGACGCCAAAACCGCAGCCTTAATTCTCAATAATCTGGCCTTGAACCATCAAGGGAAATTGCGAATTGATGTGCCAGCACATAACGACGAATTTATAGCATTGTTGGAGCAAAGTGGATTTAAGGAAGCTAGTAATCCACCTGTTATGATAATTAATTCAATAGAAATGCCACCTAGAAACAAGATGCTATTTGCTATTGCTGCTCAAATTTTTGGGTGAAAAAGAGCATTTTGATTGCTGCTTTAAACTAGAATTGAAAAAAATTCGCATTTTTAAAGCGTAATTTCTTAAGTCTCATTTAACCAGGTGAGGCTTTTTATTATTCTTTTGGTTAACATTAGTAAACGAAATTGTTATTGATAATTATGGTAAAGGAAATCCTTATTACATATTTACATACGAACGTAGATTCAAGAGTTTCACATTGAATTGTTAGATGAAAATAGGAAACCAACCTATTTAGAAGTGAATGAAGTGAAAGGATGTTGAATGGATTTAAAAAGTGAACTTGTTAACAACAGGGAAGTTCGCTACAAAATGAGGTAAATAGATTTGTTTATCAAAAGCGCTCAAAAATGTGTGAGTAACTTTGCCTTATAATCAGCACGTTCGCTTGTATATGCGTTCTGGAAAAACACACTTTATGAGTAGCTTTTTCAATATTTTCTAATTTTGTAGTGGAATTGAATTTCTATTATAATAATTTGGTAATATAAGTATTGATTCTGGGGTGAAAGGAGAATTTTTATGAATGCAAGAGTGCCTATAGTGGTTCAAAATATACTAAATGACTATATAACACGATTTAATAGACAAATTCCTAATACACTAGAAGGGTTGTATTTACACGGTTCAATTGCTCTTAACGCTTATATGAAGGTTCTAGTGATATTGATTTTATTGCAGTTATAAACAAATCTTTAACAGAATTAGATGTCAAAGTAATATCTAATCTCCATAAAATATTAAATCAAAAATATAAGGGTACAGGGATGGATGGATGTTATTTACTAGTTGAGGATGTTGGTAAAAGCCAGTATGAGGTAAAAAATTGTTTATACGTAAATGAAGGTAAAATTAAATGGAGTAATGATGGGATTAATCCGATTACTTGGTGGATTCTAAAAAACAAGGGAATACCAATTTTAGGCCCAGCTCTAGACACATACAACTTCAATGTAGATGAAAGTATTCTTGTTGACTATGTATTAGAAAATATGAATACTTATTGGGCAGAAAGATTGAAAACAATTAGAAAATATAAAACTATATCATTTCTGTTACCAAATAAAATAGTTGATTTAGAAGTAGAGTGGTCAATTACAGGGATGTTAAGGCAACTTTATACACTACAAGAACATGATATTGTTTCAAAAGTGGATGCAAGTAAATATGCTGTAAAACATTTACCTGAAAGATGGCACACTATTATTAAAGAAGCAATCAATATACGAGAAGGTTCAAACATGCGTTACTGTAACTCTAAAAAACAGCGGATTGATGAAACGATTCAATGTATGGATTACATACTAAGTAAGTGTAATAACCAAAATCAAAATGGTTAATTATATTATTAAAATGAATAAAAGCAGCGAGCAGTGCCAATAATGGCACTTGCTCGCTTTTGCATGCTGAAAAACGTCTGTTTATTAAAAACTACCCAATAAAAAATATTGAAGCAATGCGCCACAATATACTCACATGCTCGCCTTAATTAGATTAGCCCCAAAAAACATGCTTTTAAATGCATAGTCTTGCATTACCTTAATGAATAAAGTATCGCTTAAAAGGTTGATATAACTGCATTTTGAAGCAAATCATGCTATACTTTCCGTACCGTATTCATTAAGATAGGTACTGAAAGGTGTGGAATTATGTTATCAAAAGAAAAAATCAATCGAATTAATGAATTATCAGCAAAAGCTAAAACAGGTAACCTTACTGAAGAAGAAGCAAAAGAACGTACAGCTCTGCGTAAAGAATATTTGGATACGTTTAGATCATCTATGCGTGACACAATTGAAAACGTAAAAATTGTTGATGCAGAGGGCAACGATGTAACGCCTGAGAAGGTAAAACAAGCGAAAAAAAATAAATTTTTAAATTAATGTGACACAATTCTATTAAGTATGTCATAAATCTCAAATAGTATAACAAAACCATTGTTTTCTAAAGCAATGTTGACTAAACTGTAGAAGAACAATATATAGGACGAGAAAGGATGTCACAATATTATGACTCAACATACGGATCAATTAGCCATTAATGCTATCCGAACATTGTCAATCGACGCGATTGAAAAAGCAAATTCAGGTCACCCAGGATTACCGATGGGGGCTGCTCCAATGGCTTATACGCTTTGGACAAAACAACTTCGCCACAATCCAGCAAACCCAAAATGGTATAACCGCGATCGTTTCGTACTTTCTGCAGGTCATGGCTCGATGCTTTTATACAGCCTACTTCACCTTGGTGGCTACGGCTTACCAATGGAAGAAATTCAAAATTTCCGTCAATGGGATTCATTAACACCAGGACATCCAGAATACGGCCATACAGTTGGGGTAGAGGCAACAACAGGTCCTCTAGGTCAAGGTATTGCCATGACAGTTGGTATGGCAATGGCAGAGCGCCATTTAGCGGCTACTTACAACAAGCCAGGTCATGATATCGTCGATCACTATACATTCGCACTTTGCGGCGACGGCGATTTAATGGAAGGTGTTGCAGCTGAATCTATTTCTTTAGCTGGTCACTTACAGCTTGAAAAATTAATCGTGCTATACGATTCAAATGATATTTCATTAGATGGTGATTTAGAGAAATCATTCTCAGAAAACGTTCAAAAACGCTTTGAATCATATGGCTGGAACTACTTAAAAGTAGCAGATGGTACAGATGTAACAGAGATTAACAAAGCTATTGAGGAAGCAAAAAAATCAACGGGCAAGCCAACACTTATTGAAGTAAAAACAGTTATCGGTTTTGGTTCACCAAATAAATCTGGTAAATCAGATTCACACGGTGCACCACTTGGAACGGATGAAGCTGTGTTAACGAAGGCAGCATATGAGTGGGCACACGAGCCATTCAAAATTCCTGCTGAAGTATATGACACATTTAATGCAGCGGCTGTAGAGCAAGGCGCTCAACCTGAAGCTGCTTGGAACGAAAAATTCGAAGCGTATAAAGCTGAATTCCCTGAGTTAGCGACACAATTCGAAAATGCCATGAATGGTCAATTACCAGAAGATTTCGCATCAGAATTACCTGTATATGAAGTAGGCAAATCTGTCGCAACTCGTTCTTCTTCAGGTGATGCAATCAATGCAATTGCCAAGAAAACACCTTCATTCTTCGGTGGTTCAGCGGACCTTGCTGGTTCGAATAAAACGACTATGAAGGGTGCTGGCGACTTCTCAGCAGAAAACTATGCAGGCCGTAATATTTGGTTTGGTGTCCGTGAATTCGCAATGGGCGCAGCTATGAACGGTATGGCGCTACACGGTGGTGTCAATGTCTTTGGAGGTACGTTCTTCGTATTCTCTGATTATGTTCGTCCAGCTGTACGACTTTCTGCGTTAATGGGTCTTCCTGTAACATATGTATTTACACATGATTCTATTGCTGTAGGTGAAGATGGCCCAACACATGAACCAGTCGAACATTTAGCATCATTACGTGCAATGCCAAATCTATCTGTAGTTCGTCCAGCTGATGCGAACGAATCGGCTGTTGCTTGGGAGCTTGCAGTAGCATCTGAAAAAACACCCACTGTGTTAGTATTATCTCGTCAAAACTTACCAGTGCTTAACGCCTCTATCGATACAGTGCGTGAGGGTGTGACAAAAGGTGCTTACACAGTATCGCCAGCTTCTAAAGAAGTCGCAGATGCCATTTTAATTGCATCAGGTTCAGAAGTATCACTTGCAATTGAAGCACAAAAAGCATTAAAAGCTCAAGGTGTGGATGTAGCAGTTGTTTCAATGCCATCTATGGATCGCTTTGAAAAACAAGACGCAGCTTACAAAGAATCAGTCCTGCCAAAAGCAGTAACTAAACGTCTTGCTATTGAAATGGGTGCCTCATTTGGCTGGCACAAATACACTGGCTTTGAGGGTGATGTGCTTGCAATCGACAAGTTCGGCGCATCTGCACCAGGTGAGTTAGTGATGGAGAAATACGGCTTTACAGTAGAAAATGTTGTAGCTAAAGTTAAAGCGCTGTAATTTCTAGCATGAATTTAAAATACCGCACTGCTCAGGATGGGTTAATTCCCAACCGAGCGCTGCGGTATTTTTACGTTTTTTGAAGATTTATACAAGCTCATCAAGACTGTTGCACTTTGTAAAATGACCGTTGCAATAAAACAAAAGAAGTCCTTCGAATTCCCACCAAGACCCAGCTCATCGACAATAATGCCACTAAAGAAAAGTAATAGCCCAGAAATAATGACAGTGAAGCTCGCAAAGAGTACAGAAATCCAAATCGGCACTTTTTTAATCATGACAATAATGAGCATGAAGACCGAGAATAGAACAATGACTTCAAAAATTGGCTCAAGCAAAGTAAATGATTTATCATTAACGAAGTTATCGTACGTAAAACGAGTGTCCAAGTAATCCCCTCCAGTTAACAAATAACAACGATTTTGGAAACTAAAGGTTTCGGAGTTCGATACTATGCTCAGCTAAAATGAAAATGTTTATTTCCAAATTATGTACAATGCTAGTGCGGATATATAGTAAAATCTATATTAGATAATTTTTAAAAGAACTCGAACACTATCCTCTGATAAACATCAGACTATTTACCAAATCAGCATCTAAAATAATTCTTTTATGTTCGTAAAGGGAGTATGTAAATGACTACACAAATACTTACACAAGTAAAGAAAACTTTTTCAGCATTAGATTGTACGGGTGGCGGAGTTATTATTAATAAACGTGGTCACACTGTACTAGAAGAATACTTTGGTGTGCAAGGACAACAAGATGGGGCGAAAAAGGTAGGGCCACATACCCTTTTCCATCTAGCTTCTGTTCGTAAAACTTATGTTGGGTTTGCTGTTGCGTATGCAATTTATCACAACTTCATTCATTCAATAGATGATAAACTAAGTGATTATTTGGGGGATCAAGAAGTCTTTGAAAGTGTAACAATAAGACATTTACTAACACATACGCATGGTTTACGTTGGCAAAAGGAAAGAATAATGAAGGAATTCAAAGCAGGGTATAATTGGGCATATCGAGATGTTAATGTGGAGTTACTTGCTAAAATTATTTTTAAAACTACTGGAAAAACGATTGCTGAAATTGTGGATGAACACGTGTTTCAGGCGTTGTCTTTTACTGAAACAAATTGGTTCGGTAATAAATTCGATAAGCACATAGAAGTGATACATCATGACAGTCCATTTTGGTATGAAAGTGATGTATGTGACGGCAGTAAAATGAATATGTATAGCTCGTTAAAGGAGTTAGCTAAATGGGGGCAAGTCCATCTTGATAAGGGACAAGTAAACGGAAAGCAAATGATACCTAAAGAGATAATACAGTTATCAACGTCAATTCAATCTCCAAATGTTAAACCAAAGTACTCGCCTACTAACGGTTTTTTCTGGTTTATTCAGCCTCAAGTGATAGAGGGGGTTACAGAGTTAAGTCCAATATTGCCTGAAGGAAGTTTTCAATTACTTGGTTATACGAGTGTGGCGTTATTGGTGATTCCAACAGAGAATATTGTAGCTGTTAGAGGTTTTAATGGCTTTGGTTCACCACAAGGATTTGACTACCTCAAAGATATTCAAGAGTTTGGCTCAACCGTCTATCAATCTATTCGGTAAGACAATTATGGATTTTCGTAACTCTATTAACTTATGAAAAAGTATAGCGTTGTTTTATTTGATTTAGACGGTACGTTATCTGATCCTAAAATAGGCATAACAAAGTCAATGCAGTGTGCATTGCAAAAGCTGGATAATGTTGAAATCGATTTGCATAAGCTTGAACTTAAAAAAATATTTACTTAGTTTTATTTAGGACGTTTAAAAGATCCATGGCATTCATGGATCTTTTTTTAGTTTCTAGTAGTCGAAGGGTGAAACTGCGTTGTTTGGGAAAATGCAGATCGATGGAAATGCTGATAGAAGTCCGAAAACCGCTGATAGAGATCCAAAAACCGCTGATAGAGAACCAAAAAACGCTGATAACATCACATACTACGCTGAAAGCTTTGTGAAATCGAAAAAAATCTACTTCGCCAAACCATTTTGGAAGGCATAGACAACGGCTTGTGTGCGGTCCTGGACATCCAGTTTAGCGAGTATATTGCTGACATGTGTTTTTACAGTTTTTAAAGCAATGTATAGGTCATCAGCAATCTCCTGGTTAGCTTTGCCTTGTGCCATTAACAGCAATACTTCCATTTCACGGTCCGTTAGCTGCTCATAGAGTGGTTTACTCGTACCGTAACGCATACGGTGCATCATTTTGGAAGTTACTTCTGGTTCCAAAACGGTTTCACCACCGATTGTTTTTCGAATCGCGTCGGCTATTTGCTTGGCGTTTGAGGTTTTCAAAATATAACTAATGGCACCAGCCTCTAGTGCCGGATAGACTTTGTCATCATCTAAAAAGCTTGTCACCATCATAATTTTCGCCTCAGGCCATGCCTCTAGAATTTTAACAGTCGCCTCTGCACCTGTCATAATAGGCATGACATTGTCCATTAGAATAATGTCAGGGCGTAGGGCGAGCGCTCGTTCAACAGCCTCCACACCATTTTCAGCTTCACCAACAACGGTAATATCAGGCTGTGCTGAGAGATAAGCAGACACACCAATTCGTACCATTTCGTGGTCATCCACTATTAATACTTGAATCAACTTCAACAACCTCCTTGTGCAGTGGGACTTTAACCTCCACTATTGTACCTTCTCCAGGTACAGAAACAATTTTGTACGTACAGCCAATTTCAACCGCACGCTCAGCGATATTTTGTAAGCCATAAGAAGTTGATTTATCCGCTTCAACATCAAAGCCGAGACCATTATCCTGAATACGTAAGATGGCTAAATCATCTCGAGCAACGAGTAGTAATTCAACCTCAGTGGCTTTAGAATGGCGCAATGTATTTGATAGAGCTTCCTGCGCAATGCGGAATAAATGATCTTCTTCTGCTTTAGTTAAAGCCATTTCCTCTAGATCATACTCAATATGGAAATATACCTTTTGCTGTAGCTCTATAATTAGTTCCTCTAAGCCCTGTGCGAGGGTTTTATTATGCAGAGCAACAGGTCGTAAGTGTAGCAGTAAGGCACGCATTTCAAGCTGAGCCTGCTGCACGACTTTTTCGACCTGCTTTAGACTTTTAGCATTTTCATCGCTTTCCGTTAAAGCCGAAAGCAACATCGAAGCAGCGAATAATTGCTGGGATACTGAGTCGTGGAGCTCGCGGGCAAGACGTTGACGTTCAGCGATAATACGCTCTTGGATAATTTTATCATTGGCTTCAGCACGTTCATTGGAAAGACGCTGTAGGCTTTTCCGCTGTGTATCGATTAGCTCGCTTGTTTGCACGAGTGCTTTTTTCAGTGGTTTTGGCAGTGCCTGTTTTTTTGGTAGCATAAAATCAGGTTCAACTAATTCCTTCACAAATCGGGTCGCTTGCGCTTCTCTTGCCCTTGCCGTCATACTAATCCAGCTCGCTATCAGTAGACTAAGTGCAAAAAGACTAAGTAAAATTACGCCGCCTAACGGAATATTATCGTAATTTTGTTGCCATAAAGGTTGCCAAACTTTCTCGTTTGGTTCGCCCCACACTGCAAACAGGAGACCGAATGCAGCACCTATTAAAATAAAGAACAAGGTAAAAACTCTTGAAAGAAAGGCAATCATTTTCGCAACACCTCCAAATCCCCAAGCCATGTAGCCACATGAATAACGAGTGTACGTTTTGCATCCTCAGGGTTTCCGTCAGAGAAAACTACACTTTCATTAAGGAGCCGCTGCGGACCAGCATGCAAGCAAGTTAACTCACCAAACAACGTCGTATAATGTAAACGGAAGGGAATTTCATATGGGACATAAACTTGTACTTTGCCGATACCTTGTCGAATTGTAATTAGATTCGTGCCAGCTGGTAAAATCGTTTGTGTCGTGTCTATTGTAATATCACCTGCAAGTCGTTGGATTTGTACATCCTGCCATTTATAGGCTTCTACAGGTGCAGGCATTGTGCCAAATATATCATTTTTACTTGCGGGAAGCTTTTCAAATTCTAATGTTACGACTTTAGGTTCGTTTTCTTTTTGCAAATAATGATACAGCATGTATAAGAGCAGTAAGACGATAAATAGGCGCAAACTCCACATCGTAAAGAGTGCGATCGCAATAAAGAAAATTCCTGTCCATTTGAAAAATCGTACATTTTTTGAAAAGCTTAAATAAAGAAGTACAGCCCCAATCAATAAACAAAAAGCACCGCCGTTATTAAAAATTGTGAGCTCCACAAAAACGAGTAAAAAGAAGCACAGTACCCAAAATGTGAGTTTATTTGTTGTGAAATTTTGCAAGAGGGTCACCCTTCTTTCTACTTAATAGTATGAGAGAGGGAAATAACATCCCTCTAATACAAAACGTGAAAGAATGCGCCGCTAAATGTGGCGCATTTCTTTCCATTATAACATGTTATTTGTTTTCGATTAGTAGTGGTGAACTAGCATCTGTCGCATTTTTTTCTAATGCTGCAAGGCGTGCTTCAAAAGTAGTCACTTCATGATCTTTATCAATTTGGAATGCCAGCTTATCGATGTATGATTCCAAATCCTCGAAATTGGCTTTATTGTTTTTGGCAAGCATACCATCCATTTGATGATGTGCTCTTGTCACATTTTCTTTGCCCATCAGTTGTAACTGACGAACCTTCATATCTTTAATTTTGTGCTTCATTGTTTCGAATTTACGCTCAAGCTCAAAGTATTCGCGTGTGCTTGCTTCAATGCTCGATTGTAATGTGTTTTTGCGAGCTGTGTATGCTGCTACTTCATCTGTAGCGAATTCAATTAAATCCTGCTCGCCACTTGTATTTGCTAATTGAAGCTGAGTTTCACGTTTTGCTAGTAATTCTGCATTTTCCTTGAATTCCACTTCTAGCTTTTCTTTTAGCTGACCCTGACGCTCTAATAATTTGCCTGTTTGTTCTGTTTGTTTCTCCGCCTCACGAATGTATTGGTTTAACATCGCAATTGGATTTTTTTGTTCCTTCTTATCAAATACTTGATGTAAGTCTGCCTCAATTGTGTATCTAAAACGTTGGAATAAGTTCATGTTAATTCGCTCCTTTTATTTCGTTAAATTTGACCATTCTTTTTCGAAGTTAGTGAATGGGTCTTCCTCTTTTGCCTCAACTGTTGGAATTTTAACATCTTCGCCATTCCATTTTTTATAGATGACATAGATAGTGGCAATAGCTGCTAGACCAATCATTGCTGGAATGTTGGATACTGCTGAGAGAACACCGATAAGCCCAACCGTCGCCCAAATAATTTTAGCGAATGTCGATTTGCTTGCGATGTAGAAGTGCATACCAAGTGCTACCAGTACGCCTGAAAATAATAGACCTGCAAGTGGTCCGATTAAGGCTAGTGCGACACATGCTGCGATAATGCCGCCAGTTAGTAAAAGAAATTTTTTCATATGGATTAGCTCCTTTCGTTTGTACCTTTATACTACCTGTTTGAAAGCTCTCCCAAAACGGACTGGAAATGGATTTTCTTCTAGGTCTAGAGGCTGAGTGAATTCTAAGAAGCCGAAACTAGAAGGTTTTCGACAAAAATAGAAGATGAATGCCTCCTTCTTTTGACAAATTAACGACTTTGAATAGGCTATACTTACGATAAAGAAACTGAGCGAAGGGGGATTTCTGGTGAGAACCTATTCCATATATAAAATAAAAGAAGAGCATTTAACGTTTATTTTCGGTAGAGAACGTAAGTTATTAGAAATGATGCAGGGCTGTGAAGATGCCAATGAGAAATCCTTGAAGGAACTCGCATATATATGTGAAACAATTCACTTCGATGAAATTGCTGCCATGCTAGAGGCGCAGCTAGATTCAAAGTATGCACATTTAGAGAAAACCCGCAATGCCTTATTTTTAGAACACCCGATAAAAGGGAAAATGGCTATTTATTTAGTGGAACGTAAAATCTGCGTCTATTGTGAGGGATCACGCATGTTAGATTTGGATCTATTTCAAATGCTGGCAAAAATGAGTGAGCGCTTTATTGCTTTTAATAAACAAGAGAATGAGTGCGGTTGGTTGAAGCCGATGAAGTACACAATGCACTAGGAAATTTCACGACAATATATAGTAACACGCTACTAATTTGTGTATAATGGAGCGTGGAGAGTTTTTTCTCGGTATATTGTTAGTGGAGGAGGTTGGCAAGATGGCAACTTGGATTTGGATTATTATCGTAATTATCGCTTTAGCAGCAGGGGCAGCGCTTGGTTTCTATTTCGCTCGTCAAGCTATGATGAAATATTTAAAAGAAAACCCACCGATTAACGAACAAATGATTCGTATGATGATGGCGCAAATGGGTCGTACTCCGTCTGAAAAACAAGTACGTCAAATGATGGCACAAATGAATAAAGTCCAAAAATAAATGGGGATTTTTAAGGAGCAACAAGTCCAAGCCGGGCTGGTTGCTTTTTTTTTATGAATTTAGTTAAGTTCTGTAGTTATTTTTTGTATAATTCATAAAAATCATATAATTCTATCGGAAAACTCGTTATAATAGAAATAATATAAAAAAAGGAGTTGTTCGTTTTGCAAAAAGAAAAAACAAATGTAGAGAGCTTTGATTTAGATCATACGAAAGTACAGGCACCGTATGTTCGTTTAGCGGGAGTAAAAGCAGGAAAAAATGGCGATGAAGTATACAAATACGATATTCGCTTCAAACAGCCAAACAAGGAACATATGAACATGCCGGCTTTACATTCCTTAGAGCATTTATCGGCGGACATTATCCGAAATTACTCAGATAATATCGTTGATTTTAGTCCAATGGGATGTCAAACAGGCTTCTACGTTTCATTAATAAATCACAATGATTATGAGGATTTGTTAAATATTTTAGAAAAAACATTTACGGATGTTACAAAAGCAACAGCGGTACCTGCTTGTAATGAAGTACAGTGTGGCTGGGCAGCAAGCCATAGTCTTGAAGGTGCACAAGCACTAGCACAAGAATTTTTAGCAAAACGCGATGAATGGCATATCGTTTTTGCCGAATAAAAACAATAAGAGGAGCTGTCTCTAACAATTCTGAGACAGCTCCTTGCTGCATGTAAATCGAATTTACATTGTAATCTAAGAAAGCATCCCTTAAAAATGAAATGGAATGACATTTGAAGACGAAGACTCATGATTAATTTTTTGGTAGATAAAACTTTCTAAAAATTCATGTATCAATTCCTCATATTCAACCATATTTTCATTAAAGGACTGCGCATGTGCCCCCGCATCGAAAAGTTTTAATTTTTTTGGACCCATTTTTTTATTGTATAAGTCCAGTGACATGGCAGCTGGGATAAATGTATCGGGGATACTATGGATAAAGAGCACCGGTTTTTCAATATGAGTTACAGCTTCAGCAGGCGTAATGCTTTTAAACGAATAGCCATCACGAAGGCGTACAAAAAAATCCGCAAATCCAATTGGAATGATTGAGCCATACTTAAATTCCGTTTTGGCAATTTGTTTAAGCAGCATCGAAAAATCTGAAAATGCACAGTCAGAAATGTAAAAATCAGCGCCATCCTCTACGCTTCCTGCATACAGTAACATTGTGGCAGCACCCATTGATTCGCCATGAATACCCAGAATGGCATTTTCCCCAATCATCGCTTTAACGGTTTTGACAACCGCATCAAGGTCATTTTTTTCATAGTAGCCATAGCTCGTAGTTTTACCACCTGACTCCCCATGTCTACGGTGGTCAAAAATAACGGAATTATAGCCAAGCCTTTCAAAAAGGCGTGCATATTTGACGGAGTTAATTTTATTTTCCGTTACACCATGGCTGATGATGATGGTATTATTCGTTTGCAGTGGCTGAAACATAATTCCTCGAATGGAATAGCCATTGGGAGAATCGATATTTAATTCGCATTTGAAATTTTGATTGTACCAAACCTCGTCGAAACGTTTGGCAGATGTTTCACGTTCACGAATAAATTCTGGATCTTTTTGCTGAATGTACATTAATTTATTGGAAAGCGCAAAACCGAACAGACCTGTTGCTGCAGCGGCAAGCGTCGTTGTAATACCTGAAAATAACAGCATTTTCTTTTTCATCTTCAACACCTCCACGTCCTATTTCATTTGTTGTCTAGACATTCGCGCCACACGAACAAGGTAGGTTGCTCTTAGCCGCGAAAGCATTTTCTTACTTGTAATGTTCCCAACAAAGATTGTTTAAAACACGACAACATTTTACAATAACTTTTAAAAAAGTGCGATTATTTCTGTTATCGAAAATCGTCAAAATATTTGTTAAAATATACATATCTGCTAGTAGCATATGCATGCAGTGTTGATTTTTGAACGGGGAAAAGGGGAGAATGGTTATGACAAACGAGGTAGTAATTGTAAGTGCCGTGCGTACTGCAATTGGTTCATTCCAGGGAACATTAAAGGATGTGCCGGCAACAACTCTTGGTAGCATCGTTATTAAAGAGGCATTAGCACGTGCTGGCGTAGCAGGTGAGCAAGTCGACGAAGTCATTATGGGGAATGTTTTATCGGCAGGGCTTGGACAAAATCCAGCACGTCAAGCAGCAATTGCAGCAGGCCTACCACATGAAGTGTCTGCATTAACAATCAATAAAGTTTGTGGCTCGGGATTGAAGGCTGTCCATTTAGCAGCACAGGCAATTTTAGCAGGTGATGCCGATATCATCGTGGCAGGTGGCTTTGAAAATATGAGCCAAGCACCCTATGTCTTAAAAAACGCACGCGAGGGTTTCCGTATGGGTGATCAGAAAGTGGTTGATACAATGATCCATGATGGCTTATGGTGTGCATTCAATGACTATCACATGGGTATCACAGCAGAAAATTTATGTGACGCTTATGAGATTTCACGCGACGAGCAAGACACTTTTGCTGCGCGCTCGCAGCAACGTGCAGCAGCGGCGTTAGCGGCAGGGAAATTCAATGATGAAATCGTAGCTGTTGAAATTCCTCAACGCAAGGGAGAACCTATTATTTTTGATAAAGATGAATTCCCGCGTGCAGGCGTTACAGCCGAAGCATTATCGAAAATACGTCCAGCTTTTAAAAAGGACGGCTCCGTGACAGCAGCAAATGCTTCTGGCATAAATGATGGTGCTGCAGCAGTTGTTGTCATGTCGAAACAAAAAGCGGCAGAGCTTGGTATTGAACCACTGGCACAAATTACAGCGAATGCAAGTTCAGGTGTGGACCCATCGATAATGGGCACAGGCCCTGTAACTGCGGTGAAAAAAGCATTGGCAAAAGCTAATGTATCATTAACAGATGTCGATTTAATTGAAGCAAATGAAGCGTTTGCGGCACAATCAATTGCTGTTGATCGCGAATTAGGCTTCAATCATGATAAACTAAATGTGAACGGGGGAGCAATTGCTCTTGGTCACCCGATTGGTGCGAGTGGTGCACGCATTTTAGTTACGCTACTACATGAGATGGCAAAACGCGATGCTAAAATGGGTCTCGCTACACTATGTATCGGTGGTGGGCAGGGCGTAGCAACAGTTGTACAACGCCCGTAATCGTCATTTAATTTAGTAGTCGTTCATACGTCACTAAATTAAATGAAAAAACCTCTAGCTGATGTCACAGACGCTTACTAAAGCTAATCTGGACGGAATTACGCTAAGGTGTAATAGATATATAGAAGGTGAATAAAATGGGAAAAAAACGAAAACAGCAACAGCGAGTAGACGATAGCTTAACAGCAGGTTTACCAAAGCAGCAGGCAGTTACATTAGCCGATCAGTTAGGTGGTGACGTGCTTGCCAAGTTAAAAGCTGCTAAGCAAGATCTAACAGCGAAAGAGCAGGCAGCAGAGGAAGAACGCCAAGCTAAGCAAGCCTTTGAGCGCAAGCAACGTGAAAAAAATAAATCGTTTGAGGAATTACTAAACGACTACGGTGATAAAGGCTCGAAATTCTAATGAACGCAGTGAATCCACATGTGGGGTTCACTGTTTTTTTATTTCGCTTAAAGTGTGAAACGTGTCCTTAATATGCTTAAAATGATTTCATTTCAATGGTTACTTGATCGACTCCAAAACTATTGTGTGGTCCAAAATAAGTATTTATTTCTAATGTGACTTCATATGCCCCGCCAATACCATATAATTGTTTAATTTTTATTATTTTTGTATCCCAAGCTGCCCATTGTGGTAAATCTGAGAGGTTTTATATAGTTCACCAATGGCTTCATCAATTGTTGAACGAAGACTGTTTATTAAAGCTAGTTCTAATGTATGACAATAATCTGTACCTGCTTCAGATTTTCCGTTTCAGCGTAAGTATTGGGAAGTGGCATAAAAAAAGATAAGAGCAACAATACAATGTTAATCTTTGCAAAATAGACCCCGTACAGAGCGTGGTGAAGGAAGACTAGACGGTTCATCGGTGGAAAGTGAGTGGCTTTTTATAGACGAAAGAAATATGACTGTAGATAAACTCGTTTTTGCTAAGAGTTTATCTACAATCTAAGTCGAGCCCTTATCATTTTTGAATACTATTTTCTTTTGTTGGATTGTGGTGGTGTGTCCTGACTAGATAGATCAATTTTATTTTTTACTTTTGCATCCCATTCAGCAGAGAATTCTTCATTTGGGGTATTGTCAGGCTTACTGTCATTACTAGTATTGTTGTATTTGAAAATTTCAGAAGGGTTGTGCTTTTTTTCGCTCATCGTCTTTTTGTTATTTTTATGCATGGATTTTCACCTCCTAGTAGTAATGTGTGCACTATAGATGGTTTTATGCTCAATGGCGTAGCATTTGATCATGACGCGAACTGTATATAAAGCTTTGCAATTAAAATGATTGTTCAGTAATAAAGGTTTTTGGATTTATTTGTAGAATCAGTATCCTTAACTAGTGAAATAATAAACTCTTATAAATTACATAAGGAGAGATGAAATGTTTCCTACATTAGAAACAGAAAGACTACTATTAAGGGAAATTAAAAAAGAAGATGCACAGGGGATTTTTAATTGTTTCTCCAACAATGATGTCACCCAATTTTATGGGCAAGATACATTGGAAAGTGTGGAACAAGCAGAACAGTTCGTTGAATTCTTCTCGAAAATCTATATGGAAAAAAGAGGCATTCGTTGGGGGATAGAAATAAAGGGCAGTACTGGAATCATTGGTACAATCGGCTTTAATTCATGGCTACCTAAACATAAACGTGCCGAAATTGGTTATGAAATACATCCAGATTACTGGAGAAATGGTTATACTACGGAAGCAATAATAAGCGTTTTATCGTATGGTTTTAAAGAACTAGATTTGACGCGCGTTGGTGCTGTTGTATTTATTGAAAATGAGGCATCGAACAAATTATTAACGAAAATTGGCTTTCAACAAGAGGGCATATTGAGGGACTATATGTATCAAAATGGGAAAGCTCGTGACACTTATATTTATTCATTATTAAGTAGATAATAGGGTGTAAGTAGCATCTATTTTTCGAAAATATTTACAGGTAAACTTGCGGATGATAAAATGAATTGACTTCTAATAGGAGATTTACAAGGTGTTTCCTACCTCCTGTATGTAAGAAAAAATTACTAGGAGAACTGCCAATAACATATAACTCTTTATAGAATAGTTTTTAGTCTTTGTTACAGACATTTAAATTATGATAGGAGAGCAAAAATGATTGAATTAAGCACAAAAAGACTAAGATTAATCCCATTAAACGCTAACAATCTGAAATTACTAATGGATCATCACAAGGAACTGGCAGTAGAGTTATCATTAAGTAATGAAGAGGTACTTCTTGATGATGAAATTAGACATGCTTTGAAATACAGACTTTCGAAATTATTGGCAGATGAGCACAATTATATATGGCACACGAATTGGTTAATCGTGTCGAAAGATAATAACAGTTCTGTTGGCGGTATCATGATTAAAGGGCTTCCAAATGACAAGGGGGAAGTCATAATTGGTTACTATACCTATCCATCATATCAGGGAAACGGCTATATGACAGAAACGATTGATACGATGAAAAGTTGGTTATTAAGTCAGCCGGATGTCACCTATGTCATTGCGGATACTGAAAAAGACAATATAGCCTCTCACAAGGTGTTAGAAAAAGCCGGAGCAGAATTATTTAAAGAAACGGAAGAATTATATTTTTGGAGATTTTTTTGAAATATGTTGCCGACATGATGGATAACATTACAATTTTGGTCGCAATTAGAATCGCACCTACTAAAACAATGAATCTTTAAAAAGAATTTAAGAATAAGAGCAAATGGGCCAGTCAGAAAAATTCTTTCAAACAATTAACTTACGATATAGACTTTTCGCTTTCGCCCCATAAAACATGGGAGTCTACTCGGATTTTTAGTTTGATATCAAAAAAATAGTATACTAGGAGTATTGAACTGTACTTCTAGTATACTATTTATATTTTAAGACTTTATTATTAAAAGTGAGCAGTGCTTCACACTATCTATGATACATTGCGAGTTGAGCAGCTTATCGACGGCGTATCCCCATAAATGCCTTGCGAATTTTTCCCACTAGCACGACCATTCCAACAAAAACAATCGCGCCAGCTGTGTCGACTAATACATCTTGAGCGCTCATCAAGCGACCGGGTGTAAAGCTTTGGCGAAATTCATCCAACAAAGCTATAAGCATTGTGCCAAGGATAGCAACACCCGCAGCATGTCGACGTTTCCCCCATGCGAAATAGAGTCCAAGTGCTATACAGCCAAACCCAACAAAATGTGTAAGCTTGCGGATTAAAAACTCTACAAATTTAAAGTAGCCACGCTCTTCGATAGAAACAACAGTGTCCCAATAGGGGATATGTAGTCGAGACAATTGTTGCTCAAAAGGCTTATTGGCCAAAATTTCCTCTAATTCAGGAACGATAGACTGTTGTTCGTACGTCATGCTGGAGGATATGATAAGTATGACTAAAAATGTAAGTAAGATAAGCCATTTTTTCATCGGTGATCTTGATATTGTTCGGCTTTTGTCAGTTCATTGGCTATTTCAAAATTCAATATACCTATAGATTTTTCATAGGCTGCAAGTGTTTGTGCAAGTTGCTCCTGTGAGCTGGCACCAACCACGGTTGAGGCGATAGCCGATTCTTTCAGATTAAAAGCTAATGCGAGCGCATGTAAATCGTCATAATGTCTTGCTAAACCTGTTAATGTTGTCGATAACTCATCTGTCGTGTAGGAGTTATAGCCATTGTCACCCTGCAAACGTTTTTCCCAAGTATTTGTCAATAAACCTTTTGCAACGGTACCTCGTGTAACGACAGAAGCGCCATTGCTTGCGATAAAATCTAGCCACTCTTCTGGACGACGGTCGAGCGCACTATATTGCATCATGACACTTTTCGCTGAACTTGTTGGTAAAAACCGCTTCAATACATTTGGTCGAATGGAAGAAATGCCGTATTGTCGAATTAGCCCATCCTTTTTTAAGTCTTCAAATGTACTGATAATGCCAGCCCATTCATCCTCTATCGTACCTCCGTGTAGCTGATAGACATCAATATAATCTGTACCTAGCCGTTGTAAGCTTGCATGTAGTGCTTTTTTTATATACGAAGGAGAGGCATCCCAGTGCCAACCTTTCACTCCTTCTGTCCAGCGATTGCCGACCTTTGTCGCTAAAATAATATCCTGTCGGCGTTTTCCTAAAGTTTCTCCGATGATTTCCTCGTTGACGCCCAAATCATATAAATCAGCTGTATCGAAATAGTTGATACCAGCGTCTAGCGCCATGTCGACAATGCCAGCTGCTTGCTCCTTATCTGTCGAAAGAGACATACCCCCTAAGCTAATTTCTGATATGAACAAATCACTCGAGCCGAGTTGTCTTTTTTTCATGTCAATAACCTCCTTCGAATCTTCTCCTTGTAATGGTACAATGAACGTATCTGAAGAACAAGCGAGGTTGGAGCAGATGAAAAAGTTTGAAGAAAAAACGACACAGTCAACCGCTATTTTTTACGGGAAAATTGTGAAACTACAGGTAGATGATGTTATATTACCGAATGGTAACATGGCTAAACGGGAAATTATCAAGCATCCAGGTGCAGTAGCGGTCATTGCCATTACGCATGAAGGCAAGCTGGTGATGGTTGAGCAATATCGTAAAGCACTTGAACGTTCAATTATCGAAATTCCAGCGGGGAAGCTTGAACCAGGTGAGGAGCCGATTGTTACAGCACGTCGAGAATTAGAAGAAGAAACGGGTTATGGTGCAAAGGAATTTACGTTTTTACAAACTTTTGCAACGTCACCAGGCTTTGCGGACGAGGTCATTCATCTTTTTGTAGCGAAGGATTTATACAACATTGAAAACAAAGCAGATTTAGATGAAGATGAGTTTGTCGAATTACTAGAAGTTTCGTTGGAAGAGGCACAAGCGATGGTCGCTGATGAGCGTATATACGACGCCAAGACTGCGTTTGCAGTACTTTGGCTTGCGCTACAATAAGTCAAACAAACTTTAGCATAATAGAAGCGGACGAGCATAAGCTGTACAAACCTTGATAGAAAAGGAGCATGCTTATGTCTCGTACGGTTTCTATATTTTATCACGCATCGATTGTTGCAGTGAGCTTCGTTTGTGGCGTCATCTGCTTTCATATTATTGGTGGGGCGAATGCAGAGCCTTTTATTTTGTTTATAGAACCACGTTTAGCAGATGGGGACAGGCAGTCCATTTTTCGGTTAGTATTGCCTGTTGCTGCTTCCGTTGTCATTGTGCTATTGCTTGCAACACATAGCGTGCTGAAAGTTTTAGTGCGCGTCACGGTCGCTATGCGCGCAACTTTTTTTGGCTTTAGCTCGGTATTTTTACTCCAAAAACTAGAAGCATTTTGGCTTTATACGATTTGGTGGTTCCCATTTCAACTCATCTATTGTATATTGTTGCTAGTCCTTTGCAATTTACTTGTTCCCGCTTGGTCGAAGCGAAAAATCGGGAAAAAGATGAATGGGCGGACAATTTTGTTGAATTTTATTGCTTTTTTCATCATAATAGTTGCTGAGTTTATTGTAATATCGTATGTATTAAAATGATTAATAAATTTGTAAAAGTGTTGCCACAGGTAAAAATATGAAATGACATATTTGAAAACTAATCACTATCTTGTAATAGGATTTACTCCTTTGGTATAATGGAAAGAGTTTAGGGGGGCGTCACATGGAAAGCCGAATTGATCGTATAAAAAAACAGTTGCATAGTGCTAGTTACAAGCTGACGCCGCAGCGAGAAGCAACAGTTGCTGTATTGCTTGAGCATGAAGAGGACCATTTAAGTGCGGAAGATGTTTATCTTTTAGTAAAAGATAAAGCGCCTGAAATTGGTTTAGCTACTGTCTATAGAACGTTAGAGTTACTAACAGAGCTCAAAATTGTCGACAAAATCAACTTTGGCGATGGCGTATCACGCTATGATTTACGTCAAGAGGGAGCTGCGCATTTCCATCATCATCTTGTTTGTATTGAATGTGGTGCTGTTGATGAAATCCAAGAAGACTTACTTGAAGATGTGGAAGCCGTTGTTGAAAAGCGTTGGAACTTTATCATAAAGGACCACAGACTAACTTTCCACGGTATCTGCTGGCGCTGTCATGATAAAATCGACGGAAATGATGAAGAACAATAACGAGAAGCTGTCTGATGAAATCTAGGAATGGATTAAATCAGACAGTTTTTTTGTTTTGTTAAAAATTGAGTCGAATATACTGTCTGTCTTCTCGAATGGTAGAGGAGGCAAGTTTTTTGATAAAGAACGAATCATCAACAGCAACGCGCATAGTTGGGAGTATTAGCGTGACAACACATGGAAGGCGTTTTTAGCACTTTTCTTAGTATGCGTGCTAAAATAGAGAATAATTGACAGTAAGGGGGCGTTGTGATGAATGAATTTCACTATGCAATAGAGGATTATATCCATTTTATCCAAGTTGAGCGGCAATTATCTATTAATACATTAGCATCCTATCGCCGAGATTTAGAGAATTATGTGCGATTCTTACAGGAAGCTGAAGGAATGTCTGATTTCGGTAAAGTGGAACGAACAACTATATTACGCCATTTAGAGCAGCTACGCATGCAAGGTAAGACGAGTCGTACTGTAGCGCGCCATATTTCCTCCATTCGTAGTTTCCATCAATTTCTTCTACGTGAAAAACGTACGGAAAAAGACCCAACTGTGCATTTAGAAATGCCAACTATTGAACAAAAGCTACCGAATATCCTTTCTATCGAAGAAATCGAATCCTTACTGACAGCACCGAATCGTAGTAAGCCTCAGGGTGTTCGCGATGTAGCTATGCTTGAGCTATTATACGGCTCAGGGATGCGTATTAGCGAACTAATTGCGCTTGATTTAGCCGATATCCACCTAACAATGGGGTTTGTCCGTGTGTTTGGCAAGGGAGGTAAGGAACGTATTATACCGCTCGGCAAAAGTGCCCTGACAGCATTAAGTGCTTATTTGGACGGCGCACGAGGTCAATTGCAAGGGAAATACCCAAAAACAGATGCATTTTTTATTAATCAAAGAGGGAAACGTTTAACAAGGCAGGGTTGTTGGAAATTAATGAAGGAGCATGCTCTAAAGGCAGGCATCCAACATGAGTTAACACCGCATACATTGCGACACTCTTTTGCAACACATTTAGTGGAAAATGGGGCGGATTTACGGGCGGTTCAGGAAATGTTGGGACACGCTGATATATCTACAACACAAATTTATACACATATTAGCAAAACACGACTATCCGAGGTATATAAGCAATTCCATCCACGCGCGTAATTATTTTTACCTTAGTCGGATGTCTGACCTTTATTTTTCACTGGTTTTTGGTAAAATAGAGTCGTGAGATTAGGAGGCAATATATGATGAATAATACATTTAAAAAAATCCACGTCGTGGTGATGGACTCAGTCGGTATTGGTGAAGCACCAGACGCTGCAAACTTTGGAGATGTGGGCTCCCATACATTGGGGCATATCGCTGAAAAAATGAATGGGCTTACAATGCCGAACATGGAATCATTCGGTTTAGCAAATATTGAGCCACTACAAGGAATGCAAGCAAGCAATGCCCCGAAAGCGTACTTCGGAAAAATGCAGGAAGCCTCAGTTGGTAAAGATACAATGACTGGACACTGGGAAATCATGGGGTTGAATATTGATAAACCATTTAAAGTGTATCCGGATGGCTTCCCTGCAGAGCTTATTGCGGAGCTAGAAAAGCGTACTGGCCGTAAAGTACTGTGCAATAAACCTGCAAGTGGTACACAGGTTATTGAGGATTTTGGACAGGAGCATATGGAAACAGGAGCATTGATTGTTTATACATCTGCTGACCCTGTACTACAAATTGCTGCACACGAAGAAATAATTCCACTTGAGGAAATATATAAGATTTGTGAAATCGCACGTGAATTAACGTTGCAACCAGAGTATTTAGTTGGACGTGTCATTGCTCGTCCGTTTGTTGGTACACCTGGAAACTTTACACGCACGTCAAATCGTCATGATTATGCATTAAAACCATTCGGTCGTACAACGATGAATGCATTGCAGGATGCCAATCTAGACGTTATTGCCATCGGAAAAATTTCTGATATTTTCAATGGTGAGGGTGTAACAGATGCAATACGTACAAAAAATAATAATGATGGTATGGATAAATTTGCAGAGGTTGCACGTCGTGATTTTCACGGTATAAGCTTCTTAAATTTAGTAGACTTTGATGCAAATTTCGGGCATCGTCGTGATCCACTTGGCTATGGCAACGCTTTACAAGAATTTGACGCACGTCTCCCAGAAATTGTACAGGCAATGACAGAGGACGATTTACTAATAATTACGGCAGACCATGGCAATGATCCAACATTCCCTGGGACAGACCATACACGTGAATTTGTTCCCCTAATTGTTTATTCACCTCGTTTTAAAGGCGGCAATGAGCTTGCTTTACGTGATACTTTCGCAGATATTGCCGCAACTGTCGCTGAAAACTTTGGTGTCGAAGCACCACCATTTGGTAAAAGTTTCTTAAATGATCTGAAATAAGGGGGATTTTCGTATGAATATGACGCAGCTGTTTGAAAAGAAAAAGCAAGGCGAAGAGCTTACGCAAGCTGAAATAAACTACTTTGTAGAAGGCTACACAACAGGTTCTATTCCTGATTATCAAGCGAGTTCCCTACTAATGGCCATTCGTTTAATTGGCATGACGGATGAAGAAACATTTTATTTAACAAAGGCCATGATTGACTCAGGTGATGTGATCGATCTAACATCCATTGACGGCTTTAAAATTGATAAGCACTCCACAGGCGGTGTGGGTGATAAAGTAACGCTTATCGTGACACCAATTATTGCTTCACTAGGTATTCCTGTAGCGAAGTTTAGTGGCAAAGGCTTAGGTATTACTGGCGGTACAATCGATAAATTAGAAGCTATTCGAGGCTTTAAAACGGAGCTTTCGTCACAGGAGTTTATCGATAATGTCAATAAACATAAAATTGCGGTTGCAGGTCAAACAGGTAATCTTGTACCTGCCGACAAAAAACTCTATGCATTACGAGATGTGACTGGTACTGTCGATTCAATTCCTTTAATAGCCGCATCGATTATGAGCAAAAAAATTGCAAGTGGTGCAGATGGTATCGTGCTAGATGTGAAATGTGGCTCAGGTGCGTTTATGAAGACGGAAGAAGAAGCGAAGAAATTAGCAGATGCGATGACAGCAATTGGCGAAAAGCTAGGGCGTAAAGTAGTCGCGCACATTAGTGATATGGATAATCCGTTAGGGAAAATGATTGGTAATAAGCTTGAAGTAGTGGAGGCACATTCATTGCTTAGTGGTCGCATGGGCGAAACACACACAGATTTACTTGAGGAATGCATCATTATTTCTTCTCTCATGTATCAAGTGGCAGCTGGAGAGGATGAAGCGGCGGCAACTGCTGCTGTCAAGCGCGTGTTAGAGGATGGCTCTGCTGTGGCAAAATTTGAGGAATTTATCGTGGCACAGGGCGGTGATTTAGCAGATATCATTCAAAATGACACAGCCAATAAGGTGGCTGTGAAAGCCACTACTAACGGCGTTGTAGAAACGATTAATGCTTTATTAATCGGTGAGGCAAGTGTTGCACTAGGCGCAGGGCGTTTAACGAAGGAATCTACACTCGATTATGATGCAGGCATTCAACTTGTGGCAAAAAAAGGCGATGCTGTGAAGTCAGGCGAAACCCTTGCTTATTTATATTCAAATCGTGAAATTGATGAAGAAACAATCAATAAAGTACAGAAAGCCTATTCAATTGCATAACTAATATTGAACGAGAACTCTTCTTAACTTAGAAGGGTTCTCTTTTTTTGTGATTTGACGGTATTCGCTTTTGCTCCGCGAGTTCGCGGGTAAAAGGCACTCTTCGCGGGAATTTACCCTAATTTCGCGGGTAAACAGTCTCCCTCTACAGGTATTTCACAGTTCTTTAAAAGTCTTCTTTCCTTCATTAATATCAATCCTTGAACGCAATGAAAACAAACCTCAAGACCAGTGTGCACGCAAAATGTGTGACCTACGTTTAAAAAAAATTCATTTATCCCATACTGCACATAACCTAAAAAGCCATAAGTATGTCGATTTGACACTATTTCGGAAGACTTTGCACTAGTTCTGTCAGTTGCAAGGATTCACAGCATAGAACGGAGAATTGCACGAGGAGGAGGCGATGTTCATGCATTTTCAATTTGAAATGGTAACAAGAGAGACAGTAGTTATACGTTTATATGGGGAGCTCGATCATCATGCAGTAGAACAAATTCGAGCAAAAATTTCATCAGCGATTTTTCAAGGTGCGGTATCGACTATCATTTGGAACTTAGAAGGACTGTCCTTTATGGATAGTTCGGGAGTCGGCTTAGTGCTGGGGCGAATGCGTGAGTTAGAGGCTGTCGCAGGACGAACGATTTTATTGAATCCATCGCCGACAATGCGAAAAGTATTCCAGTTTTCAGGCTTAGGTCCGTGGATGATGGATGCAACCGAAGAAGAGGCGATTGAGCGAGTAAGGGGGATTGTAAATGGATAACGAAATGACATTAACTTTTTTAGCAATTAGTGAGAATGAAGGCTTGGCACGTGTTGCTGTGACAGGCTTTATCGCACAATTAGATCCAACGATTGATGAGCTATCGGAATTTAAAACGGTTGTCTCGGAGGCTGTTTCTAATGCCATTATTCATGGTTATGAAGAGGATGGTAAGGGTGTTGTTACAGTTCATGCAAAACGTGAGGACGATATTGTAACCGTGTCTGTTATGGATAACGGAATGGGTATAGAGGATGTGAGTCGTGCGATGGAACCGTTGTTTACAACGAAAAGCGCGATGGAGCGTTCGGGTATGGGCTTTACAATTATGGATAGTTTTTCTGATCAGTTGACAGTTATGTCTAAGTGGCAAGAAGGTACAACTGTAACGTTTACGAAGAAATTTTACTCGGTTCGTACAGCGGTCATGTGAGGATGCGAACATGAAGCCACTAGAACAGTCGTCCGATAAGCTATTGTCACAGGAAGAAATGCGTGAATTAATTGCGCTTTCACAGCAGGGCGATCATGAGGCTCGTAAACGAATGATTGAAGGGAATACGAGGCTTGTGTGGTCCATCGTCCAACGCTTTACAACAAGGGGCGTAGAGCTCGAGGATTTATTTCAAATTGGCTGCATTGGGCTCATGAAGTCGGTAGATAAATTCGATTTAACGTATGATGTGAAGTTTTCAACATATGCGGTACCGATGATTATCGGAGAAATTCAGCGTTTTCTAAGGGATGATGGCATGGTGAAGGTTAGCCGTTCCATACGGGAGCTCAACTTTAAAATTCGCCATGCAACCGATGAGTTTATCAAGAACAATGAACATCCGCCGACTATTCAGGAATTAGCACAGGTACTAGGTGTCACGGCTGAAGAAATTGTGACAGCTTCTGATGCCCTAAGGGATCCCGCTTCCTTACATGAGCAATTGTATGAGAGTGAAGGGGATTCCATCACCTTAATGGACCAAATGAAGGATGAAAAATCCGAGCAGCCGTTTGACTATATACCGTTAAAAGAAGTGCTCACACGACTTGATCCAAGAGAGCAATCCATTATTTATTTACGTTATTTTTCTGATTGCACGCAAACAGAAATTGCAAATCGGCTAGGTATTTCGCAAGTGCAAGTATCACGTTTAGAGAAAAAGATACTGGCACAATTAAAGAGCTGGATGGCCACAAGTGCCACAGTCGAGGAGTACGTAGTTAAAAAAGACATCTAAGAAAATGGTGACAGCATGACAAATAAACTATTTAGCAGCTTAGAAGAAGCCGAAGATTTTCTTAAAGAGCAATTTGGAGACGGCGAATCATTTGACGTAGGCATCAAACATTTATTTGTCAAAGATTTGCCGGTCCTTTGTGCCTATATAAGTGGACTGGTGGATGGAGAAGCGTTAACGCAATTACTTTCAAGTATGTTGCCTGATGAAGAGGTAGACATAGAAGATGAGAAGGAATATTTTGAAGCCTACTTCAATTTTCATGGCCGTTCTGAGGAAACAGAGCGCAAAGCCTATTTGTTGGCCATTTTAAGTGGGCAAGTAACATTTATAACGAAAAGTGGTTTCTGTTATGTTGCAGAACTTCGAAATTATCCAGGGCGTTCACCAGAAGAACCTGATAATGAAAAGGTTATCCGTGGTTCAAGGGATGGCTTTATTGAAGGGATTTCACAAAATACGGCTTTAATTCGTCGGCGAATTCGCAATAGTAATTTACGTTTCGAGCTACATAAAATATCCAAAATCGGCCAAACGGATGTCGCACTGGCGTTTATGAAGGATATTGCGAATGATGAAATACTCGAAAAGTTACGACAGCGTCTCGGACAAATTAATCATGATGGCCTCACAATGGCTGATAAATCACTAGAAGAGTGGCTATTTAAGCAAAAGTTCCACCCAGTTCCATTCGTACGTTATACAGAACGTCCTGACATTGCAGCAGCGCATTTACTTGAAGGGCATGTTGCTATTTTGGTGGATACCTCACCATCTGTTATTTTAGTCCCGACAACGGTTTTTCATTTACTACAGCATGCTGAGGAGTACAGGCAGGCACCTGCTGTAGGGACATTTATCCGATTTATGCGCTATTTCGGTACGATAATGGGTTTACTATTATTGCCTTTGTGGTATTTATTTGTAACAAATGAATCATTATTACCTGAATCACTTTCATTTTTAGGTGCTGAAGAAAAATCTCATGTGCCGATTTTACTGCAAGTGCTTATTGCAGATATTGGGATTGAATATTTGAGGATGGCCGCCATTCACACCCCGTCTCCTTTATCCACTGCGATGGGTTTAGTTGCGGGTGTAGCTATTGGTCAAATTGCGATTGATGTTGGCCTATTTTCATCAGAAGTTGTGTTATATACGGCTGTATCGGCCATTCTTACGTTTATTATTCCGTCCTATGAGTTAAGTATTTCTATCAAGCTTTTGCGGTTAGTGTTGTTAATTATGACAGGTATTTGGGGTGCAGATGGTCTATTTATTGGATTTTTTATTTTATTTACGTATTTATGTTCACTGCGTCCATTACAAGCGCCATATTTATGGCCACTTATCCCGTTCTTCCCAAATGCGATGCTTCGTGTCCTTGTCCGTTTCCCAATGACAGCCGATGCACTACGACCTTATATCGTCGCTTCCAAACAGCGAAAAAGGTCATAGGAGCCGTTGCACTCGTTTTTTTCATATGATAAAGTTCTCATATAGTATTTTGTGATTTTTGCAAAAATTATCTTTATTCAATAGATGTTTTTGCGTGCGAAGGCAAAGTCTCAGCATATATTATAAATTGTGCTAGCATAATTCATAATTTAGACGCAATGACGCCGGACCGCATTGATCACAGGATGGAACGATGTGAAAAGGGAGAGATGCACATGCATTTATATGGAACACAAGCGATTTCTGAAGATGGTCATTTAACAATCGGACAGGTAGACACACTAGAGCTTGCGAAAGAATACGGTACACCATTATTTGTGTACGATACGGCGCTTATTCGTAAACGTGCCCGCTGCTTTATAGATACGTTTAAAAAACTAGGTGTAAAAGCAGAAGTAGCTTATGCTTCAAAAGCATTTGCATGTGTGGCTGTGTATCAATTAGCGGCAGAGGAAAATCTATCATTGGATGTTGTCTCAGGTGGAGAATTATTTACAGCGTTAAAAGCTGGATTCCCAGCTGAGCGCATTCATTTCCATGGTAATAATAAAAGCATTGAAGAATTAGAGCTAGCTTTTAACTCGAAAATTGGTTGTATCGTCGTGGATAACTTCTACGAAATCCAGCTTTTAAAAGAAATTTCAGAGCGCCGTCAGCAAAAAATGCGCATTTTATTGCGTGTTACACCAGGTGTTGAGGCACATACTCATGATTTCATTACGACAGGACAGGCGGATTCTAAATTTGGCTTTGACTTAAATAATGGTCAGGCAGATGAAGCATTCCAGCAAACATTTAATCATGAATACTTAGAGCTTCTGGGCTTGCACTGCCATATTGGCTCTCAAATTTTCGATACAGCTGGCTTTGGCTTAGCAGGTGAAAAATTAATCAATAAAATTTCTGATTGGCACAAGGCTCACGATTTTACTTGTACTGTGTTAAACTTAGGTGGGGGCTTTGGTATTCGTTACACAGAGGAAGATGCACCGCTTGAGCCACAAGTATATGTAGAGGATATGATTACAGTTGTAAAAAACAAAGCAACTGTACTTGGTCTAACTATGCCTGAAATTTGGATTGAGCCAGGTCGTTCACTTGTTGGCGACGCAGGGACATCACTTTATACAATCGGTTCACAAAAAACAGTACCAGATGTGCGCAAGTATATTGCGGTCGATGGCGGGATGAGTGACAATATTCGTCCAGCGCTATATGATGCAAAGTACGAGGCAGTTATTGCCAGTAAAGCACATGAACCGAAAAGTGAGACGTACACAGTTGCTGGGAAGCTATGTGAATCAGGCGATAAATTAATCATCGATGCAAAACTTCAAGATGCAGCTTCTGGCGATGTACTAGCAATCTTCTGTACAGGCGCGTATGGATACTCAATGGCGAGTAACTACAATCGTGTTCCACGTCCAGCGGTGGTATTTGCTGAAAATGGCAAGCACCAATTAGCGATTAAACGTGAAAGTTATGAAGATATTGTACAAAACGACCTCCCGCTAACGTTAAAAAAGGGTGAGTAGAATTTGAGAAAAAATAAATGGGTATTACTTGCGTCCATTTCAACTTTTATTTTGTTGTGGGGCGTTGTTTATTGGGTGTTAGCTTCAAAAGGTATTCTCGGACCTGGTTCGTAAGACAGAAATTGACTTGCGGTAAAAGTACAAATCGTGTAGGATAGTCAAAGATTATGTACAGCTAGAAAAAGAGGGAATAGACAAATATGTTAATTCGATATAAAAAAGCTTTCGAGAAAATAGCGATGGGGCTACTCTCGTTTATGCCTAACGAAAAAGACATAAAAAAGCTCACTGAGACAATCCAATCTTATGAAAATAATGATAATTGGGTGTTATATTTATGGAAAAAAAATGAAGAATATGTGGGGATCGTTGGTCTTGTAACAGACAATGATACAGCAACAGTTCAACATGTTTCCGTAATCCCTTCTTACAGAGGAGAGGGCGTAGCGAAGGAAATGCTACAAGAAGTGGCAGAACTTGGCCAATACGCAAATGTGCGCGCAACTGATGAAACACGTGAATTTGTTCAAAAATGTATACAATGTAATGATGAAAAAGCAGACGAGTGTTAACGTCTGCTCAGATTGACGACAAAAGGTATTCGGGAATGATCACATTCCGAATACCTTTTGAAATTTTTATCAGAAATATTCGTTACAAATAACCCCTATTAACAAGAGTAGTATGCTACAGCAAGCATGTCCAATTAGCTAACTTCTTCCAACTCATGGCAGCTAAAGTAAGCATCGCCTGAATGGACAATTTTGTAAATCCTTCGAAAGGTTGTCCAACGTACTCACCTTAATTTCTTTCATTTCTTCTTTTTCAATCGGCTCTGGTGAAAAAGGTTTCTTTCCATGGTCCACTCGGTCTTGATTCAGCTCTTCTTGACGTTTTGCCTCATATGTACGCGTTTCCTTACGCACGATTTTCTTTTCAAATTGACGCTTGTTCGCACGCGCTTTCACATGTGTCGAATCAATAAAGACATGGTCAGCGCTCAATAATCCTTAATCAGCAATTTCTTTTAAGATGCGATAGAAAATCTAGCTGAGTCTTGAAAGCGACGTTCATAATTTTTACCGATAGACGTACACTAGTTGATTGAATCGCATACGTTGAAGGCCACGCAGGAGCGAAGCGACGAGGAGACTGAAGCCGTGCCCGCGAAAAGCGTCCGCCGTAGCGGAAAGCAACAGCTTCATAAAGACACTTCTATTTTAAAAGAAAAAAGACTGTAAACATTAGGTATTTTCGAGATCTGAGATGCTACTAATGGATATAAAATAGTAAAATCAATAGCAGTTGTTCGTCCTCCTATCCATCATCTCAATCATTTATAGAGGGTCACTTGTAGTTGGAGCGCAGGCGGCGACTTCTGCGGGAATCGCATGCGCTGAAGGCCCCGCAGGAGCGTAGCGACGAGGAGACTGAAGCCGTTGCCCGCGAAAAGCGTCCGCCGTAGCGGAAAGCAACTGCTTCATATAGATACTTGTATTTGAAAACAAAAAAATGTAGACAAACTACTCAAAAAATTGAGTTTGTCTACAGTCTGAGCAGACGAGCATTAACGTCTGCTTTTTCTTTGTTTACTTTCTTGTCGCTCAGCAAGAATATGTGAGCGATCACGTAGCATATGTTTATGAAGAAGATAGTCGTGATTATTTGACGGTAAAAGTTGTATACGTACAACGGTTAGTTCTTGCAATGTTGGGCTGATCGGTAGTTGAAAAGCTTGAAAGGACTTGCCCTTTTGAATAGTAGCGATTGTTTCCTTTAGTAGTGTGAGAAGCTTTTCATAGTCAATTTCAGTAACAAAAATATGACCAACATTGTCCTGAAGATTATGCAATGATTTTTGCAGGATTCGAACTGCGCCAGTAAAGTTGCCACGTCGCCAATGATAGAGACCAGTTGCGAGCTGTACATAACCAACAAGTGGATGGTTTTTATCACCTGGAGCAATGTCTTTCCAATACTCCTCTAACACTTCGTGGCATTCGAAATAATCCCCATTGCCATTGAAATAGGCACAGTAATCGATAAATAAAGTATGATGCTGTGGATGCATTTTGAACTCCTTTCCACTATACTAAAACGTGAACTTAACTTTATGCAGTTGGTTTTTAGGCACGTATTGCATAAAATTGAAGCTTCCAACTGATGTCGTAGTTGTTTTTGCTCCGCAAGGACGACAACTAAATGGAGGCGTAATTGAAAGAATGTCAGGGTGGTAAACAATGTCTTATGAAGTAAAATTAGAAGCCTTTTCAGGGCCTCTTGATTTATTATTGCATTTAATTCACAGATTGGAAATTGATATCTATGATATTCCAATGGCTGAAATTACACAACAATATATCGACCATATACATGCTATGCAGGTACTAGAGTTAAATGAGGCGAGTGAGTACTTAGTGATGGCCGCAACGCTGTTGGCCATTAAAAGCCGTATGTTATTACCGATTCATGAAGGAGAGCTAGAGGATGCCGATTTAGAAGTTGACGGACCTGACCCTCGTGAAGAACTTGTACAACGATTAATAGAATATAAGAAATACAAAGAGGCGGCAAGTAACTTGCAAGAGCTTGAGTCCGATCGGGCACAGGTGTTTACGCGACCACCAGCAGACTTATCTGGATTAGCTTCAGATGAGCAAATGGCGTTATTTGATTTGAACGTCAATATTTATGATATGCTCGGGGCTTTTCAAAAGCTGATGCGCAGAAAAAAATTAAAAAAGCCACTAAAGACGACTGTTGCTAGGCAAGAGCGTTCAGTGAGGGATCAAATGCGTTCTGTTGTTCATTCATTACGTTCGACAGGTGGACGTGCGTCATTTTTCGAGCTTTTCCCTTATGAAGATAAGCCAACGCTTATTTTGACGTTTTTATCCTTACTAGAGCTGATGAAACGCCAAGTGGTCATCGTACAGCAGGACGGTAATTTTGAAGAACTAATGGTCACATTACAGAAGGAGGAATGGGATGATGAAGAAAACAATGATACTACAAAGTAGAATAGAAGCTTTATTATTTGTCGTTGGAGATGATGGCTTAACTATAAAGCAATTAGCGCAACTATTGAGTGAGGCAGAAGAATTTGTTGCACAAACAATGGAATCACTGCGTACAACATACGACGAAGATTCGGCTAGAGGCATTACCATAAAAGAAATTGCAGGGGTGTATCAGTTAACGACAAAGCATGAGCTAGCTGATACAATTCAAAGATTAGTAGAGAATCCAACAGCGCAATCATTATCCCAGGCCTCACTCGAGGTATTGGCTATTGTGGCATATAAGCAACCAATCCCACGCGTTGCTATTGAGGATTTACGCGGCGTGAAATGTGAGCGACCATTGCAAACACTGGCCTCAAGAGGGCTTGTCAAAGAGGTCGGCCGTTCAGAAGGAACAGGACGTGCCATTTTATATGGCACAACAAAAGAGTTCTTAAACTACTTTGGTTTAAATAGTATTGAAGAAATGCCTCCTTTACCTGAGGAGGAACAAGGTGAAACAGAGCAAGAAACCGATTTATTTATGACAAAATTCCAAGAAACATTTAGTGGCGTAAAGTAACGTTAGAAAAAAGGCATAGTGCTCCGTTATCTTCTACAAGCGTTGACCACAAAAATAGTTGTTATGAGGAAATGATCTTTTGTGTGGAGCACCCAAAGCGAGTGTAAGTTCTTTGACTTTCATACGAAATTCTATACGACCTCAGGTAGATGTGCTTTGATTTAAACTGAAAATAAGAACCAATAATTTCAAATCATTTAATAAGGAGTGGCTCGTTGCTTCGGTTAGTACGTCTTATGGTGTTGATGTTGTTAGTTGGGTTTTTGATGTTTCCGGCAACCGGTTTGGCAAGAGGTGGTAGCGGACATGTCGTCTTGGATGGTGATACTGGTCGTGTTTTAAAAGGTGTAAATAGTGATGCACGACTGCCAATCGCAAGCTTAACAAAAATTTGGACGGCACTTGTCGCTATTGAAAATAGTGACCTTCAAGATGAGGTGGTAATATCACCGAACGCTGCGATGGCTGAGGGATCATCCATTTACTTGCAGGCAGGTGAAACAGTTACTGTAGAAACACTGTTATATGGTTTAATGTTACGTTCAGGCAATGATGCGGCAACTGCATTAGCTGAGCACGTAGGTGGATCTGTTGAAGGATTTGTACGTTTAATGAACGAACGAGCTCTGATTGCCGGTCTCACAAATACAGTTTTTATGAATCCGTCTGGTTTACATCATGACCAGCATTTATCATCTGCGAGGGATACGGCTGAAATGTTACGGGTTGCACTTCAAAATAAAACCTTTGAAAAGATTGCTTCAACGGTCTTATATCGAGCAAATACAGTAAATGGCATGTTGTGGGAAAATAAACATCGGTTACTACGAGAAGGTTCAGGGGTTGCAACTGAAATAGATGAGAAGGCAGAGCAGCCTGTCAGTTCATTGAAATCTGCAACAGGTTCTGCCTTTGCAGGAAAGACTGGCTTTACAAAGGTAGCAGGACGCACACTCGCAACCGCCTTTCAAAAGGACGGGCAAACCTGTATCGTTGTCACATTAAATGAATCGGATGACTGGAATATACACCGAGGTTTAGCCAATTCAGTGTGGCAAAATTACAACATGGAGACGGTTGTGAAGAAGGGCAAATATAATGTGAACGATAAACTGGCCATTCGTTTAGAGCAACCGATTCGTTTGCAGTTAAACAAAGAGGAAAAAGCGGCAGTAAGGCAAGTGCTACAGGTTTCTAGAAAACGCAAGGAAGCTGTACTTTCCATTTTTATCGGCGAAGAACGTATTTATGCAACTCCTGTAATTGTAGAATCAGCGGATCGTTAAAAGCGATGCGCTGTTTTTTTAATTCCTCTCAAGCGTAATGGCACCCTCATTGAAAATAAATTTGCTCCAAAATGAATAATCTTGAACAGTTACCATAGTGGTGGCTTTTTTGCAGTGAATGCTATTTCGCAGGCCATTCATTTTTTAACGGTGCTTTTCACAATAAAAATTAGCCTATTTACGACAGCAATGTGTTAAAGCATCTTTCGATATAAATGGAAAAACAAGGGGAATATAGATCAACGTCAACTACAAATTAGAGAGAAACCAGTAAATGATAAACAATTTCGAATACTCGTATTACTTGTGTATAATTAGTTTTCCTTTAATAATGAACAAAAGTATGACATAATTTTCACAGATTAACGGGAAAAATAACCTTATGCTTTATATGAATGAAAGTGAAGGTTTTTGGCGGATGCCAAGGTGAATTTAAACTAGAGGTGAAACAATGGAAAGATTACAAAAGGTCATTGCTTATGCAGGTGTTGCATCAAGGCGTAAAGCGGAGCAATTGATAGTAGAAGGTAAAGTAAAGGTCAACGGTGTTGTGGTACGTGAGCTTGGCACAAAGGTGGCTAACTCAGATACAATTGAGGTTGAAGGCGTAAAACTTGAAAAAGAGGATAAAGTATATTATTTACTCTATAAACCACGCGGTACGATTTCAGCTGTGACGGACGATAAAGGACGCAAAACTGTCACAGATTTATTTAAGCATATTCCGCAACGTATTTTTCCAGTAGGACGTCTTGATTATGATACATCTGGGTTATTGCTATTGACAAATGATGGTGAATTTTCCTATATGTTGACACATCCTAAGTTTAAAATTGACAAAACGTACATTGCACGTGTCAAAGGTGTGCCAACAATCGAAGGCTTAAAAAAGCTACAGCGTGGTATTCAGTTAGAGGATGGCAAAACAGCGCCAGCGAAAGTGAGTATGACATCTTTTGACGAGCAAGCGGGTAAGGCAATTTGTGAAATTACTATTCATGAAGGGCGTAACCGCCAAGTACGTCGCATGTTCGAGGCAATCGGTACACCTGTTGTCAAGCTGAAACGTGAGCGCTTTGCCTTTTTAGATCTTTATGCCCTAACACCAGGAGAATACCGTGAATTGTCCAAGCATGAAGTGAAGCAACTACGTGTGTTAGCTGAAACTGGACAGCTCGGCTAAATGAACATTTGATGAAGAAAGTGAACATACCGCTATACGTATAGTGTGTTTTTCACTTTCTTTGTGGTGAAAACGTTCATAAATCATTCATAATAAATAGCTAAGCTAATTTGTATCATTTTGCTATAATAGGTGAGAATAGTACACCTTATTTAATTTCGTCCAGCATCAATGCTGAATAAAATTAAATCCTCGCAGCTGTCACAGATATTTTTTTTGCTAAAAATAGTGGCAGCAGTAATTCTTTAAGACCGAAAGCGAATCGGTAGGTACGTAATTTATAATGTGGACGCGTGTTTTTCAGTGTGAAAGCAAGAGCGTCGGCGGAAATTACTCCGAGGGGTAATTAAGAGGGAGGTTATTAACTTGGAGAAAAAGAAGAAACGTCTCGTAACACGAACAGTTATTTTAGTAATTTTAGCGCTAGCGATTGGTTACACAGTATACGGAACGGCAACAAAGGAGAAAGTAGAGTTAGTAGCAGTTGGCTCTGAAGCACCAGACTTCACGTTAGTAGATTTAAACGGTGAAAAACATAAACTGTCTGATTATAGAGGACAGGGGGTATTTTTGAACTTCTGGGGAACTTGGTGTAAGCCTTGTGAAAAGGAGATGCCTGCAATGGACAACCAATACCAAATCTATAAAGATCAAGGTGTACAAACGTTAGCTGTGAACATTGCACAAACAGATTTCGAAGTGCAAAGCTTTGTTGATAAATATGAATTATCATTTCCAGTAGTTATCGACAAAACGAAGAGCGTTATGACTGCGTATAACGTCGGAAATTTACCAGCTACCATTATGATTGATCCAGAAGGTAAGGTAGCAAAAATTATTACAGGTGAAATGTCGGAGGCGAATATCGCTTCTTACATGGAATTAGTAAAGCCAGAATAAGGAGTAAATGACGATGGAAAATATCACTTGTGCTTGTGGTCATAGTAACCCATACGGCACGAAGCTATGTGAAAAATGTGGTCGTCCTTTAACTGAAGAAGAAAAGCAAAATAAAGTGGTCGACATGCGATATGATGGTACCGCTATTCGCTCTAAAACTTACAACAAATCGATTGTTGATAAGATTTGGAATTTCTTCTCAAGTGTAAAAGTTGGGATATCGTTAATTATTATCACATTGATTGCTGCTTCAATCGGAACATTACTACCGCAAGAGTTTTACGTAAATGCCTCGGACGTGAACAAAGAGGCTTATTACGAAGACGTATATGGAATATTCGGTAAAGTTTATTATGCATTAGGGCTTTCTGATTTATATAGCTCTTGGTGGTTCCAAATTTTGGTTGGGATGCTTGGCGTATCCATTATTATTGCCAGTCTAGACCGTGGATTACCACTTTATAAGTCATTAAAAAATCAACGTGTCAAACGCCATGAAAGTTTCATGAAGCGTCAGCGTATTGTTGCAGAGGGACAAGTAACAGCAAGCGCAGCAGACACGCTTGATAAGGTTGAAAAGAAAATGACCGAGATGAAATATAATGTTCGACGAGATGGCAGTGCACTTCTTGCAGAAAAAGGTCGTTTTTCTCGTTACGGTCCGTACATAAACCATGTCGGCCTAATTCTCTTTTTAGGCGGGGTTATGCTACGTTTAGTCCCTGGTTTCTATGTCGATGAATCGATATGGGTTCGTGAAGGTGAAACACGTGCAGTTACTGGCATGGACGGTTATTTTATTGAAAATCGTGATTTTATTTTAGAAACACATGATAATACACCACAAGGTGAACAGCTTAAGCAAGGCGTGAATGTTGTTGCGAAAAACTTCCAAACAGATATTACATTATACAAACAACATGAAAACGCGATTGCTGGCGATACAGAAAATCTTGAAAAAGTAAGAGATTATTCGATTCGTGTCAATCACCCATTAAAAGAAGAAGGGTTTGCTGTCTACCAAATGGACTATCGTCTCAACGAATTGAAGCAAATGAATTTTCAATTAATAAATAAAGCAACTGAGCAATCATTTGGTACTGTAGAAATTGATTTAACCAATCCTAAAAAAGAGTATGATTTAGGAAATGGTGTATCTGTAAAACTACTTCTCTACACACCAGACTTCTCTGGGTTTGAAGATGGTGTACCACAAACGGCAACGTCCGTTCCAAATAATCCGGCATTTTTATTTGATATGACGACACCAGAAACACCAGAGGGCGAAACAAGCTTTGTTGAGATAAAAAATACAATCGAGCCACTTGGTGAAAACCAATACAAAATGAAATTTGTAAGTGTGGAAACACGTGATATGTCTGGATTTACAGTTCGTAAAGACCGCACAATTCCTATTTTATTTGTTGGTGGAATTATTTTCATGATTGGTGTAGCTATTGGGTCTTATTGGAATCACCGACGTCTATGGCTACAAGTAGAACCTGATGGTCGTGTGGTAATGGCTGCGCATGTAAACAAAAATATGTTTAGCATGAAAAAAGATTTAGATGCCGTGACTGCCTTTGCTGGTCTACCGCAATATATAGATCAGTTAGAGAAGACAGAAGAAGGCGAACAGTCCACAGATAGTGGCATTAATGAAAAGGAAGGTGACAACACCTTATGAGTTTGATTGACTTAAGTGGAAATCTATTATTTGTTGCATTTATAGCCTATCTAGTGGCAACATTACTGTTCGGTGGTGCGATTAAACAATCGAATGCGACAGGCAATAACACTGATAAATGGGGCAAGCTCGCGATAGTCGTAACAATACTTGGATTCCTTGCACAGCTTAGCTATTTTATTACACGTTGGATTCATACAGGGCATGCGCCTGTAAGTAATATGTTTGAATTTACGACTGCCTTCGGAATGTTCATCGTGGCAGCATTCATTTTAATATACTTTATTTATCGTATGACGGCTCTTGGTTTGGTGGCATTACCTGTAGCATTGTTAATCATTGCTTACGCAGCGATGTTCCCGAATGAAGTTAGTCCACTAGTACCGTCATTGCAAAGTCACTGGTTAACAATTCACGTAATTACTGCCGCTTTAGGACAATCGATACTAGCAATCAGTGCGGTGGCAGGGCTTATATATTTATTAAAAGTGGTTGATGTGAAAAAACCTTCAAAGCAACGCTTCTGGCTTGAAGCGGTCATGTTTGGCATCATCGTTGTTGTTGGCTTTGTGCTTGTCACAACGATATTTAGTGCTATGGATTATGAATCAACGTACACTTATGTAGATAAAGAAGGTAAGGATCGTCAAATTACCTACAATATGCCACCAATTTTTGGCATGAATGAATTTAAGGCAGTAGAAGAACACGGTATGTCGCCATTCGTGGAAATGCATGGCATTATCAATGCAAAAAAATTAACAACGGTTGTTTGGTCATTGTTAGTAGGTTTAATTCTATACTTATTGATTCGCTTAATTGCACGTCGTCGAATTAGTGCAATATTCCAACCGCTTGTCAAACGAGTAAACTTACAACTACTAGATGAAATCGGTTACCGCTCGGTATTAATTGGTTTCCCAGTCTTCACATTAGGTGCATTAATCTTTGCGATGATTTGGGCGCAAATTGCGTGGAGTCGCTTCTGGGGTTGGGACCCAAAAGAAGTGTGGGCGCTTATTACATGGCTATTCTATGCAGCATTCCTACACCTACGCCTATCAAAAGGCTGGGAAGGTGAAAGATCTGCCTGGTTAGCATTAATTGGTTTCGGTATTATTCTATTTAACCTCATTGCTGTTAACCTAATTCTTGCAGGTTTACACTCCTACGCGTAAACGGGAAACGAAAAGCCTTTTCGCCGCAGCGAAAGGGCTTTCTTTTCTTTTCAAGACGTAAAGTACCATGTACAATAGAGGGTAGAGAAAGATTGGAAGAGAGGGATCGTGACAGTGTCAGAAAATATTTCAGTATTAGTAGTAGACGACGAGGATCGTATTCGCCGCTTATTAAAAATGTATTTAGAGCGTGAAGGATACCAAGTTGACGAAGCAGAGAATGGTGAAGAAGCGATCGAGAAATCTTTAGAGAAAGAGTATCACTGTATTTTACTTGATATTATGATGCCTGAAAAAGACGGGCTTGAAGTGTGTGCAGAAATCCGAGAGCGTGCTGCAACCCCAATTATCTTATTAACTGCCAAGGGCGAGGAAGCGAATCGAGTGCAAGGTTTCGAGCTTGGTGCAGATGATTATATTGTAAAACCATTTAGTCCTCGTGAGGTTGTTCTACGTGTGAAGGCAATTTTACGCCGCTCACAAGCATTCTCACCGACGACGAGTGCATCTACTTCAAAAGATTTAGTTGTATTCCAACACTTAATGATCGATCATGATGCTCACCGTGTAACGGCAGAGGGCATCGAAGTAAACTTAACACCAAAAGAGTATGAACTACTGTATTTCCTAGCAAAATCTCCAGACAAAGTATTTGACCGTGAACAATTACTTAAAGAAGTTTGGCATTATGATTTCTTTGGGGACCTACGTACAGTTGATACACATGTAAAACGTTTACGTGAAAAGCTCAATCGTGTATCAGAAAACGCTGCGAAAATGATTGTCACAGTTTGGGGCGTTGGTTACAAATTTGAGGTTGTCAATGAATAGAATATGGAATAGTGTTGTCGGGAAGCTATGGGTAACCATATTGCTTCTCGTTTCATTTGTATTATTTGTTTTCACGGTTTTAATGCTTGAATTTCTTCAAAACTATCATATGCAGCAAGCAGAGATTTCACTTCGTCAAACTGCTGCAACAGTCGCGAGTATAGTGGATGATAATGAAACAGCTGAAACGACTTCGGAATTATTAACAGATATTTTACCAGATAGCACGAATGCACTCATTGCAATCAATCATGTCGAAGTATCATTTGCTATGCAAGAGGGCGTCAACAAAAAAGAAATTCAAGATACGATATTAGCCAACAAAACTTTCCATGAAATTTTTCAATCAGATGAACCTGTCATTAAGGAAATGATGATGCCATCCTCAACAGACAAAGATAAAATGGAGTCGTATGTCGTGCTCGGCTTCCCTCTAAATGTGGAAAATGAAGTACACGGTGCAGTCTTTATTTATCAAAGTCCGGATGCACTACATAAAACATCGAAAGAGACGACGAAAATTGTCTTTTTAGCGGCATTTATAGCCTTTGTCTTAACGACATTCTTTGCATTTTTCCTATCTTCACGTATTACTTCGCCATTGCGTAAAATGCGTGAATTGGCCTTTGAAATCTCCAAAGGAAACTTCGAAGCGAAAATGCCTACCACACAAAATGACGAAATTGGTCAGCTCGCCGTTGCTTTTAACCAAATGGGCCGCCAGTTGAAACACAATTTAGAGGTCATCAATCAAGAAAATGAACAATTGTCCAATATTCTGACTTCGATGACGGATGCCGTTATTACGTTTAATCGTGATCGTACAATATTACTGAGCAATCCACCTGCTGAGCGTTTAATGCAAAAATGGTTTATCAATAAGGGTTCACAAAGTGCAAAGCCTATTCCACCTGAATTGTATCATATGCTCGATCATGTACTGATGTTTGAAGATAAGCTTGAAGAGGAAATTGAAATGGATGGGAATTATTACACGTTTACGATTAGCCCGCTCTATAGTGGGGAATTGATACGTGGGGCGGTGGCAGTTATTCGTGATATGACAGAGCAGCATCGTCTAGAAAAGCTGCGATCAGATTTTATTGCCAATGTGTCACATGAGTTACGCACGCCGATTGCGATGCTTCAGGGCTACTCTGAAGCCTTAATGGATGATTTTATTCAAGATCAAGAAGAACGCAATGAAATGACAAAGATTATTTACGATGAATCAAAGCGGATGGGACGTCTAGTTACAGACTTATTGGACCTTGCGCGTATGGAATCTGGACATATGGCGCTCTACAAAGATGAGCTACCCATCAACTCGACATTTGAGCGTATAACGCAAAAATTTGCGCAAGTCGCAAAGGAAAAGCATGTTCAACTAATTTTTGATAGTGAATTTAATGATGATGCCATTATTAGCATAGATGAGGACCGCATTGAGCAAGTGTTAACCAATTTAGTTGATAATGCACTGCGTCATACGGATGAGGGATCAGTAACAGTGAAAGTGGAGAAAGAGCCAACCTTTGCCAAAATTTCTGTACAGGATACAGGACATGGTATTCCTCAGGATGACTTACCGTATGTCTTTGAACGTTTCTATAAGGCAGATAAGGCACGTACACGTTCAAAAGGGGGCACAGGCCTTGGGCTCGCTATAGCTAGAAATATTGTCAAGGCACATTCAGGAAATATTATGGTTGATAGTGTATTAAAAGAAGGTACGACTTTTACTTTTTATTTACCATTCGATTAACTTTTCACTGTGGAATGGAAAACAAAGAAACAGCACATAGATTTGTGCGCAACGGCAGCTACTAATAGTTTATTATAGTGAAAAAACAAAATGGCAATATAGAGATAGATGAAGTGTAACTTCTGTGAAAGTTAGACGACAAATACTATAAGAACGGGGGTGGAGTGCTTTGAATGACTCCGTGTTCCATCGACTATACGATGCATACCATCAAGACGTGTTCCAGTTCCTTATTTATTTAGTGAAAAACCGTACACTTGCTGAAGATTTAGCGCATGAGGTGTACGTTCGTGTGTTGCGCTCATATGACAATTTTGCAGGGAATAGTAGTGAGAAAACATGGCTATTTGCTATTGCAAAAAACGTCGCTATCGACCATTTTAGAAAGCAGGCAGTACGGCAAAAACATTCACTTGATTTTTTTGACTGGGAAACGGAACAGCTACATTCAACCACACCATCACCGGAAGAAATGCTACAGGCCAGTGATGAATTTTTGCAGGTAGAGTCAGCACTTGAAAACTGTACGGGCGATCAAAAAATGGTCATTATTATGCGCTTCTTTCAAGACTTATCCATTGCTGAAACAGCGCAAATATTAGATTGGACAGAGGCAAAGGTAAAAACGACCCAGCATCGTGCTATTAAGTTTTTAAGACAACAGTTACAACCGGTTAGTGAACAGGAGGCGAAACGGCAATGACTCATAAACAGTTTGACGATGACCAACTTGACAATGTATTGAACAATGCCCCTAAGCTTTCTGACCACCGTTCGAAAGACGAAGTGTTGAAACGTTTGCTGGCAGATGCACGCTTGCAGGATAATATCCATCTTCAAGAAGCCGTGCAAGAACCAATTGAGACTCAAATAACAACGCAAGGGCCAAATCAACAGCATGAACCTATACAAGTAGCGAGCAATGATTTGCCCATTAAAAAACGTAAAAATAGAAAAATGCCTATATTTATGAGTGTTGCGGCTGTTTTTGTCCTGACTTTAATAGCGGGGTACGTGTTTGTTAACAATAATGAATCGACTAATAATCAGGCAACTCCTGATAGTGCACCGTTCTCTACCATGCAAGCTGACCAAGCTCCAAAAGATGTTGAAAGTAACGACAATGTAATGGATTCCAGTATCGTTGCCGAACATACTCGGATGATGTCACTCCGTACATCCGTTTACGAAGAAGATTTAACAGATGCTGTCGTCTTCCGTATTGGTTTAGCTGGTGGAAAAGCAGCGGAGAGTGTGCCCATGACGTATATTATTCCGAATGAGCGCGTTGCCGCTGATTTTGGCAAGGAAAAGCCAACATCTTTACAAATGTATGAAAAATACGCACCACAAATTGATGAGGAAGCAAACGGCTTTAAAAACTACCATCCTTACAAGGGTGAGTTAAAAGAACAAGGTGATACGCTTGTGCATGTATTACCCGAAAAAAATGATTACGATATCGCTTCTGCATCGGTAAGTAAATATTTAAGGTCTTTGAAGGATACATTCTCAGATTCTGATTATAAGGAAATTGCTTTTGAAAATGCAGATGGCACGGCATATGAGTTCTCGCAAGCTGGTGAATCGAGTGAGCCAATGACATTGACGCAAAAAGAGCATTATAATTATTATTTATATACGGAAACAAACGGAACGCAATATTTAGCGCCAGACTTCCGTAAAACGTATTCAACTGTAACAGAGGCACTCACGGGGATGCGTCAAAAAAACGATGATGTCTATGTGCCAGCAGTACCAGAAAATGTGACTTACACTGTGAAGGAAGAAGCGGATGGTGTCGTCGTAACTTTTGATGCGCCACTTGATCTAACGACACTGGATGCACTTCGTGCGACGCAATTAGTTGAGGCGATGATGCTAACTGCTGCGAGCTTCGATAAAAAATTGCGCTTAGATAATGTTGTACAGGATAGTTGGGAGGGATTTGATTTAACAAAGTACTTACCAATGCCTGTCGGAGCAAATAAACAGTATATGCAGTAATGACTGAACAGCTATCCAAGAATGGGTAGCTGTTTTTTATGCCAAAGGATAAAATATTGAAAACGGTGGGGTGGGAAAACACAAGATGTTAGCCTATCGACAACGCACTGCCTTAATACATACAAACTTAATCGGATTTTTTAAGCAGAAGTATTTACTTTTTGTTAATAATTCATTATAGTAAAGCTGTAAGATAAAATAATATTGATTCATCTTCGGGGCAGGGTGAAAATCCCGACCGGCGGTAATAGAATGGTAAATCGCTATTGTAGCATAAAACTACAGTAGCTCGAATGATTTACTCCAACATTCTTCAGCCCGCGACCTGTGCAAATCTTTTTTTTGCATGGCTGACTTGGTGTGATTCCAAGGCCGACAGTTATAGTCTGGATGGGAGAAGATGGAGGTACGATCGTCATTCGGTGTTGCGAATTTTAGCTATATACGAGCGTTTTTTCAGTGTGGGATTCTGCACAAAGGGCGCAAACAAATAGCTAATAATGGCGTTTTTTAACCTTGCCTATTCTCCCTTATGCTAGTTATGCATAGGGGTTTTTTCGTGAACAGGAATTGATAGCATCGTTGCCTTTCTTCTTGCGAGATTGAATCAGCAAAGAGGAGAGAGCTTTACAATGAAGAAAAATGTAAAACTTCAATCGTTTATTACGATTGGTATGCTGAGTAGTATTTCGTTTTTACTAATGCTTTTTAATTTTCCAATTCCACCATTTCCAGCGTTTCTAGAAGTGGATTTCAGTGATATGCCTGCGCTTATTGCAGCGATCACAATGGGACCGGTAGCGGGTATTTTAGTAGAATTATTTAAAAATGTACTAGATTGGATTTTCTCGGGCACACCAACAGGAGTACCGGTTGGTCATCTTGCAAACTTTGCGACAGGCATTCTATTTATATTGCCAGTAACGTTTATCTTTAATCGTTTTAAAACAGTTACAGGTCTTGTCGGAGGTTTAGTTGCTGGAACAATTGTAATGGCAGTAGGGATGAGTCTTCTAAACTATGCCGTATTTTTACCAATGTATACTTACTTCTTAGGCATGGAGCCAGTCGTTGGAGATTCTCTATATACAATGATTGTAGCAGGAATTTTACCGTTTAACATTGTAAAAGGTATTTTATTAACCGCAATTATGGCATTACTATTTACAACAATGCGTAAATGGATTGAACGTCAACGTCAAATGTATTTACCAAAATAATAGATTCAACCTCGAGTATGTAGATGCTCGAGGTTTTTTTATAGGCTGTGTGGGCGTGACGGATAGAAGGGAGAAGCGGCGGATAGAAAGTGAAAAGTGACGGTTAAAAGGGCTAAAGTGACGGATAAAAAGTCCAAAGTGATGGATAGGGCGCTAGATGTAACAGATAAAATGCTCGAAAAGACGGAAAACAGTGCAAAACAATGGATAATTTGCTGACCGACTTTACATTGTCTAGTCGTAAATCTTAATTTCATGTACAATAAGTGTGAGTTTAGAATGTTGAGGAGTTTGAAGAGATGAGTCAAAAGAACGGACAGTGGTCCAGTAAGTTAGGGTTTATTTTAGCATCGGCAGGGGCGGCAATTGGGCTAGGTGCAATCTGGAAGTTGCCGTATGTCACAGGTCAAAGTGGCGGTGGTGCATTTTTCCTTATTTTTGTGCTATTTACATTGTTAATTGGTTTGCCGATGCTTTTATCGGAATATATATTAGGGCGTGGTACACAGTCAGAGGCTGTAACGGCGTATAAAAAAGTGGTACCAAAGAAGCGAGGCTGGGCATGGATTGGCCGTATGGGTGTGCTTGGTTGTTTTCTGCTATTAACTTTTTATAGTGTAGTAGGGGGCTGGATTTTTATTTATAGCGGCCTTGGTGTGTCGGGGGCAGTTATTGAACCTACACTTAATCCGAGTGAGCTATTTGGGAAGATTATTGGTACGCCTTGGATAACATTGCTCGGTTTAGGGTTGTTTACGCTGGTAAATGTACTGGTCATTTCACTCGGTGTGCAAAATGGAATTGAAAAAGCAAATAAGTGGATGATGCCATTATTATTTGTAATGTTTATTGTACTTGTCGTGCGTGCGTTAACGTTAGATGGGGCGATGGAGGGTGTTAAATTCTTCTTGTGGCCGGACTTTTCACATATTACAGGGAAGGCGCTCCTAGAGGCTTTAGGTCAATCATTCTTTGGCTTAGCCGTCGGATTTTCATGTCTTGTGACGTATAGCTCATATTTGAAAAAGGATGTGAGCCTACCCAATTCAGCGGGGTCTGTTGTTATACTGACTGTGCTCGTGTCATTTTTTGCCGGACTCGCGATTTTTCCTGTTGTTTTTGCCTTCGATTTAGAGCCAGCATCAGGACCAGGATTATTATTTATGGTGTTGCCAACAGCCTTTAGTCAAATGCCGTTCGGTGAAGTATTTTTAGCGATATTTTTATTGCTGTTTTTATTTGCTACGCTAACATCGTCCTTTAGTTTATATGAAATAATCGTTGCGGCATTGATTGAGAAATGGCATATGTCACGTACTTCATTGACGTTGTTACTCGGTGTGGTTGTATTTATAGCTGCAATTCCATCAGCTTTATCTTCGAGTCTTTTAGCAGATGTATCGATTTTTGGAAAAACAATTTTTGATGCGACAGACTTTTTAGTATCGAATTTAATGCTGCCATTAGGCAACTTATTAATTGCGATTTTTATTGCCTATGTGGTTGATAAGGAATTTGTGAAAAAAGAATTACTGATGGGCAGTCAAATGGGACAAGGGTATTTTATGACATACCGCTTGCTAATGCTCATTGTCGTTCCGATTGTCATTGTGGTTGTCATGTTAAACATGCTGTTGCAATATTAAATTAAAAATGCAGAGCGTACTCAATAAGTTGAATACGCCCTGCATTTTTGGTTTGAAAAAGATTAATACTCACTTAGCGATAATTCGCCAGACCAGCCTTCTTTAATGATCTGTTTGGCTTCATCCTCGCTTTGTGCAATCGGAAAGATTTTGTCACATTGAGAAATAGCAAATAAGTTACGAATAAAGTCATCAACGACAATGATGGCAATTCTTTTTTCTTTTATCGATACTTTCTTGGCGAAATTGACAATCATGCCAAAGCCTGTACTATCAACATTCGTTACTTTTTGCATATCGATAATGTATCCATGCATTGTTTCTAATTTTAGAGCCTGAAGATCTTTTTTAATATCCTCGATTAGCCCATATTCCAAATCACCAGTAAAGGTAATGACAATATAATTAGCCTTTGTGTTAATATCCATTGAAATTTTCTTTTGAGCCATACTATAGCGCCTCCATCTTTCTTTTCGTGTTTGGTTTTTTTCTTAAGACTAAAATTTGAATTTATTCACTTCATTCTGTAATTGATTGGCGATTGAAGCTAATTCGTCTGAACTTTGAGTGATTTCTGCAACAGTTGCGTATTGTTCTTCCGATGTTGCTGCAATTTCTTCAGTAGCAGCTGCTGAATCTTCAATAATTCGTGATATATCTTGAACAGCTTGCTGGACCCCTAGAGAATTGTCGTTTACTAGAACGAATGCCGCTTTCATTTGCTCAACGCCTTCTTCGGTTTTTACTACCTTTTCAACAATCTCTTTTAAGGCACTTCCCCCTTTATTAATGATCGTCACTTGCTCCTCTACGGCAAGTAAGTTACTTTCCATTGTACGAACAGTCACAGATGTTTCTGCTTGAATATCATTAATTAAGTTCGTTATCTGACCTGAAGCCAAACCAGACTGCTCTGCTAACTGGCGAACCTCTGATGCTACCACTGCAAAGCCTTTCCCTTGATCGCCTGCTCGTGCTGCTTCAATAGCTGCATTGAGGGCAAGGAGATTTGTTTGCTCGGCAATGCCTGTGATAACTGTGATAATACCGCCAATTTCTTCTGAGCGCTTTCCGAGCTTTTGAATAGAGTCAGTAGCATAAGAGACTGTTTGTGTCACCGCGCTCAAATGTTTGATGGCATCATTGATAGCCTCGTCCCCTTTACGAGCAATATGTGTAGAATCTACTGCGTTATTTAAAGTTTCCTCGGCCTTTTGTAAACTATGAGCTACTTCATCAATCGTTTTTTGCATCATACTGACTATTCTCTCGGCTTGATCGGATTGTGTAGTGGTACCAACTGCTATTTCATTCATAGTTAAGGCAATTTGGCTAGCTGCCTCACTTGTTTGATGTGATGATTCTGCTAATGAGTGAGAAGAGCTTGCTATTTGGTTGGCGCTACCAGCTACAATTGTTATCATTTCGGTTAAGTGGTTTTTCATATCACTGAAGGATTGTGCTAAATCAGTAATTTCATCTTTTCCTTTAGGATTTAATAATTTAACGTTTAAATTTAAATTGGCAAGGTCTTTGGCATTTGCACTAAGTATATTGATAGGTGTAATAATCTGTCGTTGTAAAAACCAGCTAATACATACAATAATTAAAATAGCAATTCCTAATGAAATTACGACATTACTTAATGCTGATTTAGTAGCAATAGTTATATATGGTGCAGTCGGGACAGCTGTTGCCCATACACCAATAACATCCCCTTTGCTATCTAAAATAGGGTCATAGGCTGCTTGATGCAAGCTTCCTAAAACATTCGCTGAGCCAATAAAACGCTTTTTTTGCCCGAGTACAACGCTAGCTACCTCGTCGGAAACTTTTGTATTGAGAGCTCGTTCCCCAGATTCCACAATATTTGTACTAATTCGGGTATCGTTTTGAAAAATAGAGACGACGTTTCCGTTTGTTAGCTCACCAACTATATCAGCAACTTCAAAATTTTCAACCATGCTGACATCACCTTTGTATAATTGATTGTTGACAATTTTCCATTCTCCAGGTATTTTCGCATCTAAAAATTGATAGCTTAATTGAACATCTGATAAAAGTTTTGTATTGGCACTTTCTAATAGATTTTTTTTCGAGCCATAATAATTAATTCCGGCTAGAAGTGAAGTGAGAAGTAAAATGCAAGTGAATGTGAGCAAGGTCATTTTTTTTCGGATTGTCAATTTCATTAGAATTCCTCCTATTTTACATTACGCATGAATTTTCTTTGAAATACCAACTAAAAATTTTGTTTCTGTTACATTTTCAAACCAAATAGCATCGACCATATTTTTTACAAAAAATAAACCTCGTCCCCGATCTGAAGAGGTGAGATCGTGTAAATCAAATTGAAAGACCTTTTCCCAATCATTCTCAGCGATTCCTTTTGCTTCATCCATGACTGTTACCTTGATCTCTTCGTTCGTTTGGGTAACGTGTACTTGAATTTTTTCTTGGGCATATGCGTCGTTCATATTCATGGCTTCGACAGCATTAATCACTAATTCATGCACAACAAATCGTAATTCTTTTTGATAAGGAAGATTATAGACATTCATATAATTTTCCATTACTTGATCAACAAATTGGATAGCCTGCATATTAGGTTTTACATTGAGCGTGAATTCCAACTTCAATCACCTACCTTGTAATGTTATCGTTACTGAAACGACTGTTATATCATCGCTATAGTCATTTTCAAATAAATCGTATTTTTGTGAAAATTTTAGTAGGGCATAGGCATTGTCTTGAGATGCATAGGAATGAAAAAAATCAAAATCTACTAATTGCTCTTCGTTGAGTGTAAGTAAACCATCCGTATAAAGAATAATACGATGCCAACCAGATAAAGGGATCGTTTTTTTGTTGACTTGAATAGTCGGAAAAAGACCTAAGATTGGCGTACTAGCTGGCAGGAACACAGTCTCTCCGTACTTGCCAAATAAAAAACCAGATGGGTGAGCCGCGTTGACATAATGAAGAGTGCCGTTTTTTGTATCAATTAGCATGTAAATAGCCGTCATTAAAAAACGGTCCATATCCTCATCTGAAAATAATTCATATATTTGATGGTTGAGTTCGTGAATAACTGCAACAGGATCGATTAATGTAGGTATGATTCCTCTTAGTAACGATTTAATGGACATAGTGACGAGTGAGGCAGCGATTCCATGTCCCATCGCATCATAGAGGAGTACAGCTGTTAAATCGTCGTTGATGTTAAACCAATAATACATGTCACCGCCTAATGTATTAGAAGTAACGTATAGTCCATCTATTTGAATTTGTTTGAGATTTAGCGATGGCGACAGTGCATTCTTTTGGAATTTTTTTGCGATAAATAAATCCTTCTGTATACTACTTTCCTGCTGCTTGCGAAGTTTAGCTTCTCCTCGATATTTTAAGGCAACATGAATTCTTGTCTTGAAATGGGTGAAATCAAATGGCTTCAAAATGAAATCGAATATGCCTGCCTCGAAGACCCTGTCGATGGTAATTGCTTTTTCATATGTAGTGGAGAGAAGAATGGGGGCATCAATCCAACGCTGTAATTCTTCAATTTGCTGACAAATTTCCTCGCAATTTTTAAGTGTTAATTTTGTATCCAAGATGATTAAATCGAGTTCTTCTTTCAATTCGTCTAATAAATAATTTGTTGCCGCTTCTGTTGTTGTAAAGCAATGAATATTTTTGATGTCTAAACGATGAAAATACTTTTGCATTCGCAATACATCATTACTTACGTTTCCGATAATTAATACTGACATGCTTCTTTGCTGTCACCGCCTTATGTATCGTTAGTACTAGCTGCACATGAAAAATATACGGCTTTTTTTGTTAGTAATCCTATAAATGAACGAGCAATTTCGAAATTCTAATTCGCTATAAATTTACCAATAAATAAGATATTATACAAGACTATTGTGATATAAAGTATGGAATTTTTAGTGTTAGTTTTAGTAGAAGGGAACTGCATATTCTGCTACTTATTTCTTATATATCGTGACTTTATAAGTTCTTATAATAATCTACTTGCGGATTGTGATTTAAAATAAGGGAAAATTACCAATATTTAAGTAGAAGGTAAGAGTCCTGGCAAGTATGTTTTAATTTTAAAATATCAATAATCTATATATCGAAAATAAAGATGATACTATTCGAAAAAAACTATGTAAGAAAACATGACATAGTTATTGCTTTTTAATCAACGGTTAGTGTATTTTATAATTAAGTTATAAATATGATGTAAGGAAAAATGACAATCGGAGTGGTGAAGAATGAAACATTATACAAAAGAAGATATTGTCCGCCTGGTGAAAGAAGAGAATGTGAAATTTATTCGCCTACAATTTACTGATATATTGGGAACAATTAAAAACGTTGAAATACCCGTTAGTCAATTAGAGAAGGCGTTGGACAATAAGGTCATGTTCGATGGCTCCTCAATCGAGGGTTTTGTGCGTATCGAGGAATCAGATATGTATTTACGACCAGATTTAGATACTTTCGTAATTTTTCCTTGGACAGCTGAAAAAGGGAAGGTGGCGCGCTTCATTTGTGACATTGCAAGACCGGATGGAACGCCATTTGAAGGGGACCCGCGCTCTAACCTTAAGCGTGTGCTAAAGGAGATGGAGGAATTAGGTTTTACCTCGTTTAATCTAGGGCCGGAGCCAGAGTTTTTCTTATTTAAGCTCGACGAAAAAGGGCATCCAACACTTGAGTTAAATGATAGTGGAGGTTACTTCGATTTAGCACCGACCGATTTAGGCGAGAATTGCCGCCGTGATATTGTCCTAGAATTAGAGGGGATGGGCTTTGAAATTGAAGCATCCCACCATGAGGTTGCACCTGGACAGCACGAAATTGATTTTAAATACGCAAATGCCATCGAAGCTTGTGACAACATTCAAACTTTTAAACTTGTTGTGAAAACGGTGGCAGCTCAGCATGGTCTACACGCAACTTTCATGCCAAAACCATTATTCGGCGTCAACGGTTCAGGTATGCACTTTAACCTCTCACTTTTTGAGGGGGATAAAAATGCTTTCTTCGATGCAAATGCAAACTTGCAATTAAGCCAAACAGCTCGCAGCTTTATGGCAGGAATTATGAAGCATGTGCATGGCTTCACAGCAGTTACCAATCCATTAGTAAATTCCTATAAGCGTTTAGTGCCTGGCTATGAGGCACCTTGCTATGTGGCATGGTCGGCTCAAAACCGCTCACCACTTATTCGAATACCCGCAGCACGTGGCCTCTCAACACGTATTGAGCTACGTTCCGTCGATCCAGCAGCAAACCCGTACTTAGCGATGGCTGTAATTTTAGCCTCTGGACTCGATGGGATTCGGAAAGGCTTAACACCACCGGACGCAGTGGACCGTAATATTTACAAGATGACTCGTGTGGATCGCGAAATGAATGGCATAGATAGCTTGCCGTCCTCACTGGAATATGCACTAATTGAGCTAGAGATGGATCAAATCGTACATGAAGCATTGGGAGACCATATTTTTGAGAAGTTTACAGCAGCAAAAGAAATTGAATGGAATAAATACCGCACACGCGTCCACGACTGGGAACGTGATGAATATATGAAGATGTATTAGGGAGGAAGGAGTGTTGGGGTTGCAGGGCTCCGCACTTCTTTATTATTTGCCCATATGACTTAATTTTCTTGTCCACAAATTGTCCACAAGAATTATTTTTATTTTCAGTTTGATAAGAACAATATTAATAACTTGATAAATGAACAAATTGAAAGAGCATGTTGCGAAAAAAATTGCTCAAACATGCGCTCTCTTACTGTTTCATTATTCATTTAAACGGACTCCTTTTGTTTAATCTGCCCATCTAGGGACCAATTCGTCCAGATTCTAAGTACATTTTCAAATGGTCCACGGTTAAATCTTTTTAGATAATAAACGCTAAACACGCATTGTAAGCTATAGAGTGTTATGCCGAATATAATGCCCGAAAATACACCTATTTTTCCATATAGACCAAGTCCGTATCCGTAAAATACAAATGTACAAATAATGGTTTGCAATAAATAATTCGTCATCGATAGTTTCCCAACGCTTTCAAAGCCATGTAAAAGGAATGGTACGAATCGAGTACTGATTAGTAGGGCTGCTAAGCAGATGTAGCCAATTGACAATAATAGAGAGCCACCAATTAGTAACATGCCAGAAAAAATGCTGTCTATAAAACTGACACTTTTACAGATAAGACCTAGTGGAACAAACAATGCTCCAAGCGCATACCATCTTCGTTCTATTTCCATATTTTCGAAGGCGCGTTTTTTCGCAAGCCCCATGCCGAGTAAAAATAGAGAAATAAACATTAACGGTGCTAATATTTGGATTATACCTACATCAACAGGATCATCGAATCCAGGAGGCATGTCATTTAAACGATAATAATAAACGTCCAAGTAACTCCCATCTGCGTAAACAGCATTGGACTCTTCAATATAAGTATCCATTTTTAGCTGCTCTTTCTTCGATAGCTCCACCACAGGAATGAAAAGTAAATTTATAGTGGAAAACACAAAAAATATCCCGCTCCAAATAAATAATGTCTTTGCTTTACGGTTAATAAAAGGAATTAAGAAAAAGATTATAATGCCATAATACGATAAAATATCACCTTCCCAAAAATACCTTGAGTGGAGCCAACCGATTGCAATTAGCCCGATTGCACGACGTACAATTGACCATCGACTCCTATTTTTCTTCTTACGGATAGACTCTATTAATTTTATAAGAGAATAGCCAAATAAAATGGAGAAAATGGGCATAGAAGAGCCTTCAATGAAGACTTTTACAAAGTACAGGGCCCCTGAATCAAGTGTTGATAAATTTTTTAGCTCATCCTTACCGTACATCCCAAACTGAAAAATAAGTAAATTTGCAAGCGAAATCCCAAGTAAACTAAATCCTCGCATACCATCAATAAAAGAAACTCTCTTTGTCATCATTTGCTTTTATCTCCTCTGTTGGTAAAATTAAACGTACTATAACTTGTAAATCTTACAGAAAAATAACGAATATCTTATAATAATTAAAAGTGAGTGACGAGAGGCAGAATGCAATATTAGTATTGGAAGATGAACGTGCAATTGCAGATGATTATTTTACGAAATTATTTAATCCGTAAGAACTAGTTGTGCTTAAATTCTTTTATTTTATTAAAAATGATCCTGAAAAAAATAAATAAGATTTTGTTTTCCTACATGGCGTTGCAGTGTACTAATGAACGGACAAGATTTTCAAACAGGTGAATAATAAACCTTTACGGAAAATACCGGAGGCAACGACAGATAGGGAAAAACCCTGTTTTGTTGGAGTCTCTTTTTCTATTTCGTTTAAAAGGGGTGAGGCATTTGCAAACGTAACTGGTACATAATGGGATAGGTAAGAACGAACAAGGGTAAGTATCAAAAAGACGACAGCCAACTAGAACTAAACCTATCGAAATGACTACTATTCAACCTTTACCCGTGCTTTGAAAGGAATGTCTCGGCATCAATCGTGTAGTTTAGTAATCCTTCGAAATCATGCAACGTTGGATCGAGATTGTTATATGTAAATTCATAGCTCATCCCAAGCTTCTCAATGATACAGATAGATGCCAAGTTTTCTGAATGAACGACAGCAATTATTCGGGGTAAAGCGATGACTTTAAAAGCATAGTCCATTAAAGCATACGTTGCTTCAGAAGTAATACCTCGCCCTCGATATGCCTCCGAAATACCATAATAAATTTCGACTTCTGTTTGCTTGACATCATCTGGGCCAAGTCCGCAAAAGCCAATTACGGTTTGGCTTTCTTTTTCAACAATGGCTAGATTAAGTTTATGAATGTGAGTTGGCGTGTTTTTTTGATTACAATTAATGGACCATTGAATTATTCGTTGTACTTCTTCTCGACTAGGGATATCCTCGGGAATGAATTGATAAAAGTTTGGCTCAGAAACGACGGCATATAATGCGTCTACATCTGTTAAGGCATATGGACGAATCACGAGCCTTTCAGTTTCGATATGTAAGTTTAAGAACATTTTAAATCTCCTTTTGTTAGTACCTGACATTGAATTTTCACTAATAATATTCAATGTGGTAATTGTTGTAAAATATAGGTTATCACAGGATATTAAACAAAACTAGCATTTTTAGAAAATTTTTGATTAGTTAATATTTATCAAATACCATTGCTTGTTTCATTATTTAAATACTGATAATAAAAATTCTCTATCTTTAGGGAATGAAAACGTTAACTCGGCTAGTTCTTCTTTTGATTTTCAGGCCACGAACATTCACTACATCAGTTTCTTTTTGTAAATCCTCTCTTTTAATGGTAGCTTCTTCTCCTGTTTCTTCAAATATCTCATGAATTCAGTAATCCTTAAAATTCACATGATCTTCTTTACCACCAGATGGTACGACTCATTTCTTTTCTTCTTCAGCAGTACCTTGCAATATCTTTAATAATTTATCCCGCATTAACGGTCAGTAAGACGGCCAAGTGGAAAGATGAGAACGTTTTAACTTAAATACCTTTATTTTTATCAAGATCAACAGTAGAAACTTCTTTCAATTTTACCAGTCCAAAGTTAGCATAAAATGACAGGATAATAAAATCTAGATACTTTAATCTATAAACAAGGAGTGAGGGCATTGAGTTGGATAGAGTCGATTAAAAAAGCAATTAATTATATGGAAGAAAATTTATTAAATGATTTAACAATGGAGCAAATCGCACAAGAGGTAAATTCTTCAGTCTTTCATTTTCAACGGATATTTTCTATTTTAACGGATATGTCGATTGCAGATTATATTAGACGTAGAAGATTAACTTTAGCTGCACAAGAGTTACTGAATACAGAACACAAAATTATCGATCTCGCCTACAAATATGGCTATGACTCTCCTGAGGCTTTTACAAAAGCGTTTCGCAAGCAACATAACGTAACACCTAGCGAAGCAAGAAAACAGCAAGGATCATTACAATCATACAACCGCCTGATCATTCAGGTGAGCTTGAAGGGAGCAGAACCAATGAAGTACAAAATTGTAGAAAAAGAAAAGTTTCAAGTTGTTGGGGTGAAAAGAACGTATAATTGCCAAAATGGGGAGAATACGCAAGGTATTCCGCTGTTCTGGGACGAAATGAACAACAAAGGTATGGACGATGCATTATTTAAATTGAACAATGGGGAAATAAAAGGGGTGCTCGGTGTTTGTGTACCAGATAAGAACTATAAGGAAAACAGCTTAATGGATTATTGGATTGCGACTGATCATACGGGGGATGTACCAGAAGATCTGTTAACAATGGAAGTACCAGCATCAAAATGGGTAGTTTTTGAAGTACATGGCCCAATGCCAACTGCTATGCAAAATACATGGAAGCAAATTTACTCTGAATGGTTCCCATCTAATCCTTATGAGCCTACAGGTTCGGCAGAGCTCGAAGTGTATACCGATGAAGATCCATCAAGTCCAGATTTATATTCAGAAATTTGGATTCCGATTAAATAAAAAAAGTATTTAAACAAGCTAAGGCTCATCAAAAAGTGAAATGACTTTTGATGAGCCTGTTATTATATATTAAACGTACCGCAACTATCTAAAATGACTGAATCAATCACTTCTTAATAAGGAATAGCTATTGATGTCCTGAAAAATCTCGTCAGACTTTTCGTACTGTCGGAGAGTGCCTTCAAATGTGAAACGGAGCTTTTCTAAAACTTTTATAGAATTCACATTTCCTGGCTCTACTTTCGCTTCAATTCTATTTAATGCTAAAGTCGTGAAAGCATAATTAATCAATGCCATAATTCCCTCAGGCGCATAGCCTTTCCCCCAATAGGCTTTAGCAATATCATAGCCAATTTCTGCTCTAGCGTTTGCAAAGTCAATGGAATTAAATCCACAAGAACCAATGATTTCATTCGAAGCGGTTTCAATAATAGTGAAGCGAATTGCTTTATGATCCAATGCTAATTCATTTAGTAATTCAATCATCTCTTTTGCTTGTTGCTCATGTGTAAAATTAGAAATATTCATGAATTTCGTAACGTCTGGGTCAGACCAAATTTTAAATAAAGCCTGTGCGTCCGATGCTTCCATTTTTCTTAATAGTAATCTTTTAGTACTTAGTTGTTCTATCAATACTTTTACCTCCAAATTTTTTATTGAGTTGGATGAAAAATATTGCTATCTGCGCATAATTCAGTCCCTTCCAGTTCGTCTGTATTTATTATACAAAAAATAAAGCTTTAAACAATATAAACATTTCCTTAAACAGGATTCACCCTAAATAAATTAAAAGAACTTATTGCGTAATGCAAAAATATTGTAGAACAACCGAGCGTCTCGGCCCATTTGGTGATGAGGGTTGATTTTTGGTAATAAACATTTTTGAAATAATTCATCACAATACTTTGTTCTACCATGTCGTGAATAACATTCATCATGTAACTTACAGCATGCATCAACTGGATTAGTTGGTTCGCCAGGCCCGGAACATCCAGGTCCGCAGTATCTATAGCCAGGATAACAAAAACCTAGTTTGCTACGTCTGTTCATCATTTTTTCCCTCTTTTCTAAAATGTTCTCGATACTATAAAATATGTAGTTACGGCTTTTGAAAAGGGATTAAAAACTAGTAAAAGCTTAAAAAACTGCAGCATGTGACAAAACTACATGTAAAAATTTGTCTATGCCCTTTGGTAGTGACAAAATCCCTATTTAGCAAAAGGTTTTCTGCTAAAGAAAGCGAACAGAATGAAAACAATCTGATATTTGGAATGAATTTGTAAGTCCAATTAAAAAGCGCCTAAGTCCAGTACAATACCGAACTCAGGCCCAATAAGTTGCCAAGGAAATATCCGTTGCCCAATTTTGACTGAACTTTATTTTTCTTGGCTTAGAGTAATGACAATTTATTTACTAGCTAGTTTTGAACAAATTTTTAGCTTCAATCGTGTAGTTTAGTAAGCTATCGAAATCAGGAATCGTTGGATAAGATTGTTATATGTAAATTCATACATCATCCTGAGTTGTTCTTAAATGAGTAGATGCTAGATTTTGTGAATGATTATCCGAAATAAACCAATGTAGTTGTGACAGTTATTGATGACATTCATCTAAGATAAATGGCCTTGTTTTTTACACTTTTGCTTGATTAAAAATATGACGAACATAATCTGGCGCACTTTGTTCAACTTCTTGATCAGACAATTCATTCTCTGCTCCATAAACAGCAAAAGTGGGAAGAAAAGTCGCTCCAGTATATAGTGCTGTGGCTTTAAATGGTACTGTTATTTCTTCTAATGTAAATTTATATTTTCCTTCTTCGTGGAAATCACGCTTTCTTATTCCTGCTGATATAGCTAAGCCGATTTTTCTTTCAACCAGAGCTTTTCCTGTAGAACCATAAGCCCAACCATAGGATAGTACATCGTCAAGCCATTTCTTTAACAAAGGAGGCGTGCTAAACCATTGTAAAGGGAACTGAAAAATTATGGAGTCATGTTCTTCAACTAACTCTTGTTCTCTTGCAACATTTATATTCCCGTCTGGATATTCTTTGTAAATATCATGAACTGTAATTTCCTTATTGTATTTACTTAATTCTTCCACCCACCTTTTATTGATTCGTGAATTTAATAAATTTGGATGGCTAACAATGACAAGTGTTTTCATGAATAAAACACTCCTTTCAAATTTAAAAAGCATGCGGAATGCTTCGAATAATTATGATGGTATACTATACTTTTACGGTTGTTTAGTACCCACTTTAAAGTAACCTAGTTACTATTAAGTAACAATTTATGAAAGCCTTAGATTTGGAGGATTAAAAAAATGAAAAAATACAATTTTTCGATAGAAGCAACGCTGGACATAATTGGTGGTAAATGGAAAATTGTGATTCTGTGTATTCTAATGATGGATCAAAGAAAAAGAACGAGTGAATTAAAAAGAATGATTCCAAAAATCACACAAAAAATGCTCATTCAACAGCTACGGGAACTAGAAAAAGATCATATTATACATAGAAAAGTTTACAATCAAAGCCCTCCAAAAGTTGAATATTCATTAACAGAATATGGTGAAAGTCTAACCCACGTTATTGATCTAATGTGTGATTGGGGTGCAGTTAATATCAAAAAAAGAATAGAAGAGGGGGAAGAAATACATTTATCATTAGAGGAAAATGATTGAATCATGTATTAACTTCATTTGAAATTAAACAACTTTAAAGAGCCTAACTACAATAACATGTAGCAAGGCTCTTATATTTTTATATCAAAATTAAATAAACGTATTATCACTTCACATCTAAGTTTTCTTTTAGATATTGTATAAAAGGGTGTTCAATTGTTTCATTTTTTCTCGTACAAATAAATAAGCTTTGTTTAATATTTATTCCATCAACATAAATCCGAGCCAACTTTTGATTTTCAATGCTACTTGTCACACTAATAGAAGGGGCAAGCATTATGCCATAACCAGCTTCTACAACCTTGATCGATTCATGTAAGCCTTGCATTTGTAAGCCCATTTTAGGTACAGGACAATCATATGTGTAAAATATAGCTTCAAGTAAATTTAAGGTGGCACTACCTTGTTCTCGATAAATTATTTCTTCTTTTGATAAGGTATTCAGCGGTACAGTTTGGTTCGCCAGTTTATGCAATGGATGCACGACAAAATAAAACTCTATTTCTAAGATTTTTTCAAAGTTTAAATCTTCGTGTCCTAGATTGCTTTGAACCAAAAATCCAAAATCAGCTTGATAATTTAGTATTTTTTCTTCTACATACTTCACATTTCCTAATGAAACAAAAAAATTTACGTTAGGTTTCATCAATTTATATTCTGCAATATACGGAGGCAAAACATAATTAATCGGAATATAGGATGAGGCAATTTGTATTTTTTCTTCTTTTGTTATAAATACTTTTATCTTCTCAGCCATCTGTTCTTCTAAATAAAATAAGCGTTGGCCTTGTTCGTAAATATATTGACCTTCTGTTGTAAGTTGTATACCACGCCCTTTATTTTTGATTAATTTTAGATTTAATTCTTTTTCTAAATTACGTATTTGAATTGTGACAGCAGGTTGACTTAAGAGTAGTTCATTTGCAGCTGCCGTAATACTACCTAGTCTAGCTACATTAGTAAAAATTCGTAAAGCATGTAAGTTCATTAAACACCTCTTTTATAAAAAAAATTTATGAATTAGCTAAAAATATTAAATTGTTTTATATGCATTATATCAGTATTTTTAAGGTAGAGGTGATTTTATGGGCGTTTTATTAAGTGAATGGATTTCATTAAATGGATTGCAACTATTTACTATTGGGGTAATTGCCGCAATCATAGGTGTTATGTTTGGTGCAGCTGGATTTATTTTATTACCTGCCATGTTGTTAGTTGGAGTTCCTATTCACACTACTGTTGCAGTCAATAAATTCGCAACAGGTGTATCTGCTTTATCAAATGTTATAACATTTATATTAAAAAGAAATATATCAATTCAAACTGTTATGCCACTTATTATAATTTCCAGTTTTGGAGGCGTAATGGGCGCATTTTTGGCTACTCGCTTATCAGAGCAATTAATGAATGTTGCCGCTTGTGTCATCCTTATTTTTACCTTTTTCATTGTACTTAAAAGCAATAAATTTCTAGCAGCTAATGAAAAAGAATCAGAAGTACAGCAGACATCCTTAACTATTCCATTTCTCATTAGTATGTATGATGGGGGTTTTGGACCAGGATCAGCTTTGATGAATATAACGTATTATTTGAAAAAGCACTATCTCTATATAAAAGCAGTTGAGTTTACACGAATTATTTCATTTTCAAGTTGTTCAGGAGCATTTGCCTTTTACTACTTTCTAGGCATTATGAATTGGGAAATTGCTATACCTGTAACTGTTGGTTCAATCCTTGGATCGTTTATTGGATTAAAAATTTTACCTTATATAAAAGGTAAATGGATTCAAACACTTTTACCTATTATCTTTTTCTTATTAATTGTACAAGTAGTTTCAGATTTGTTATTCTAATAATTTTTTATAGAATGTAGTGTAAACCTTTACCTACTTACTCTCCTAAAAATCAAAATACATGCAAATAATTCAAATCCTTAAGGTTTATGTAAGCTTTAAATTAAACAGCTGTAAGGGTGGAAAGTTAAGATAATCCTAGAGAAATTAAGTATTTAAGATAAGGAGTTTTAAACAATGAATCCATCCGTTACACAAAAAGAAAGAATCGTTTCCTTGGATATTATTAGAGGATTAGCGTTATTTGGCATATTGTTTATAAATATTGCTGCGTATCAAGTAATAATAGAAGGGGGACCAATGCCTGATTATAGTGGATTTAATGGTATTATTGATAGATTAATCGATATCTTCGTCGAGAAAAAATTCTTTTCCATTTTTTCATTTTTATTTGGAGTGGGATTTTATATTTTCGCTTCTCGTGCGGAAAACCGTGGTGATAAACCGCGATTACGTTTTGCAAGACGTTTATTCGCTCTATTACTTATTGGTATCGTTCACGTTTTTGTTTTTTGGGGGTCAATTCTTGCAATATATGCAGTGATAGGCTTTTTCCTTATACCATTTTATGGCGCAAAAGTTTCAACGATAAGTAAATGGTTGTTTAGCATTATTACTGTCCATGTTATCGCTATACTCATGCAGATTTTTATGCCGAACACAGGCGTATTATTGAATGTTAGTGGTCTATTTGGAAATGATACAGTTGCCATTTTTATTATGTTTTTATCAGGTTTTTTAGTAGCAAAAGCAGGTTGGGTTAGCCACGTAAGTGAATTTTCAAAACAAATAAAATGGATACAACGCGTTACATGCCTATTATTCATTGGTTTCTCCATTTGGATTTGGTTTGCAGCACAAGGGAATGACCAAAATCTTCATTTAATTTTAGGGTTAGGGCTAATACCAACAACTTATTTTTATTTAACTAGTTTATTTTTATTGTTAGAAAATAAGAAAATGGCAAAGCTTCTTCAGCCTATCGGTCGTGTTGGCCAAATGGCATTTACAAATTATTGGGCTCAGAGTTTTATCGGTGTAGCAATCATATCATTGATGGGACTTGAAGTTGTTTCACCTAATAACATCGTAATCATTGCAATATTAACTTTCTTAATTCAAATTATCTATAGTGTCATTTGGTTTAAGTTCTTTAAAATGGGTCCATTAGAGAAGGTATGGAGATTTATGACGTATGGTAAAACAATAACGACAAAATAAGTATTCCAAATCCCTAACAGTTTGTGTAATCAGGCTGTTAGGGATTTTAAATTTTATGACATCCGTTTACTCGAGTGTTGCACCGCCTTAATCCCATGAAAGCGTAGTCGCACCATAATTACATAATAGTTCAGACCTAAGTCGGATGACAGGGAATGACTATAAAATGTATATTTTATTTATACTTTTTAGTTAAAAAAGTATAGGGAGCAATCCTAGACAACCATTACGTATAGCTTAATAACTACTACTAATACGTTTAATTACATTAATTTGTAAATGCTATACGTAATGTGTTGGGTGTATATGCGAAAAAGTAATCCATCATATTCTGTATGCAGCATCTTGTACAGCGTGAGTACGATGCTGTTTTTTGATGAGATTTTAGCAATGAACAAGCTATGTCCTTTTGTCAGACTATTGACTGATTTTAGCTGAAGGCTATTGATGTATTTAAAATTCATGAAATCCTGTATTTATTGATTTTCAAGATATGTTTCCTCAACTTCAACCGTGGAGGTGATTTTACATGAAGGAAAAATTACATTTTACTATTTTAAGCAATGATTCAAGTGATGGAGACGGTGGTTACGGAGTAGGCACCCTTGATTTGAATAATGTGACGCCGCTTATTATAGATTGTGAAAACGAATGCGTGTATATTGACTTAGAAGCCTTACATGGGCGCAGTATTATCGAAAAAAAAGTTCGTTTTTCCCCTGATTTAACCCATGCTAGCGACAATTATCATCGATATTGGATTGTTTGGGTCGCTATTCAAATTGCTGAAAATGGCCCTTATTATGCGGGATGTACTGCCAGTGAAGTGCGCGTGTCAAAAGAAGAACGTCGCATTAAACTGGGCTACAAATCGTTGCCAGAGCAAGTGAATTATTTAGATAAGGCACTTAAAGGTAAATTTATTTTGAATCATCTCGATGCAAAGTCGAAAAGATTACTTTATCAGTTTTTAGCTGGCTTTAACGAGCAGTACTGGCAACAATCACCTGAGGAAATAAAACAACAACTTTCTATATTGGGGGATTTATAATGGCTTTTGTTATTACAGAATTATGTAAAGATGAAAAAGCAGCCATCTGTTTAGATGCCTGTCCCGTAAATTGCATTGATTTAACAGATACACAATATGTCATTAACCCTGATTTATGTATTGACTGTGGTGCTTGTGAAGTGGTTTGTCCGGTAGAGGCAATTTTTCACGAGGACGATTTACCCGCTGAGTATCATTCAGCAACCTTACTAGCACTTAATCATTATCGAAACTAAAATGCGATCTGGTTATTGTTGCGATTAACTATTTATGCTAGTTTCTATAGTATTTTTAACATACTGAGTTATTGAGGATAGTAGCTATCAGGTATATCCTGCAAATATAAATGATAGGTGGAAAATGAAATGAATTATCGAGTTTTATTGTATTACCATTATACAACCATTCAATCACCAGAGGACTTCGCTGAGGAGCATTTACAATTATGTAAAAATATGAACTTAAAAGGTCGTATTTTAGTGGCTTCTGAAGGCATCAACGGTACAGTATCTGGAACAATTGAAGAAACAAATGCTTATATAGAATGGATGGAAAATAATCCATTATTTAAAGGCATAGTTTTTAAAATTGATGAGGTAGATGGTCATGCCTTCAAAAAAATGCATGTGCGTCCAAAACCTGAGCTAGTGAATTTAAATTTAGAGAATGATATTGACCCGCTCGAAATGACAGGTCGTTATGTTGCACCCGCTGATTTTTATGAGCAAATGCAACAAGATGACACAATTGTTATTGATGCTCGAAACACATATGAATTTGATGTTGGTCATTTTGAAGGTGCGATTCGCCCAGAGATTGAAACGTTTCGTGAATTACCCACATGGATTAAAGACAATAAGGAATTATTAGAAGGGAAACGTATTTTAACGTACTGTACAGGTGGTGTACGTTGCGAAAAATTTTCTGGTTGGCTAATAAGTGAAGGTTATGAAGATGTAGGTCAACTACATGGCGGCATTGTAACGTATGGTAAAGATCCAGTTGCAAAAGGCCAGCTTTGGAATGGGCAATGTTACGTATTTGATGAACGCCTAGTTGTTCCGATAAATCAAGTAAGCCCAACTATTGTTGGTAAGGACCATTTTGACGGCACATCTTGTGAACGTTACATTAATTGTGCTAATCCTGAATGTAATAAACAGATTTTGAGTTCACAAGAGAATGAAGCAAAACATTTAGGTGGCTGTACAATAGAATGCACAAAGCATTTACGCAATCGCTATATAAAAATTCACGGCATTTCAAATGAAGTGGCTGCTGAACGAATTGCTATATTGGAGAAATCAATGCGTTAACCTAAACGGAAAAAAGCGTAGTTTTTATAAGAGCAGTTATACAATTGCTGTTCTTACTAACGAAAGTGATTTTCTGTTAATAATTTAGCCTGTTTATCTTCATCTTCATGATAAATTGCCTCTACCGGGCAAACTACTACGCACGCACCACATTCAAAGCATAATTGTTCTATTATACTGAGACCCCTTCAAATTCTAGAAAAAAGGTTCTGTAGCAGATCGTAGCCAGTTAGACGCCGCCGCACAGCGTTGCGAAGCAGGAAGTTAACTGTTTCCTCAGCGGAAAGCGAGTGGCCTTTTTTCTAATGTACAGAAAACAACAAGTCGCTATAGGCTTGTTGTTCTTTTTCATTCATCGTTCCAATCTTTACAGACGTCGATCCATTCCTTATAGGGTGTATATTGTTCTAATTCGTTAATTGTCAGCTCGATAGCGGAGTTACTGCTACCACAAGCAGGAAATACTGTGGTAAAACGTTTGAGCGATTCATCTAAATAAACTGCGACGCCTGCTTTTATGCCGAATGGACAAACGCCGCCAATATCATGTCCTATGCGTTCATTGACCTCTTCTTTTGCCAGCATCTTCGCTTTTGTTCCAAAGAGTGCCTTGTATTTCGTGTTGTCGATTTTAGCATCGCCTGCGGCAACGATTAGAATTGCTCCGTCGTTGACAACAAACGATAACGTTTTTGCAATTCGCTCAGGCTCGCATCCGAGTGCTTGTGCTGCCATTTCAACAGTTGCTGAGCTTTCGCTAAGCTCTTGTATTTTATGTTGTAAATCCCATTGAGCGAAATGTTCACGTACTTTTTCAATTGCCATATGTACATACCTCCTTACAGTACTATATACATTTTAACATAATCTTCAGAAAATGGAGTTGCTTTTCTATGTGAAATCAACTATCGTAAAGATGAAGAGTGTAAATTTACACCTTTGTATGAAGGAGGAAAGCACATGAAAATTATGCAAACCTTATTTGTCTTCATCTGTTTATTATTTTTCGCAGGAATTGTCGCTTTTATCACATTATTAAATGGTTTGATGCATTATAAGGGACTTCTCCTTGTTGTACCAATTAGCCTGTTTTTACTGTTTACTTGTCTGATATTTGAATGGTTTACGACAAAGAAGCGTAAGGCATGGTTTGCTGGAATAATTGGAGTGGCGCTTGTCATTGCTTCAATTGCTCCGATTCAATATCATTATAAAATGAAAATTCCAACAGTTGATGCCGAAATCGATGTGTTTGCCTATGAACCCTTTGTATCGCAAAATAAAGTTGTGAAGTCTCAGGGTTCATTACAATTAGAGGAGCCTGTGCCTCGCATAGATGGGGCTACTGCAATGTATCCATTGTATGCTGCTTTTGTGGAAGCGACTTATCCGAAAAAAAGTTACCCGCCTTATGAAAGTGAAGTAATGGTAAATCGTACACCTGTGGCCTATCATCATTTAATTGAAGGGGATGTTGACTTGATTTTTGCAGCAGCTCCATCAGAGTCACAGCAAAAAAGAGCAGAGATGAGGGGACTTACATTGGATATGGTACCCATTGGACGCGAGGCATTTGTCTTTTTTGTGCATCATAAGAATAATGTCGATAATCTAACGCTTGAGCAAGTAAAACGAATTTATGCCGGTGAAATTACAAATTGGCGAGAGGTCGGAGGAGATAATATTGCTATTCGCGCATTCCAACGTCCTGCGGATAGTGGCAGTCAAACGACACTTGAAAAGATAATGGTGGATACACCCATTATGGAGGCTCCTGTAGAGGATGTGGCGTCAGGGATGGGAGATATTATTCATGAAGTCTCGAAATATCGCAATTATAAAAACGCAATCGGCTACACGTTCAGGTATTATTCGACCAACATGGTGGGGAATAAGGAAATAAAATTGCTGTCCATTGATGGTGTTGCTCCCACAAAGGAAAATATTCGCAATGGTACATACCCATTAACTTCGGAATTTTATGCTGTGACAGTGGGAATGGATAATCCAAATGTAACGAGATTTGTCGATTGGATTGTTTCTGAAGAAGGGCAGACATTAGTCGACAAAGTTGGCTACGTTCCAGTGGAAAATTTCTAAGTTATTTGCTATACTAAAATGACAATCAGATATGAAAGTTTTCTAGGGTTCCGTAGCATATGCTAGCCTGGTCCGAGAGAAAACCACAAAATTTTTTTTGTGACACGGAAGGATAAAAGCCTGGGAGATACTGTTTTTAACAGTGTTTCCGTGGGCTTTTTTTGTTTGGCTAAAATGTGGCTATGTTGCCAACGCTAGGGGTGAAAGTTTTGTGTTCTGGTTACTTATTAAATGCGTTGGGTAGTGGGGTTTAACGCTCGGGTACAAGGGAGTGCAGCGCAGGTATCAGGCGTTACCACTCGGGTACAAGGTAAAACTGCTCGGCTAAAGGTCACCGCGGCCTAGGTACGAATATTTATTACGCAATGCCAACTGTAATTACAAACGAATGGAGAGATACGAAATGAACAAACAATGGTTCAGTGTTATTGTAGCAGCAGTTTTTGAAGTCGGTTGGGTAATTGGCCTAAAGCATGCTGGAAGTGTGTGGGAATGGCTGGGTACTGCTATTGCTATTTTTATTAGCTTTTATTTATTAATAAAGGCGGGCGAAACTTTACCAGTTGGGACGGTATACGCGGTGTTCGTGGGTTTGGGAACAGCTGGGACGGTGTGTGCAGATAGCTTGCTATTTGGGGAACCATGGAAGTTGGCCAAAATCTTATGTATCGTCGTTTTACTAGCTGGAGTCGTAGGCTTAAAGCTATTAACGGGTGAACCAAAAGATAAAGAGGTGAAGGCATAATGGCATGGATTGCATTAGTTGTCGCAGGGCTTTGTGAAATGATGGGTGTTTATATGATTAGTAAGTATAATGACAGCAAGAGTATGAAAAATTTAACGCTACTGATTGTTGCGTTCACGCTTAGCTTTGCTGGGCTAGCTTATGCGATGGAAACTTTACAGATGGGTACAGCATACGCAATATGGACTGGAATTGGAGCTGCTGGTGGCGCACTGTTGGGGATGCTATTTTTCAATGAATCGAAAGATTGGCGTCGGGTTGTCTGTATTGTTCTAGTTTTAGGTGCCGCAATCTCTTTAAAATTGATATCTTAAATAGTGCACAATCGCATTAAAATAGCACTGCCGTTAGCTTATAACGACAGTGCTATTTTTACTGTTTATTTTTCAATATCCTTCGTCCATTCAGCAACTTTGTCTGCATTGTCTTTAACCCAGTCTTTAGCCGCATCTTTTGGATCTTTGCCATCCATAATTTCTAGCATGATACTTTCTAAATCTTCTGATGTCCAGTGGAAGTTATCCAGAACTTTATAGACATCTGGTTTATCTTCTTTCAAACCTTTACGTACGAATGTGTTAATCGTTTCTTCTCCGCCAAAGACACCTTTTGGATCTTCTAAATATTTCAGGTCATATGAGGCAAATTTCCAGTGTGGTGACCAGCCTGTTACGATAATTTCTTCTTTATTATTTATCGCTTTAGAAAGGGCTGTTGTCATGGCACCAGAGGAAGACGTTAATAGATTCCAATCTGCTAGGTTATCATATTCCTCTAACGCTTTTTCAGTTGCAGCAGTAATTCCAGCACCTGGTTCAATACCTGTAATCGTGTGGTCTGCTTCATTTTTTAAGTCTTCAATCGAGTTGACATTCATATAACTTGGTACCACTAGACCGATTTTAGCACCTGCAAGGTTTTCTCCAAGCTCATCTAGATTGTCTTTATATTTTTCATATTGAGAACCATGTGTATGTGGTAGCCAAGCAGCAACCAAGCCGTCTGCTTCACCTTTTGAAACAGCTTCCCACATAATAGCGTTATCAAGTGGTGTTAACGTAACATCATAGCCTAAGTCCTGAAGAACCTGACCAACGACATGCGTAGAAGCGATTTCTGTATCCCATTCAACGTAAGCTAAATTTACTTCTTTGGAATCCTTGTCCTTACTAGAATCATCCCCACTACATGCAGCGAGCATTAAGCCAAGTCCTAATGCCATTCCTAATTTAGATAAAGTTTTCAGTTTCATCGAATCTTCCTTTCTTCTTTCATTATTTTCACATTCGGCCAAACATATACAGATTGCGTTTGGATCTCCTTTGGCCAAAGTTCTTAATCTTTACCACTGCTTCCCAAACAAGCCGATGATGCAGGCGCGAACGTTCTTACAATTCTTTCTTTTTATTGAAGCTTTGAGTTAAGCGATCGATTATAATCGCGAAAATCACGAGTCCTAGACCTGCAACGAAACCATTCCCAACCTGTGTGCGTTGCAGTGCTGTTAATACTTCACGTCCTAGGCCAGGTGCACCAATCATTGAGGCAATAACGACCATCGAAAGTGATAGCATAACAGTTTGGTTAATGCCTGCCATAATGGTTGATTTGGCAAGGGGAATTTCCACTTTGAATAGCTTTTGACTAGACGTACTACCGTAGGAATCAGCAGCTTCAGCTAATTCTTTCGGTACTTGTCGAATCCCTAAATTGGTCATACGTACAGTTGGTGGTAAGGCAAAAATAACAGATGCAAATACACCAGGTACAATACCAATGCCGAAAAATGCTACGGCAGGGATTAAATAAACGAAGCCTGGCATTGTTTGCATGAAATCGAGAATCGGTTTGATAATGTTTTCAGCAACACTTGATTTGGACATTAGGATACCTAATGGAATACCTATCACGATTGAAATGATACTTGAAAACAGCACGAGTGTAGTGGTTTCCATAAGATGTGTCCATAGGCCTTGATTATAAATAAACAACAAGCCTATTAAAGAAAATGTAGCAAGCCCATACTTTTTGCCCGTTACAAAAAATGCAAAAATGACAACAAGTAATATTAGAATAATTGCAGGAATGCCAATTAATAAATCAGTGACCTGACTCATGAGTAGTTTTCCGGTTTTTTGAATCGCACTAAAGAATACAGAAAAATTACTCGTCAACCAGTCCATAGCTGATTCTACCCAAGGGGCAAGCGGTAATGTTGGTATATTGTCTAAAAAATTATTCATGTACTTCGGCCTCCTCATTGAACGAAGAAAGTGCTTCAATGACTACGCCTCGGATGAGAACACCGAGTAAGCGTTCATCTTTCACAACTGCAATTGGAGTAGGGGAATTATAAATCATTCCTAATATATCCTGTAAAAGCATGTCAGGGGGTACTGTTAAAATTTCTGACTGAACAATGGAATGCACAGTTTGTTCATGTCTTTTAGCAGCAGCTAGTGCATCGTCTGCAGTAATAAAGCCCTTCAACTTACGATTTTTATCTACTGCCATTAAGATACTAACAGTCTCTTCGCGCATTCGTTTAAGCGCAACTGTAGGTCCATCTAGGTCGACATTGACATATACAGGTCGAACCATAGCATTTTCAGCAGTTAATACTTTAGAGCGATCGACATCTTCTACGAATGTTCGGACATAGTCATTTGCCGGATTCGTTAGAATTTCTTCACCCGTACCAATTTGAATAATGGAGCCGTCCTTCATAATGGCGATGCGGTCACCAATTCGAAGTGCCTCATTCAAGTCATGGGTGATAAACAAGATTGTCTTTTTCAATGATTGTTGAAGATCAAGTAGCTCATCTTGCATTTCTTTTCGAATAAGAGGATCCAGAGCAGAAAATGCCTCATCCATTAGTAATATTTCAGGATCATTTGCAAGTGCGCGGGCTAAACCAACACGCTGTTGCATTCCCCCAGATAATTGATTTGGATACTGGTCTTTATAGGCAAGTAAGCCGGCGTTTGCAAGAGCTTGTTCCGCTTTTGTTTTACGTTCTTCTTTTGAGATGCCTCTAATTTCAAGACCGTATTCGGTATTTTGTAGTAGTGTACGGTGAGGAAATAAACCGAAGTTTTGGAAAACCATGCTCATTTTATTACGCCGAACGGTTCGTAAAGCATCTTTTCCCATTTTAGAAATGTTTTCTCCATCGATAAAAATATTTCCGCTTGTCGGTTCGATAAGACGATTTAGTAGTCGTATAAGTGTTGATTTACCACTGCCTGATAAACCCATAATGACAAAAATTTCACCTTCATTTACGGTGAAACTAGCATCATAAACACCCACGGTTGCACCTGTTTCTTTTAAAATGTCTGTCTTGCTCTTCTGTTGCTTAACGAGTTCTAACGCTTGAGGAATATGTTTTCCAAAAACCTTAGAAACATGTTCTATTTTTATTTTTTCCATAGAACCACTCCTTTCGTAAATTTATCTCACAATAACAAGCAGTAAGACACTCACCTTAAGAAGTAAAGTGGGTAGTTATCTTCTGCTTATAAGTATGATAAAACGACACCACATGTATACGTGACTTTCATTCTGCCGCTCTTGCCTATACATCATGAGATAAGAGAAATACACTCCCTGTAGGAAGTTTAAATATATACTATTTGAGGATAATGACATCCAAAAATGAACAAGTAACAACTTAACGTTAACAAAAGGTTGTTACTTTTGTCAAATCAACAAATAAGAAAAAACCCGCTTAAACGCTGTTATATCAGCGCTTAAGCGGGTTTTAATTTGGATATAAAAAGCTCTGCACACGAGCTAAACTTTCGTCATTACCGATAAAGTAAATAATATCTCCATCTTCAAATGAAAGATACGGTCCAGGTGATAGTAATAATTCATTACCACGCCGAATACCGACAATTGTGCCAGATGTGTTTTGCCAAAAATTCAATTCTTGCAGCGTTTGGTGAATACAAGGACTTTCTGCTGTCATTTCAATTTGATAAGGGATAAAAGGATTGACAGAGCGGAAATGTTCAGTTCGACTAATGAGTTGTTTTGTTTTTTCCTGTAAATTCAACAGTTCATTTTGTTGCTTATGAATACTCGTTAACAGCTCATTTTGTAGCTCGTGAACGGATTGGACATCATGAAATTGCCGTACAAATCGCGCTGCTTTTTCATATGATTTAATGAAGACACCACTGCCTTTGGAAGCTTCGACGATTTCCAAATCTTGCAACACCGCAATCGCTCTCCTTGCAGTTTCAGCCGATACATTATACTGGCTTGCAAGCGAAGATCTTGCATATATTTTATCGCCTATTTGATATTTTTTTTCTACAATTTTTGAGGCAAGATCCACCGCAATTTGCTGGTATTTTGGCTGCTTTACCTGAACATTTTTTTCTAAGTTCATTCTAAACTTCCTTTCGTCATAACAACTAACCTCAGCTTATTATAGACTAGCCTGCACAGAAAAAATAGCATCTCCATAAGCTATTAGTATATGATTGTAACGTCATCTAACAGTTTACGGTTCATAGCTATTTTTTTCATAGAAATAGAAGCTGTTAATTTGACAGTTTTCAGTTATTATTATAAACTAAGTTACGTTATGTAAGTAATGTAAATACAAGCGCTCAGTTAGCCAATTTGGTTAGCTGTTTACAATAGAAAGTTGGAGAAAAAATGACAATTACTACAAAAGTTATGGATATAGTGAAAGACAAAATGACAATCATAAAGCATTCAGAATCAGAAAATATTTGTCTAGTTGGTCCGGTAAAATTACCAATTAAACAAGGTGGATTTTCCGCAACATTTCAATGGTATAACTGGTTAACAGTTGAGGCGAATCTATCAAAAGAAGAAATAATTGATGGTCTAGCATCTGCAAATTTAGCATTTTTACAGCAATCCTCAGTTCTTGTTTTTGGCGATTTTGCGAATGCAGATGATGCTTTAATCCGAATGCACAGTATTTGCCATACAGGTGATATCTTTGGCAGTCAACGCTGTGATTGTGGTTATCAATTACATGAATCAATGAAAATGATTGCACAGCATGGTTGCGGCGCTATTTTCTATTTAGCAGATCATGAAGGGCGTGGTATCGGGTTATTCTCAAAATCTCTTGCTTATTTATTACAAGAGGAAGGATTAGATACTGTTGAAGCAAATCATGCACTTGGCTTCGCAGATGATACACGTTCTTATGAAGAGGCTATTTCGGTATTAGCTGCACTTCGTTCGAAGCCTGTAACACTTATTACAAATAATCCGAAGAAGCTGGCAGCATTACAGTCACACGGTTTAGCTGCAGAAGGACATGTCCCATTATGGGGTGGTTTAACGGAGACGAATAGCTTTTATTTAAATACTAAAATAGAAAAATCAGGCCATATGCGTGAAACGAAGTAAATGGGGGTTGCGAAGATGATGGCAGATGAAAAATATATGCAATTAGCACTGGATTTAGCAGCGAGTGCGAGAGGCAATACAAATCCGAATCCACTTGTAGGGGCTGTTATTGTAAAAGATGGCGTCATTGTGGGAACTGGTTTACATCGAAAAGCGGGTGAGCCACATGCGGAAGTGCATGCTTTTCGTATGGCCGGTGAACACGCAAAAGGAGCTACACTTTTTGTAACGCTTGAGCCATGTTCACATTACGGTAAAACGCCTCCGTGTGCGAACTTAGTGAAAGAATCAGCAGTGAGTCGTGTGGTAGTAGCGATGCAAGATCCAAATCCATCTGTAGCAGGTCGCGGCATAAAATTACTACGTGAGGCAGGTATTGAAGTAGAAGTTGGCGTACTAGAAGACCAATCGCGTCGTTTAAACGAACGTTTCATTCACAATATGCTGACAAAACGCCCGTTTGTCCTTTCAAAATATGCGATGACTTTAGATGGGAAAATTGCTGCACATACTGGCCATTCTAAATGGGTAACAGGTGAAGCTGCGCGCGAGGACGTTCATCATATACGTCATGAGGTAGATGGAATCTTAGTGGGTGTTGGCACAGTTATAGCTGATAATCCTACCTTAACAACGAGACTAAAAAAAGGTTACGGCAAAAATCCGGTACGCATTATTATGGATAGTACGCTTCGAATACCATCGCAGGCCAATGTACTAAATGTAGCAGAAGCAAAAACGATTGTAATATGTAGCGATGATGTGGCGCAAGAAAAAATTACTACATTAGAAGATAAAGGTGTAACCGTCATACCAGTACGTCATGAGCAGGAAGGTCTTGTTATTGACGAAATGCTTGAAAAGCTCTACTTACTTGGTATTACAGATATTTTAGTCGAGGGTGGTAGTGCTGTGAACGCCTCGTTTTTACAAAGTGGTGCCATCAACAAATATGTCATTTACGTTGCGCCAAAGGTTTTAGGTGGTGGTCTATCACTAACGCCAATTGCAGGTCATAGCCCGACATCTATGGATGAGGCAAGGGATGTGGAATTTGATTCATTTGACAAAGTAGGCCAAGATTTACGTATTATTGCTTACCCGAAGAAAGGTGAGGAAAAGTGAATTATCAAGCGGATGTTTGTATCGTAGGGGCTGGACCAAGTGGTGCACTGCTTTCGCATTTACTAGCGAAAAAGGGTCTTTCTGTCATACTGCTAGAACAAAACGCAGCTCTTGGGCAGGCATTTCGCGGCGAGCATTTAAACGAAGAGGGCGAGGCAGTTTTAACAAGTCATCATCTTTTTAAAGCTGTCGAAGCTCTTGGTATATTACGTATGAAAAAGGTAGAGTATTGTGCAAAAGGCAGCGCATTTAAAACGATTTTTCCGGATGCAGCTGTTGGTCATTTAGGCATTCATGTGCCACAATCACATTTACTAAAGGGGATACTGCAAGAAACACAACAATTTCCACACTTCACTTGCATGTTAAAGACGAAAGTGACAAAGCTTCTTTCTGATCAATCGGGGCGTTTTATAGGTGTTGTTGCCACGAGGGATGGAGAAGCAATTGAAATCGTGAGTCAGCTTATCATTGGAGCTGATGGGCGTTATTCTATAATTCGCAAGCAAGCTCACATTGACACGCAGAAGCACAAACACGGCTTTGATTTGCTCTGGGCAAAAATTCCTGCACCACAAGGATGGGAGCCCTCCATTAAAATGACGTTAATAGGAGATAAACAATTGTCACTTTTCACGCAGACAGGAGGCTTTATTCAAATTGGTTGGAACATTGAGCAAGGTAGTTTTCCACAGCTCAGAAAACAAGCATTTACGCCGTTTATCAATCAGCTTACTGAAGCATTTCCTATGTTGGCCGAAACAGTGACGCATCATATTCAATCGTGGCATGATTTTGTCCTGCTTGATGTGTTTAGTAGTCATTGTGACTGCTGGGGAACAGACGGACTTGTGTTATTAGGTGATGCAGTCCACACGATGACACCTACTGGAGCATTTGGTTTAAATAGTGCGCTAAAGGATGCGGATTGTCTTGCATCGATGCTAACAAAAGCGACGATTGCACAATTTAACGTACAAGATTTTCAACAAATGCGAGAGCAAGCCATTGCGAAAGTACTGGCCACACAAATTGAAAAAGAACAAACTTTTGCATCGAACTTTGTAGATTGGGCCTCTTGAAAGGAAGAAAAAAACATGAAATTTGGTTTTGATATAGACGATACACTCATTGATTTACGAGCACATGCTTTCGCACTTTACAATAAAAAGCTAGGGAAAAACATCACCATAGAAACCTTTCAAGCATTGCAAAGAGTTGAAATCCATGAGCCATTTGGGTTAACTGATTCACAAGGTTCAGCAATGTGGAATAGTTCTTTAGAAGAAATTTATTTTACGGATTGCCCAATTTTTGAGCATGCACTTGAAACCCTTCAAGCCTTAAATCAGCAGGGCCATGATATTTATTATATTACGTCACGCCCTAAAGAGTATTGTGCGCAATCACAGGAATGGATGAAAGCACAAGGCTTCCCAATCAAAGAGGGGCATTTTTTCTGCGGTATGCAAGATACAGAGAAAGTCGCTATTATAAAAAATCTCGCTTTAGATGTTTATGTAGACGATAAGCCTGCTGTGCTTGAAACCCTTCAAGGTGTAGAGACAAAAGTGATACTAAAAAATCAATCCTACAATGAGCATGTGACATTGCCACGATTGCATTATTGGCATGATTTTGAAGCGCTCATCAAAGCATAAAGGATTGGTGCAACGTTTTTTTTCGTTGTACCAATCCTTTTTTCGTGTTGTTTCTTATGAAAAATCACTTTTTTCTAAGTGAATATCAGATTTCTACTAATTACGCAAAACGCTCAAGCTGAAAGAGTGATAAGTCGTGTTTGCTTTCTCCGTGTATTGTAAGGTCTGCTAATACTTCACCAACCGCACTACTAAATTTAAAGCCATGTCCTGAAAAACCTGCGGCAATTACAATATTTTGATGTTCAGGTAAAAAATCAATGATGAAATCCTCATCGGGTGTCATGGAATATTTGCATGTTTTTCCGAATTTAAGTGCGCCATGTTGAGGCATAAAGCGATTGATGAAGTTTTGTAAATCTTCTGTATCCTGTTCGTCGTATGGGCGAAGTGATTCGTTTGGATTAATCGCCTCACCGCCATCATGTCGGCCAAGCTTTAAACCAGCACCGTTAATGCTTGGGAAGCCATAATAAGCACAATCTGCAAATTCGAAACAGTAAGCAGGGAATACATCACTACCATAAAGGGTTTCGTCAGCTTCATACCAAGCAAATGTTTTTCGTGTTGGCGTAACGGGTAAGGAAATATCCATTGTTTGAAGTAACTCTGTTGCCCAAGCACCAGCTGTCACAATCAGCTGTTTCGCTTCATAAACACATTTTTCTGTATGTACATGAACGATATCACCGGCTTCAATTGACTGCACTTTTTCGTTTGGATGATAGGATGCACCAGCCGTTAGAGCTAACTTTTTATAGGCGTTAATGCAAGCCTCCACATGAAGTACACCAGCGGTAGGCTCAAAACAGGCTACAAAGTTTTCTGGTAACGCTAAGCCTGGCCATTTTTCCATTGCTTCAGCAGCTGAATATTGTTGTAATGGTAAATCGTAAAGACGGGCACTTGTTATGACATTTTGAATAAAGGAATGAGTTATTTCACCAACATTCATAACACCTGTTTGTAAAAATAATGTTTCATTTGTTTGTGTTTCTAGTTCACGCCATAGCTCGCCGGCGCGTTTGACAAAAGGTACATAGCTAGCACCTTCACCGTATGCAAAACGAATAATTCTTGTTTCACCATGATGACTACCTTCTTCATGGGGAGGATCAAAGGCATCAATCATTAAGACATTTTTTCCAGCTTTCGCTAAATAATAGCTTGCTGCCATTCCCATGGAACCAGCACCGATAATAATACAATCATAAATCATCTAAATCCCTACCTTTTTGCTCAAGTATAACAAAAAATAGCAGGATTAGACAGAAATTTTGGAAAAATACATTATTTAATCATATAGAATGCATTTGAAAAGTCCGCAAATTAAATTGCGGGCTTTTTTCTTTTAAAATAAAAGTATCTATATGAAACCGTTGATTTCCACTACGGCGGACGCTTTTCGCGGGCACGGCTTCAGTCTCCTCGTCGCTTCTCTCCTGTGGGGCCTTCAGCTCATGCTATTCCCGCAGAAGTTGCCGCCTGCACTCCAATCAACTAGTGGTCGTCTCTAAATGAATGAGGTGATGGATAGGAGGACGAAACTTTTAAACAGAGGAGCATCTATATGAAACCGTTGATTTCCGCTACGGCGGACGCTCTTCACGGGCATGGCTTCAGTCACCTCGTCGCTATGCTCCTGTGGGGCCTTCAACTCATGCTATTCTTTGCAGAAGTCGCCGCCTGCGCTCCAATCAACTAGTGTATCCTATTCAACGACAACGAAAGAAGGTAGAAGACAGTATAAATCCTATCCATTTCAATGCGCAAGTTCTCCGTTAGTGAATCCGTGTACAACGAGTAAGGATCATCTGAAAATCATTGAACTTCCTATTTGGGCGCATCATGTGGAAGAAACAGATCATTTACGTCATTAAAGTGACATGAAACAAATCTATGCATGTCAAAAAGAAACGATTGAATGTGTATGTGGGGATGCGACAGAAAAGCATGGTATACGTTGGACAACCTTAGGAGGGATTAGAAAATTGTCCATGCGTGTGACGGCTTACTTTTGCTGGATTTGAAGAAGCTAGTTAATTGGACATGGCAAAGTCCAAAACGGCAGAAAATAGTTGCTCGTAGCGTACTACTGTCGTTAATAGGAGCTATTTGTAACGAATATTTCTGATGAAATGACAAAAGGTATTCGGCATGTAATTATTCCGAACACCTTTTGTCATCAATCAGAAGCCCGCAAATTAAATTGCGGGCTTTGTATGTTTAGATAAAGCGAGCAATATCTTCTAATGGCAAACGTGATGAGCCGTACGCTGGTGCTGCAGCTTTACCGATAGCAATTAATACGACAGGGAAGATATGTGCTGGTAATTCGAATCTTTCGGCAAATTTCACTTTATCAAATCCACCCATAGTCACTGTATCGTAGCCTTTTTCTTTTGCAATCAGCATGAGTTGCATGGAAATTAGACCTGCATCAAATGTTGCAATGTTTTTTCTAACCTCTAATGGGGCAGATGGGTAAGTTTGAAGTGTATTATTAATCATCAAATTCTTTTGTGCTTCATCCATATGGCCTTCTTCTACATTTTGCGTATAAATCTGTTCAACTTGATTATACATTTCGGCATTACCTAAGACAGCAATTACAGCAGATGAAGTTTCAACTTGTGCTTGATTGTTGGCAATTGTACGAAGCTCAGTTTTTGTGGCGTCGTCTTGAATCACAAGAAATCTCCAAGCTTGCAGATTACTAGAAGAAGGTGCACTTGTAGCTTCTTTTAGGATTTCCTCAAGTTCTACTTGTGGGATTTTGAAAGTGGGGTCATATACACGAACTGATTTTCTTTCTTGCATAATTGTATATAATGGTGAATCCGTTTTAGTTGTCAACATAATTTCCTCCTTAAAACTTACTAATGGTAAGTTGATAATTAAAATATTACCATTAGTAAGTTAGTTCGTCAAATAAAAAATATTTTTATGTTACAATAGAGGAAAAAGAATTCACAGGCGGGAGGTTATTTTATGACGCAACCGAATTGTTCACATATTTGTAGTAGCTATCATCAGGCGATTGAATTTATAGGGAAACGTTGGATGGGTATGATTATTTATACGTTGTTACGAGGGCCGAAAAGGTATCATGAAATTCACGCTGCTATCCCTGGGATTTCAGATCGCTTGTTAACAGAGCGCTTAAATGAACTTGTAAATGCTGGACTCATCAAGAAAAAATTCATTGATTCCTCCATAAAAAAAGTAGAATATGAACTGACACCCAATGGCTTAGCGTTTCAGGAAGTCATTCAGTCAATTCAAAAATGGATAGATTTATGTGATTTTGAGAAGACAACAAAGAAATTATAACGAAAAAAACTAGCTAGAATTTCTAATCAGTTTCAGCCTGTAGACAAACTCAAAAAATGAGTTAGTTAACAGGCTTTCTTCTTTTACAATAGAAGTATCTATCGCAGTCATAGCTTCAGTCTCCTCGTCACCAACAGAAAGTAAGGCGGTTTTTACTATCTAGAAAGACGGCATTTTTTGAAGGGCTTTTTCGTCAACGATTCTTGATAGTTTAACGTATGTTTCCTCCTGGTGCATTCGGTTTAAAAATTTGTATTTTTAAAATGATTAGTAAGAAAGCAAGCAGTGAAAATAGAATGCCAACCCAAATTAGATTATGTATACCGAAATGGGAGATAGACCAAGCACTGACTGCGGCTCCAAGGGCAATACCAAGATTGGAAAATGACACAAACAAGCTATTGCCGAATTCTGGGGCTTCACTTGCTTCAGTTGTTAACCATACTTGACTGACAATCAGCCCCCCAGAATGCACAGCTCCCCAAATAAATACGATTACAAACATCGGAATGAAATATGAACCCAGATAATAAGTAAATAAGTACACTACTGCAAATAGCAGAGGGTACATGATAACGGTCTTTGTCATACTTTTGTGTAACAAATTTCCAAATAAAAAGTTTCCGAAAATCATGATTGTACCAAAGGCCATCAACATGATACTAATCCATGACCCGTTCATTTTCGTCACTTGACTTAAATATTCAGCAAAATAACTGTACACAGAAAACATTGCTGCAAAGATAAAAATAACCGTCACGATATTTAGCCACAATTGTGGTTTGCGCAATATTCCAAGCTGCTTGCCATAAGATAATTTTTCCGTAACAGGCAAAGAGGGGAGCCAAGCGAGTATGCCAATAAAAGCAATTGCACTAACAACAGCACCAAACAGAAAACCTGCTTCTAATGAAATCTTTTCTGCTAGATAAGAAGTCAATGGTACCCCAAACGCAAATCCGACCGTTATACCAGAAAAAACTTTCGTCACGGCCTTACTACTTTTTTCCGGAGAGACAAGTTTAGCTGCTGTTACAAGGGCAACTGAAAAAAAGACAGGATGAAAAATAGCAGGGATGATACGGAAAACTAACATTACATCGAACCTAGTTGTATAGGCATAAACAACATTGGAAATCGCAAAAAGAAGAACAGCAGTTAACAGAATGACTTTACGGTTAATACTAGAAGCAAGTAAAGTCAGGAATGGACCTGAAATGGCAACGACTAACGAAAATATACTTACAAGCAATCCAGCCTGTGAAGTCGATATATTGAATTTTTCAGTAACTTGTGGTAGTACACCTATAATACCCATTTCTGTGGTAATAATGCCGAACACGCCTAGCGCTAGAATACTAATAAGTAACGGGTTAATTTTTTTCATTTTAATATAATCCTCCATTCATATATACATATCTATAATTGTAGATATGTTAAGGCGAAAAAAAGCCTCCCTTCTTTTTATCCCGCATTAACGGTCAGTAAGACGCCTACCTCAAGTGGATAGGCGAGAACGGGTCAACTAGGTGGTCGATCAACTGACCGTAAAAGCCCGATTGGTTCAACTAACAATCAGTGGGGATGAAGAAAACCCCCACTGATAGGAGTTTCACTTTATCCCGCATTAACGGTCAGTAAGACGCCTACCTCAAGTGGATAGGCGAGAACGAGTCAACTAGGTGGTCGATCAACTGACCGTAAAAGCCCGATTGGTTCAACTAACAATCAGTGGGGATGAAGAAAACCCCCACTGATAGGAGTTTCACTTTATCCCGCATTAACGGTCAGTAAGACGCCTACCTCAAGTGGATAGGCGAGAACGAGTCAACTAGGTGGTCGATCAACTGACCGTAAAAGCCCGATTGGTTCTACTAACAATCAGTGGGGATGAAGAAAACCCCCACTGATAGGAGTTTCACTTTATCCCGCATTAACGGTCAGTAAGACGCCCACCTCAAGTTGATAAGCGAGAACGAGTCAACTTGGTGGTCGATCAACTGACCGTAAAAGCCCGATTGGTTCAACTAACAATCAGTGGGGATGAAGAAAACCCCCACTGATAGGAGTTTCACTTTATCCCGCATTAACGGTCAGTAAGACGCTACCTCAAGTGGATAAGCGAGAACGAGTCAACTAGGTGGTCGATCAACTGACCGTAAAAGCCCGATTGGTTCAACTAACAATCAGTGGGAGATGAAGAGAACCCCTCTGGTTGGAGTTTCACTTTATAGGTTGTTTTTGATGTATTCAGAAAATGCTTGTATGGTTTGTTCATTGCGACGATAGTATGTCCACTTGCCAATTCGCTCAGATTCCAACAAACCAGCTTTTTGCATAGTCAACAAATAACCGGAAATAACAGACTGGGCAAGGCCAGCTCTCGCTTGAATATCGCCTACGCATACACCAATTTTAAAATTAAGGTTTTGCTCTAAATACGGTTTTTCATCAAAGTATTCACTAGGATCTTTTAACCATAACATGATTTGACTCCGAGTTTCGTTAGACAAAGCTTTATAAATCAATAAAGGTTCCATGTACATCATTATATCTAATTTTCTAGATTTGTAAATATAAAAAGGGGAAATGGCAAAGAGAGCGAAGAGGGAGGCGAGATGGTTCGTTCGCGTTACTTCCTCCTGTCAAAGAAAAAAGTCTGCAGGATAAAACCTCTGCTAAATTTATTTTAAGCAGAGGTTTTACATTTATATTTATTTAACACTCGGTAATATTTTGTTCAACAATATGGCGACGATGGCAGCTGTTGCTACGGGTGAGCCAAATAAATATTGCACTGTTGATGGTAATGAATATAAGAAATCGTCAGGAAGTAATGTTAACGCTAATGTCAAAATCATGGGCACAGCGATTACGTACATTTCTTTTTCACCAATTAATTCGTTTTTCATCACTTGTAAACCGCTAATCGCAATAATGCCACAAACGATGACGAAAATACCACCGATTACAGCTGATGGAATGGCAGAAATTAATGCAGCCAATTTTCCTGAAAATCCGAACAATATAAACCAAGCACCCGCAGCAACAAAGACACGGCGGCTGGCAATACCTGTGATAGAAATAACCCCTGCATTCGTTGAGTAGCCAGTTACAGGAGTTGAGCCTAATAATGAAGCAATAAAACAGCCTATGCCTTCTCCAATAACACCACGATTAATTTGTTTATCAGTTAATGGTTTGTCGATTACATTACTCACAGCAAACCATGTACCTGTTGTTTCAGCCATTAATACAATATAAATAATAACCATGGTAATAATGGCAGAAAAATTAAAAGAAAAACCGAAGTCTGCAAAAGGAATTTGTGGCATGCTAAACCATTTAGCGTGTGAAACAGCTGATAAATCTAATACGCCCATAAGATTAGCACAAATACTACCTACGATTAAAGCAAGAATAACAGAAGCGATACGGAATACGCGTCCTTTTTTATGGAATACCGAACCGAGCATCACACAGATGATTAATACACTAGCTGAAATAAGTGCTAAATAAATGTTTTGATTAATCGAAGCACCAGCACCGTTATAGATGTTAGAACTTAAACCAATAGGCATTAGTGAAAGTCCAACGACAAAAATAATTGTACCCCCGACAACAGGAGGAATGAAGGTTTTCACAATTTTATTGAAAACACCAGTATAGCCTAAAATAATAACTAAAATGGCGCCAATCAGGCTGGCACCTAATACGGAGCTCCAACCGAGTTCGCCGCTACCACTTGCTGCATAGATGCCTACAATGGCACCAAGAGGCACATAGGAAGGGCCTTGGGCAATCGGCAGTTTCATACAGAAATGAGTTTGTACGATTGTCGCAATCCCTGCAGCGATAAAAGTCGATTGAATTAGGGCAGTAGATTGTCCAGATTGTAGACCTATTAACATGGCAATCAGAAAGGGCACTACATAGACGTCCATAGCCATTACATGCTGTAAACCGAGCAGGGCTGATTGACCGAATGGAACTTTTTCATCAGGTAAAACGGTTAATTGCGAGGGATTATTTTTAACGTTACTTTGTTTGTTTATTTGCGTTTCCACTAAGATGCACACCTCAAAATGTTAAGTTTTTGATCAAAGATTTGATTGTAGTTTTTTATAAACACATGATAAATCGTTTATTTTGCTCGATGGTGTACTTTATTGCCTTGTACCCAAACTTCACGGATGTTTTCTGGTCGAACCAGATACATGATTTTTTGGAAGATATCGTGTAAATCTTCATTATCATCATAAATGGGTAGTTTGGCAGATGCTAATTTCGTATCGATAATTTGTACGTCCCATGTATAGTTTTCTTGTAAACGGCCAATGGGCAGGCTTAAACTTTCGCCACCACCAGCTGTTGCTAAATAGAATGCTTCATTGATGGTGATCCGAGAATTTGGTACACCTCGTTTACCTGCCGGAAGGGATGTATCCACACCGTCTTCTAACATTCTGGATGACATAACTGCTTGTCTAGCATTATCGAAAAGACTTGGTGAAAAACCACCTGAAATATCTGAGCCTATACCGATGTCAACACCCTTTGAATGGAAGTGAGCAATTGGTATGACGCTGTTGGCAAAATAAGCATTTGAAATCGGGCAATGACCAATGGCAGTGCCTGTTTCAGCAAATAATGCTGCATCTTCATCATTTAAGAAATTACAATGTGCCATGATGGATTTATCGCCTAATAGACCGAAATCATGTAACGCATAGGCATCGTTTTTTTTGAATCGCTCTTGTACGTAACCATGCTCCCAATCACTTTCACTACAGTGAGACTGGATATGCGTATCGTACTTCGCGGCCAGTTCCCCTAAGCCCTGCAAAGCGCCATCCGTACAACTTGGTATAAAGCGTGGCGTGACAACCGGATAGACTCCTTGTTTAGTCGATTTTGCTAATTCTTTCACAGCTAAGATAAATTCCTCTGTATCTGCTAATGCCGTTTGCGTATCGGCATCACGATAAAATGCTGGGTTTTGTTCAGGGTCATCCATCACGACTTTACCCACTAGGCCGCGTTGCCCTTTTTCAGCACATATTTTCGCTAGCAAAAAGCTTGCCTCTTTATGAACAGTCGCAAAATAGAGTGAGGTAGTGGTGCCATTTGCAAGTAACGTGCTAACTAATTCTTCATAGACCTCTTGGGCAAACTGTAAATCAGAGAATTTGGATTCAATTGGGAAGGTGTATGTGTTTAGCCAGTCATATAGTGGAATATCTAATGCAGTTCCAGCTTGAGCCCATTGTGGTGCATGGACGTGTAAATCAACAAAGCCTGGTAAGATATACTGGCCATCAGCTAAAGGGTGAAAATTTTCTTTACCTTGATATGTATGTAGTAAATGTTGATAATCGGCATGATCAGGTGCTACAGCTTTTGCTATCATACCGTCAGCGTTGATGCAGAATAGATAATCTTGAAAGATTTGTACTTCGTGGGATGACTTACTTGAAAAAGCAGTCCCTTTAAATATTTGCGTATATTCAGACATATAATCCACCTTAATGTTCGTGTTTTGATAATTTCATTGATTATTATAGGATATTTTAACTGCGAAGTCTATAAAAAAACGAATTATGCGGTCGTGCTATACTGTATCGGTCAATTTACTCATCTCAAAAATACCGAAACACAACATGCCAAAACGTTGTGGAATATATAAGCAAGTTGTCGTTTCATCCCGCTTGGAATGTCGGGATAGCCATATGTAGTACACTCAGTTGTGAGGGGAATATAACAGATTGCAATCAGCTCAATAACCGCCTTACCTAGCAAGAAAAAAAGATAGACTACATTTAGATTCGTTCGACAATTTACCGAGGTGACAAAGTCTTTGTAAAATCGAATCCAATAGTAGTCTGAAATATAATTTATGAAATTGAGTTATTTATAGAGTAAATATCAGGCTACATTAGAAAATAGAATCGCTATTGACAACGAAGCGAGTCCTTAGTTTACAAGGGCAAAACCTAGATATTTAGAGCAATTTGAAAAGCCAGAAATCCATAATCGGATTTCTGGCTTTTCAAATTGCTAAAGATGGCGTGCCTCTATCTACATGATATAAAAAAACAAATTAAAAGTCTAGTTCTTTTTTTAAGAATATGAAAAAATAAGGGAGTGCACAAGAAACGTAACGTTACGATTAAAATAGAAAAGAGGACGTACAGTGGAAAAAATAATGACGACTGATGAGGCAATTAAACGTTGGAATCGCTACGCAGAAAATTACACAGCAAGCTATGATGAGCAGGGTGGTCTTCACCGTGAAGTACTGTTAAATCCTGCGATTTTTTCATTATTGGACGATGTAAAAGGAAAAAAGCTCTTAGATGCAGGATGTGGCGAGGGCTATTTAAGCAGAATACTTGCTAAAAAAGGGGCTATTATAACTGCTGTTGATTATGCAGAAAAGATGCTTGAAATTGCCAAAAAACGGACGAACAGCGATGAGACAATTGACTATAAACAGGGGAATTGTGAGAGACTCGATTTTTTAATAGATGCACAGTACGACATAATTGTTTCGAATATGGTACTTCAAGATTTGGAAAATTACGAGGCAGCATTAAGCGAGATGTATCGTCTTTTACAACAAGGTGGTTCTTTTATATTTTCAATTCTTCATCCATGTTTTGTTACACCTAATAGTGGGTGGGTTAGAAATGAACAAGTGAATAAACAATATTGGAAGGTCCAGCGTTATTTCTATGAAGGCGTGTATGATCAAAGATTCCCGATAGATTCAGATGAAAAGGTTGTATTTTATCATCGGACATTAACGAGCTATTTAAAAGCAATTATCAAAGTAGGGTTTACCGTGGAAGACGTGATCGAACCTATGCCTTCTAAGGAAATGCTAGGTAAATATCCTCAATTCGAAGAGGATTTACACTGTGCGGATTTCATCGTATTCAAATTAAGAAAATAGAGAAGAGTATATATTTTAGGAGGGAAGCATATGCGGATTTTCCATGTAAGTGAAGAAAGTGATATACAAGTGTTCCAGCCTCGACTACCTACTCGAACGGATTTAGATCCAACGAAAGGACTTGTATGGGCTATAGATGATAAATGTTTACCTAACTTTTTAACGCCTAGAAATTGTCCGCGTATTTGCTATCATATTGGCACAAATACAGCTGAAATCGATAAACGAACATATTTAGCATCAACATCATGTTCACATGTAGTCGTTATTGAAAACAAATGGTTTGCTTTGATGAAAAATACTAAATTATTTTTATATGAATTTGATATCAATCAATTCACTCTGCAGGATGAAAATGCGGGCTACTATGTAAGTGAAACAACACAAACACCTATTGCTAAATTCGAAGTGGTCGATTTATTTCAAGAACTATTTACACGAAATATCGAATTGCGGATAGTGGATAACTTGTGGGATATTTATGATGATATTCAAAAAACAACGTTTAATTGGTCTATGTGCAGGATGCATTTTGCTCAGCCAAGGAAATAAATTTGGTGAATTTTATAGACAGTGCAAGTATATCAAATCTAGAGGCTGTCCTAAAGAGTAATAACAATATGCTTTGAAGTACTCTGTTATGATATTTTCATGATATAAAGGTAAAAATCCGCGTAGACGTCTGCAAATCGTAAACACGGATTTTTACCATCTATGAACAAGGGCGTTATGGTTTAAACTTCCTTGCTGTTTTTTTCTGAGCTAAATAGTAAAAGACTGTTCTAATGGAGCAGTTGTTAACCCTATCAATTTGTTTTCATTATAGGTAAACGTGTATTCGTAATTTACTGACTCATTTAGCATAATTGGTAAATAATATATTAAATTGGCTATGCCTAAATTGTTGGGGTGTAGTATCCATGATATATCCTTCAAAACCGATAGATGGTTGTGCTATGATTTTAGTTGATAATTGAATGAGCACGAAATTTTCAATATAAAATATTCTCTATTGCTATCGACTAAAGTATTTCTACATGAATTGTTAAATATCCTATTCGTTAATAGAAATTGGGCAAGTAAGCATCCAGACCAATATAGAAAGTTTGTGTAACAAGCTGTTGACGGATTTTTTGATTAAAGTTTATTAAACATATTACATAACTAAGGTGGCAAGGAAATGAGGTACATGTATGATTTTAATAAGTGCCTGTTTAGCAGGGTTAAAGGTTCGATACAATGGGACAGATAGTTTAGATGAAAAAATCCAACAGCTTGTGAGTGAAAATGCAGCTGTGACAGTGTGTCCCGAATTAATGGGCGGCTTTTCTACCCCACGAGAACCAGCTGAAATTGTTGGAGGAGACGGCGAAGATGTCCTAAACGGTAAAGCATTTGTGATAGAAAAATCTGGTCGGGATGTCACAGAGCTGTACGTAAAAGGTGCCTACGCGACTTTACAAAAAGCAATAGAAGTAGGCGCTTCTACAGTCATATTAAAAGAGTATAGCCCTTCCTGTGGTAGTGCTGTGATTTATAATGGTGATTTTAGTGGTACAAAATTAGGTGGAGTAGGTGTTACGACTGCCTTACTTAGAAGAAATAATATAACAGTGCTGTCAGAAGAAAATTATAGCGATTTTTTTTGACAAACCCCTAAGTCATATTTGATGCATACTTAAAATGTCTCTACAGTTGTACATACTTGATACCTCGGATATATAGATTCGTAAGTGTTTGATAGCTTCCTTCCCCATTCAGACATGCACTATTTTTATTTTAAATTCAGTTGAAAGGACTTTATTTTTTTGCTCCTAGCAAAAGCACCCTGAAGTAGGTCATGTAATTGACTATAATTATAGTCTGTACAGATTCTGTTTGTGTTGCTCGCCATGAACAAGTAGCGAGTTTCTTCAAATTCATGGCAGCAAAAGTAAGCATCGCCTGGCATGGACAATTTTTTGAGACCTCTTAAGGTTGTCCAACAGCTACCATGCTTTTCTTTTGCATCGGCAAATGATGTCGTTCATAATTACTATTTTTCGTCAACCTATCCATCCCCTCAATCATGTATAGACGACCACTCGTTGATTGGAGCGCAGGCGGCGACTTCTGCGGGAATAGCATGAGCGAAAAGGCCCCGCAGGAGCGTAGCGACGAGGAGACTGAAAGCCATGTCCGCGAAAAGCGTCCGCCGTAGCGGAAAGCAACGGTTTCATATAGATGCTTCTATGTTTAAAAGAAAAAAGACTGTAAACATTAAGTATTTTCAAGACTTGAGATGCTACTATGGATATTAAAATCAATAGCAGTTTCTAATCTGCATACTAAATGGTCTTTAGACACTATTTGGTCAATTGTCAGCATGTCGTTCATAAGTACTATTTTTCGTCAACCTATCCATCCCCTCAATCATGTATAGACGACCACTCGTTGATTGGAGCGCAAGCGGCGACTTCTGCGGGAATAGCATGAGCGAAAAGGCCCCGCAGGAGCACTTCAAATATGTGATTATTCCCTTAAAGTACAATGTGAAAAAAGACATAATGATAGTCAATTCAGACTGTAGACAAACATTTGCTAAAAATCGAGTTTGCCTACGGTCTGTTTTCTTTTAAAAATAGAAGCATCTATATGAACCCGTAAATGTATAGGTCTATTTATTATTTTTTGTGACATTTTAATATTCAAACAAATTTGCCGATAACAATTATGCGTATTTATCTTACATTTGCGATACATTAATACGCTGAATTAACAGATACAGAATAATAAACGATATTATTTTTGGTATTTTTGTTTAATTTATTGAAGATTCGCATTTGAAAATAATAATATGTATGATTGTAACTAAGGAAAAACAAAATGTTTTCTAAGAAAGGAGGAACCAAATGAGAGATTTTTTCGAAGACAAGTACATAAATAGTGAGCAACAACTAATAAACTTAGTCAGTGAAATTAGTGAATATAAAGGGAGGTTAACTGCTTATGAAGAGCAAAGACCTGAGATATTCACGAACCTAGAAAAAACCTTACCCCTACAATACATGAAAAACTATATTTCAGTTTATAAGGATATAAAAGTTTCAAATAAGAGATTAAAAGAACTTATTTTAGGTAATATGGTACCCCAATCTATCTCGGAAGATGCGATATTTTGTTATTATGAGACTCTGACTCTTGTACATAAAAAATCTTGTACTTTTTCTATTAGTCCAGAAACTATACAAGAATTGCATTTTCAATTAATCCATTATAATACCTCTGACAGTGCAAAATGGCGCCAGAAACCATTTTCTATCCCAGGAATTCCAGAAAACGGGATGCATACGATAAGTTATCGTCCTCTTCCACATGAAAATATTCCACAGGCTGTGGAACAATTATGCTACCAGTACAATTCATTAAATAGTAATAAGGAGCTACCTACACTTCTATTGATAGCTCGTTTTATATTGAATTTTTATTGCATAGTCCCTTTCAGTCAAGGTAATGGCAGACTAACACTTATGTTAATGCAATTACTTTTAGTAAAAAGCGGACATACATTTGTAAAATATGTTTGTTTAGAAGAATTTATAAAGAAAAATGAATCAGAATACTATGGTGCCATCTATAGATCTTCGGTTAATTGGAATTGTAATGGGCATAATATTAGCTTCTGGTTAAAAATGTTCTTAATTATTATATTAGAGGCTTATAAAAACCTGCATAACAGAGTACTGGATTGCGTATGTAAACATACTAAGTTAGAGCGAATTCAGAATTTTATACTTAGCCAAAAGCAACCTTTTACAAAAGAATACATTCGAAGTATTTATCCAGATATAGCTGAAAGTACAATTAGTAAAGCGTTGACCGCTTTGCAATTAGTAGGAGAAATTAAACTGATTTCAAAAGGGAGAAATGCGCGCTGGATGAAAGTCCAATCCTGAAAAGGATTGAATTCTCACGTGATCAAAAAGGTTTTATTTTTCCAGAACATGTCGCTGCAGATTCCATTATTAAACCATTGTTTGAAATCGTAACTAAGTAATGGCTGTTAATTTTAATGGAATAGGATTTAAGGAACCGTACGCAACATACCAAAAATCTATGAACCAATTGCCACTCTTTAATCGGCAATTGGTTCTTTAGTTTGTTTCTATCCAAGTATCTACATAGATTTTTTGAAAAGTGCTTTGCATCATTCCAACTTACCTTTCACTTATGTTGCTTCAACTCTCCTCGTTCTTCTACTTCGTACGGATGGATTCAACCACATAGCTGAATATTATCAGGCTGATAATATTTTTATTTGATTTCCATACGTCTAGAGTGACTAGTATCAGTATCTCTAAATTTATTTCAGTTTCTCTAGTTTTTTGCACTAGAACCAATAATATGTCATTTTTCAATCATCAATCTGCTGATTTTCCCCATATTGTGGCATATTCATATTAATTTTGTTTATATTAATCTATTTTAAAATCAAAATTACAGTTAAAATACTCTATTTTGTACATAAAATAGAGTATTTTAACTATAATTTGCCAAATAATGTGACTATATCTAAAATTTACATTATAGGAAAATGTTATTCTAACAAGGCTCTTTCCTAAAATTATAAGTATATTGGGGTGCTTAAAATGTATAAAAAATCGTCTGAATTATTGTGAATAAATATCATACAGAGGAGGTAAATAGAATGAAAAAGAAAATAATTACAGGATTGATGGTTACATCCATTGTTGCTACAGGAGTTATTCCTATTCATACTTTTGCAACGCCTATAGTTCATGCGGAGATTCAAGAAGAGAACATGGCTCTTTCCTCATCATTAAGAAAATTAGGTGCACAATCTAAATTGATCCAAATGTATATAGACCAAGCTTTAATGAGTCCTAATGTACAGTTAGCGGAAGTACCAGCTTTAAATACGGAGCAATTCCTTATAAAACAAGATATGAAAGAATGGTCATCGGAACTTTATCCAAATTTAATTCTACTAAATTCAAAAAGTAAAGGATTTGTCACTAAATTTGATAGCTATTATCCAACATTAAAAGAATTTGTAGATAATCAGGGAGATAAAGAAGGTTTCTTGGATAGACTGGAAGTCCTTCAAGGAATGGTGATGACAAACCAAGACTACGCCCAACTTCAAATTAATGAGTTAACAGATCTAAAATTACAGCTCGATAAAAAACTAAAAGACCTTGATACTGATGTGACAAAAGCGCAGGGGATACTAAGTTCAGAGGGAACAGGGAAAATAGACAAGCTTAAAGGTGAATTACTAGATACTCAAAAATCCATTCAAAATAATTTACAGCAAATAGCATTGGTGCCAGGAGCTTTAAATGAACAAGGACTTAAAATATTCCTAGAGATTTATAGTCTTTCGAAAGATATCCTTGAACCAGCTGCTCAAACAGCTGCAGCAGCATATAACAAAGGAAAAGAAATTAACAACGCCATTCTAGAAGCAGAGAAAAAAGCAGAGCAAGAAGCAAAAGAAAAAGGTCTGTCTGCTCTAGAGATTGAAGCTGCCAAAAAAGAAGCCCGTGAAGCAATTGAGAAAAACAAACAAGGTGAAATTGCTGCAGCTGCAGCTACAAAAACGCAAGAGTATGACCTTATGAAAGCAATTGACCCAGAAAAAATCAAAAAAACATATAGTACCTTCGCTGAAGTAAATAAACTAATGGCAGAACAGCGAGCATATTTAGATGATTTAGAGAAGCAAAACCAAAAATTATATGATTTAACAACGAAATTAACCATAGCAGATTTACAACAATCAATGCTTCTTCTTATGCAACATGATTTGCATACATTTGCTAGCCAAGTGGATGTAGAACTTGACCTAATGAAACGCTATAAAGAAGATTTGAACCTAATAAAAAATAGCATCACAACTTTATATACTGATGTTGATACTGCTAGTAATCAGTCTCAAAAAGATACTTTAAGACGATTAAAAAATGTAATAAGTCAACTTGAGGAACAGGTTAATAAGTTTTAATAGTTAGCATTTGAGAAAATTATATTAACCTATCGAAAAATTGGAGGAAATAAATGTGAATAAATTTCCATATAAAGTGTTGAGCGTGGTCACTCTGGCAACGGTTATAACTGCTACTAACAGTAGTTCTATTCATGCACTTGCACAAGAACAGAATGTTCAACAACAGATTGCTCAAGTACAGAACATAGGAAATTATGAACTAGGACCTGAAGGACTGAAGAAAGCGTTGGCTGAAACAGGTTCTCATATACTTGTCATGGATTTGTACGCAAAAACAATGATTAAACAACCAAATGTAAATCTATCCAATATTGATTTAGGTTCAGAAGGGGGAGAATTAATCAAAAATATTCACCTTAATCAGGAACTATCTCGAATCAATGCAAATTATTGGTTAGATACCGCGAAACCAAAGATTCAAAAGACAGCACGTAATATTGTCAATTACGATGAACAATTTCAGAATTATTACGACACATTAGTAGATTTTGTACAAAAGAAAGATAAGGAAGGCCTAAAAGAAGGCATAAGTGATTTAGTCAGTACAATTGATATAAATTCAAAAGAAGTGACAGAAGTAATTAAAATGTTAGAAGCCTTCAAAACAAAACTGTATACAAATACTATAGATTTTAAAAATAATGTGGGTGGTCCAGATGGGAAGGGTGGATTAACAGCCATATTAGCGGGAAAACAAGCACTGGTTCCACAACTTCAAGCTGAAATTGAACAACTACGTTCTACTCAGAAAGCACATTTTGACAATGTATTAGCATGGTCAATTGGTGGTGGATTGGGAGCAGCCATTTTAGTTATTGGCACTATTGCAGGAGGGGTTGTAATTGTTGTGACTGGCGGCACAGCGACACCAGTTGTTGTGGGTGGCCTTACAGCTCTCGGTGCAGCGGGCATTGGTTTAGGTACAGCAGCTGGTGTTGTGGCGTCTAATCACATGAACTCCTATAACGAAATTTCGAATAAAATCGGAGAATTAAGCATGAAAGCCGATCTTGCTAATCAAGCAGTTATTTCACTTACTAACACAAAAGACACTCTGACATATCTGTATCAGACAGTAGATCAAGCGATAATGTCTCTAACAAATATTCAACAACAATGGAATACTATGGGGGCAAATTATAAAGATTTATATGATAATATCGATCAAATGCAAGACCATAAGCTCTCTTTAATACCTGATGATTTAAAAGCTGCCAAACAAAGTTGGAATGATATTCATAAAGACGCAGAATTTATTGCAAAAGACATTGCTTTTAAACAAGAAGAAATGAACTAAAAACTAAAATATATAGAGGAGGCATATAAAATGAAAAAAAAATATCTATTCAAATTACTAGCTGTATCGACGATGTTAACCTTGACAACAACTTCTGTTGTCTCTCCAGTAGCTACTTTTGCAAGTACAAGTGAAATTAAACAAACTAACAATGAGGATACGTCTCTTTCAGCAAACGAAGTGAAGATGAAAGAAACCTTAAAAAAGGCTGGGCTTTTTGCTAAATCTATGAATGCCTATTCTTCTATGTTAATTAAGAATCCGGATGTGAACTTTGAAGGCATTAATATTAATGGATATCCAGATTTGCCTGGTAAAATTGTACAAGATCAAAAGGATGCAAGAGCACATGCTGTTACATGGGATACAAAAGTAAAAAAACAGCTGATAGATACATTGACAGGCATTATTGAATACGATACAAAATTTGAAAATTATTATGACGTAATTGTAGAGGCAATTAACACAGCAGATGGAGAGACTTTAATAGAAGGGATTACTGATTTACAAGATGAAATTCAACTAAATCAAAAGTATGCACAACAATTAATAGCAGAATTAATTAAATTAAGGGACGCTATTGGACAAGATGTTCGAGAATTTGGAAGTAATAAAGATCTCTTACAGACGATTTTAAAAAACCAAGGGGCTGCGGTTGAGGACGATCAAAAGCGTCTAAATGAAATTTTAGAATCAGTAAACTATTATAAACAATTAGAAAGTGATGGCATCATCACAATATCTGTGCCTACTATTCCTACGTGGATTGCCGGTGGAATAATGCTGGGAATAGCAAGAGAGCAATTAAGTCAATTAGAACCGTTATTAGCACAATTAAGTCAGACAGTTGATTATAAAATAACATTAAATCGTGTAGTTGGAGTTGCACATAATAATATTAGTGAGATGTATGGGGCACTTGATGATGCTATTAATGCACTTACTTATATGTCTGCGCAATGGAATGACTTAGACTCTCAATATACGGGCGTGCTGAGACATATTGAGAATGCAGCTGAAAAAGCCGATCAAAATAAATTCAAATTTTTACTACCTAACTTGAATGCAGCTAAAGACAGCTGGAAGACATTAAAAATAGATGCAGACACATTAAAGGAAGGTATAAAAGAATTAAAAATATAACCTGATGCCACGCAGAATAGAGGCATATAGATTGACATAAAAAAATCTAGAATCCTGTAATCTCAAACTAAATAAGGCAATAAAAGATACACATGATTAAAACACAATACTTTTTTACCTTTAGTAAAATCGGATTACACATTATTAAAGTGCCCCATCACTAGGAAGTGAGGGGCACTTTTTTTATTCAACAAGCAAAATACGAGGTGAGGTTTTAGCTATAACTTTTGTTGATAACCAGCAGCCAATGCATGAAGCAACAATGCTTAAGCTAGCTACTGCCATACTTAAAGGCCAATGGATAACAAGTGGTAACTCGATTAATCCATATTCCAAAATAATGTTCTTTAGTGCAAGCGGAATTAGCTTTATGCCGAAAAAAATACCGAGTAAAGCACCTGATATCGACAGGATCAAAACACCAAAAGTAATGGACCATCTAATATTGTTTGAAGTCATACCAAGGGCTTTGTAAATGCCGTAAGTGCTACTTTCTTTTCTAACATTTATTCGAGAAACACTGAAAATAATTATACATGTAACGGTCATTAAGACTATACCCATTATGGATAGCGGAATGATTAAAACGGTAATTACCTCTTTGAAAACGGAGTCCAATAATGTCTGTTGCGTTACAGCTGAGATAGAGTCTGTGAATTTTTGGTTTAAATCATCTACTACTTGGTCTGCTAACATTTCATTTTGTAAATTAATCATAGTGATTTCCGATGCAGAGTAATGCACATTGTAAACCTCGATGACTTTAGCTGTAATTCTTGCAGAGTTAGACATATTGGCTATCGATTGATAAATGCCAGTAATGATTAGGCTATGCTGTTGACCTTGAATATAAACGTCTATAACATCACCTAAACTTTTATTTAAAGTTCTTGCAACATTTACACCGATAGCAATCTCATTTTTATTAGAAGGGTTATGGCCCAATATATTTTCATAGCCTAAGTCATCGTAGCTACCTTCTACAACATTTATACTGATGTTTAAAGGTTGCTGGGTGTCGTTTGGAACAACGCCTGTTAATTGATCTAACCATGCGTAATTTTTAATTCTTCCATCAGTATGGATTTGCTTTTCAAAGCTTTCTTTTGAAAAAGCGGCCTTATTAAATACGGTCACTGCTATATTCGATGAATCATAGCCCCAAGCCGGTGAAGTTTGTTTGATGGCAACAAAGCTATTTAGAATGACAACACTAAAAACTAAAATAGCACAAGTGAGCGAGGTGAGTAGAATGATAAGAATGGAGCTTTTCACATTTCTTGTCATATTTTTCAAAGCAAGTTTTAATTGAATCGGTAATTCTATAACATGTAAAATACGATTTGATTTGTTTAAGCGCCTATTCATTTTACTGTTAGTGCGTTCAGCCATGCCGTACTTGATTGCCTGTACGGGCTCTACATGACGAGCCTTATTCGAACAGAAAAAAGCAGTAATAATAATAATCGTAAGTAACATCAAGCCTAGAAGGATATTCGTGCTCCAATTTTGGATAATGGCTAAATGATTTCCTGCTTTCAAAAAGGCTAACGAGCTTTCAATGATGATGCGAGATAGTATATGACTGGCTAGTAGACCGGGGATAATGGCCAGCACGGACAGCAATCCATATTGCAACACATATGTGGCGATAATTCCTTTTGATGTTAACCCGAGTGATTTAATAACACCGATCGTTTTGTAATTCGATAAAATGGCATCAGAAATACTAAAACCTATAATGAATAATGAAATAAAGAGCATTGCTATGCCTAGAACAATCATCATGAAGCCGATGATTTTATTGATAATCAAATAAAAAGCGGCAATTTCTTCATAGTCCATTTTTGATTCAAGATAGGGACTTTGTAAATATTGTTCAAATGCCATCCAATATTTTGCACTCTGTTGATAGTCATCAAATCTCAACGCCATCATGTATTGATCGGTTCCTGTCATTGTTGCGAATTGTACTTTGTAATCTTGCTCATTCATCCATATACGTGCATTTGTTGTAAATGGTCCACCATAGGGCATATCTATAACAATCGCTGAGACACGTAGTTTGAAGCTAATTTCATCTGATTGGAATTCCACAGAATCACCAAGTGCTATGCCTGAAGTTGTAGCCATTGAGGTTGGAATCCAAATGGTACCTTGTTCTGGAAAAGACTTTTTTTCACCTTGTGAAAATACAAGTTGGTCGATGACTAAAGGTGTCTTAGGTGTGTTCATCATTAATAAGTATAAATTCGGAATTTCAGTGCCATTAAACTTTATGCCCGATAAATTCCTATATGGGATAAGTTGTGAAGCAGTTACACCATGTTGCTGCTGCCACCAGCGATTCGCTATCACGGGATTGTGAATATCATCGCCCATCGTTAAAACTTGGTGGGCACCCTTAGATTCTTGGTGCGCTTTTTCGAACATATTATGTGTATTGTTAATAATTGTAACTGATGTGACTAGAAGTAACGTTGACAACATTATCAGTATTGCAATAAGTGTGTTTTGAATTTTTCTTTTTCGTATATGGGCGATACAAAGAGTAGTGATTGCGTACATAGTCTACTCCTTTCTCGAAACATAAGAAAAGATAATATGTTCACGTTCTTGCATATCCGTATCATCAAATTTTTCAAAATTTAAGATACCATCTAACTTGCCATCCTGAATAATTATAAGTCGGTTTGCCCGACAAGCAGCTTTTATATCATGTGTAATCATTACAATGGACTGCCCTTTATTATTCATATTTGTTAAAGTATCTAATACGGCAACTCCTTGATTATAATTTAAACTACCGGTGGGTTCATCAGCAAAAATTACCTCTGGGCTATTAACTAATGCCCTAGCGATTGCAGCTCTTTGTTGCTGGCCACCTGATGTTTGAGAGGGCAGACGGTTACGTTGCTCTTCCAAGCCCATCGTTTGTAGAAGCATCTCTGCCTTTTTTAGCACTTTATCTTTAGCTATTTTTGCAATATATCCTGGTAGGGCTATATTTTCAAGCATCGTCAAGTCAGGCACCAGATTACTATTTTGATAGATGTAGCCTATCTTTTTTGAACGAAATGCTGCTAGCTGTTTTTCAGTAAACCGATCAATCCTGTCTCCTCGAAAATAAACTTCGCCAGCTGTAATTGAATCCAGTCCACTTAATAGATAAAGAAGAGTGGATTTTCCGGAACCAGAATTCCCCATAATAACTGTAAAATCACCATCAAAAATGTCCAAATCAATATTTTTTATTGCATGGTATTGTTCACTTCCTGTTGAATACGTCTTACATAAATTTCTGGCATGAATTAGTACCTCTTTTTCCAATCTAACACCCCCTAAATGCTTTGTATTATTAGTGTAAGGGCTATTTATTACAATGTTCTTATCGAAATATTAATAAAGTATTACATCAACTGTAGCAAGTACTATTCGTAGTGATTTTTTAGCATACTAGTAACTTTCTGAAAGACAAGACGTTATATAAAACAACTAAATAGCAATTTAAAATAGGAGCTTCGAAATATGCCATTAACCTTTGCACATCCAGCAGCCATATTGCCTTTCTCAAGAAAAAGTAACTATATTCATTTTTCTGCTATGGTTTTAGGAAGTATGGCTCCTGATTTTTGAATATTTTTTAAGAGGTCAACCATTGGGGGAAGTGGGGCATACCTTTACAGGGTTTGTTTTTTTAAATCTTCCCTTGGTAATAATTATTTACTTTATATATCATACTTTTGTCCATCAAACATTAGAGAATTATTTACCCGCGTTTTTACAAAATACATTTAGCAATCCATTACATGGTCGTAAAGGATGAAAGGTAGTCGTATTTTGTTATTCAGCGCTTTTTGGCATGTTAACGCATGTAGTGTGGGATTCTTTTACACATATAAATGGCTTTATGGTACGGAATTTTCCTATGTTTATGCAATCGTATAGTCTTTATGGCTTTGGCATACCGTTCTATAAATTTTTACAGCATGGCAGTACATTATTTGGAATAACATGCATCATTGTTTATATGATTTATAGAGCCTTCCGTGACAAAAAACAAAATATCTCGACTATTTATCCAAAACAAAAACTCGTTTTTGGTGTATCCTTTTCTTTTTAACATGCGTAAACGTATGTCTCTGGTATCTACTTTCCTATGTTTCGATTAGCGATTATGGTGTAATGGTTGTCCGAATAATAGATTCCTTTTTCGTAAGTTTGTTCACGATTTCTTTGTTGGTCAGCTATCGACAACAACAATTCACTTCACAATAGCGCAAATATCGATGTCCTCGAGGTTTCTGCAAGCCTCGACAGGCCCTTTTACGTCTAGCGAGGTCTTGCCTAGCTTACTTTCCCTCAGCAGTCGCAAACCATCATCTCTAAATTCGGTAGTAGGATTTTACCTAATAGGAAGTAGCAGGGTAAAGGCTGTTCCTTCATTGTGCTTACTTTTAAATGAAATGGTACCATGATGGGCCTCCATAATATGCTGACAAATCGATAATCCGAGACCTGCTCCTTCATTCTTAATAGCCGTTCCGCCTGTAGCATGAACGCCTCTGAAATAACGTTCAAATATAAAAGGCATATCTTGAGGAAGCATGCCTTTGCCACTATCAATGACCATGATTTTAAGAAATTGTGCCTCAACATCAATCGAAACGGTTATTGAATCCCGGGAAGTTGTATGTTTCAGCGCGTTCGTTAGAAGATTCGTAAGGACTTGTTCTAAGCGCTGCTCGTCAACATGAATCAGTACATTGGGTATGTCTAGAGGCTCTATAAAGTGAATGCCGGTTGTTTGTACGTAATGACTCATAGGACGAAGGATGTTTTCCAACATCTCTTTACTGTATTGCTCTGTTAAGTTCACAGGAATATGACCAAGTTCTTTTAATGTATGAATAAATAAATCATCAAGAAGTCTCGACATTTTTTCCGTGTTTGTCTGCATGACGTGAATATAGGCCATGACCGATTCCATGTCAGGACAAATACCATCAGCAATGGCATCTAAATAGGCTTTTATGGTGGTAAGAGGTGTTTTCACATCATGCGAAATGCTAGATACAAGCTTTTTTTGGTTCTGTTGTTGTGCATCGCGTTGCTTATTAAGATTCATAATTTCTATTCGCATTTGTTCAAATACAGCATATAAATCACCAATTTCGTCAGCTTTTACATAGGCTGTTTTCTGTTCATAATTGCCTCTTACGATTTCTACTGTACTCTTTTTTAAATTGTCTAAAGGAGATAGAATATCTGTTTTCGTTTTATAATAAATGCGATAGACAAGACCTATGATAAAAATGGCCAGTATGCTAATAATCAGCAATATTAGGTAGTTGTTTGAAGTCGTTTGCTGTACAGGTATGAGTGTATCTTGATCGATCGTGAAAATGGCATTACCTATTTGACTTTGTCTGTCTTTGCCGACAATAGGAAAGGCAATTTTAATAATGCCAGGTTCCTGTTTTGATGTATATAAATCAAAATGTAAATCATTTTTTAGATTGATGTAGGTTGGGGAATCTTTGGTTGAGCTGAAAATCACTTTGCTATCTAGTTGAACAACGGTGACGTCTATTTTCTGCTTGTTGCTCATTGCTTGTAGGGAACTTTGTAAATCAGAATTTTTTTCAATATTTATAAAATGTTCTTCTATGTATGATAAAAGATGGTTTACATTGAGTCTGATTTGATTGATTACATCATCATTACTAGATTTCTCAATAGGTTTTGAATTACAAAAAAATAAATAGAGTACACATCCATATAATAGCAATAAAAAAACTAACATGGCTCTTAACCATTTCTTCATCCACTTCTTTATATACATAGCGCGCTCCTATTTAGTTGTTTTGAGTAGTAAATTTATAACCGACGCCCCAAACGGTTTGGATATAAACTGGGCTGGATGGATTGTTTTCAATTTTCTCTCGAAGCCGTCTAATATAAACAGTAATTGTATTTTCATCTCCATATGCATCGTAGCCCCAAATAGCATCTAGTAGCTGACTTTTTGAGAAAACTTGATTGCTACTTTCAATTAAAAAATATAACAATTCGAATTCTTTCGCTGATAGGGCAATTTGCTGTCGGTCGCGTTTAAAAGTATGCTCTGTTTTATTGATCTCCATATTGTCGATTTGAATTATTTCTTTTTTCTTCGTATGTTCTTGTAATAATCTATCCTGTTTACGTAAGTGTGCATTTATCCTTGCTACAAGTTCGCTTAAGGAGAAGGGTTTTGTCATATAATCATCAGCACCGAAACCTAATCCAAGTACTTTATCTGTGTCACTGCCCCTCGCACTTAATATAAGAATCGCAACATTACTTTTCTCACGAATCTGACGGCATAACTCAATACCATCACAATCAGGAAGCGTAAGGTCAAGAATAATGAAGTCAGGGCTTTGTTCTTTCAGAAAGCGCATAGCATCTTCGCCAGTCCGCGATATTATAGGCTCGAAATGATGGACACGCAGATAATCTTTAACGATATTCGCAATATTATGTTCGTCTTCAATAATTAATACTGTGGCTTTCTTACTCATGATTCGTTCAGTCCTTTGTATGAAAATTTACTAACTATAAAAAAGTGACAACGTTTACGCCATTACACTTTATGTTTGTGATTCAAGATGAAAAAGAATAAACCAATCAATAGCAGACTATAAATAAAAATCCAAGCAAATTGCCAGTAAAAAACAATGGGTATATATTTCAAACTGTCGTCTGAGCTCATCATTTCTAAAACTAGATGAACAGGGGGGAGCAGCCAAATAAGACCTTTCACTTGTAGCAATACACTTTTTAACGTGGCAATTACAACAGCTATGATGAGGGTACTAAGAACGCCCCACCAAGTATTTTGCCTGTCTCTCACGAGTTCTCTTGTAAATATTGCGGAGAGTGCTATAGCTAGGACAGACAGACTAAAGTGAGATAGAAAGCCCATTATTAGATGTAATACGCTTGGCTGTTCACTAAACGCTCCAATCAGAATAGGGTAAATCACGGACACCGTGCTAAGACAAAAAGCGATAGCTACACAAACAATAAAAAGTGCTCTGTTATACGCACTTTGCCCTTTAGAATGGAGTATGGTAATGACTTTTTGACCTTCGTCTTCCGCGTGAAATACGGTGATTGTAAACCAACCCATAAGAAAGAACAGCATGATCGATGTAAAGGAATAACTATCTAATATCGGATTAGGCACAAATGTATAATTCACCACAATAAACAAAATGAAAATTGAAAAAGGTGGAATATAGTTATTAGTTCTTAAATAATTGATACAGTGATAGCGCAATAAATTTTTCATCTCGGTTTATAGCCCCCCTTATTTAGAAATGGGTATAGAATTCTTCTTTTTTCCGATTTGTAGGCAGTAGTTGTTTAATGGAGGCATTTTGATGAAGCAATGCCAATAAGAGTGTGTCTGTATCCTCTTGATTAACAGTCACTATTAGTTCATTTACGTCATTATTCAAGGAACGCTGTTGGTGAATTTCAATAAAAGGCAATAGTTCTTCCAGTGACTTTTGACTGGAAATCTCAAAAATTATTGTATTGCTATGATTCTCTATATCGTGTAATGAATCCGTTTGACTGACTTGACCACTTTGTATGACTAAAACCCGATCTACGAGATTTTCTAGTAATTTTGTTTCGTGGCAAGTTAACACGATACTTAAGCCATTGTCTTTTAGAGAGGCCAGTGTATCTTCTAAGTCACTTTGTGCTTTAGGATCAAGACCTGATAATGGTTCGTCCAATATGAGGAGATCTCTTTCTTCAAGCATGGCCTGCATAATCATGACTTTTTGCTTCATGCCTTTAGAAAAATGGACAATCCTCGTATGGCGAGCCTCTTGCATATTAAAAATAGTCAGTAAATAATCGATTCGTTGCTGTAATGGCATCTTAGACATGCCACTAATTGTGCCCATATGATACAGATACTCTTGTGGGGTAAATAGAATTTGAGAAGGGGTTACTTCTGGCACGTACCCGATGTTTAGAGATGGTAGATGCTTGTCAATTACACCGGCGTCTGGATGCGCTAAGCCTCCTATAATTTTTAGTAGCGTGCTCTTGCCTGACCCATTCTTTCCTACAAGTGCCATGATCTGATGAGCATAAACAGACAATGACATGTTCTCTAAAACTTTCTTGCCTTTATATTGTTTAGAAATGTTTTGCAATTCTATAATAGTCTTCATGTTTACACCCCTTTTTTTTATGAATGACCCTTTATGCGGTCATGACCCGATACAAAAATTCGAATGGTTTTTTCCGATTAACTTGTAAGATTATTATAAATTAATCTGTAGTCAATTGCTTTTGAAAAGTGGAACAATTTTCTATTTTTGTTTATAAACACGTGTGAAATGACAATAAAAAGGTCCTGCTCAGTGCGAACTGGCAGAACCTGTGAAGATTTATTACAATGAACGATATTTTTTTAGGCTAATAATATTTAAAAGGATAAAAAGGAGGGCAAAGCCTGCAAGTACCAATAAGTCAACTAGAATTTCACTAAAGGTAAATCCTTTGTACATCACGCTATTTAAGGCATCTGCTGCATAGTAAAGAGGCATGATACGACCAATATTTTGTAACCACTCAACCATACTATCGAGCGGGAAGATGCCAGAAAAGAAAACTTGCGGCACAATGACAAGCGGGATAAACTGCATCATCTGAAACTCCGAGGCAGCAAAACTTGATAGCAGCGCCCCTAATGATAATGATACTAAGGCTACTAAACTATTAATAAGAAGCACGAGCCAGATGGAACCCACATGAACAATATCGAGTACATAGATGCCAAAAAGTACAATAATAATCGTCTGAATCAAGGCAAACAGACCATATCCCACCAAATAACCAGCGACAATTTCTGAGCGTTTAATGGGGGTCGCCAATAAGCGCTCTAATGTTCCAGAAGTCCGTTCTTTTAATAATGCGATGCCTGTAATTAAAAAGACGAAAAAGAAAACGAAGAAGCCAATGAGCATAGGGCTAAAAATATCAAAAATGGCTGTGTCTTCGTCTCCATATACATAGTCGGTGACGAATGTCATCGACGAAGCCTGCTCGGGCTGTAAAGCTTGTGCTAGCTTCATTTGTAAAGCTTTGGCAGCGGAAGGATCATCATTTAGTAATGTCAGCTTTATTTGTTTTTGCTGGATATCTAGCCATGCATCATATTTATTTTCTTTTAATTGAGCGATAGTTACATCATCGTTTTGAATAACATCAAAATCCTCAGCTTCAAGTTTTTCAATCAGCTGTGATGGACCGTGTGATACGATGAGCGTTACTACAGACTCATCACTATTAAAAATAAAGTACATTAAGGATAGCACAAGAAGCGGTGCACAAAACAACAGGGCAAGTGTACGTTTATCGCGCTTCATCTGCTGAATAATTCTTGTCACAATGGCGCCAATTCTCATACGATAGCACCTCCAGCCTTTAAAAACACTTCGTCAAAATCTTGTGCCTGATAATGTGCCTTTAATTCTTGCGGTGTGCCCTGTGCCAATATCTGTCCACTTCTTAGCATGGCTAATCGATCACAGCGTTCTGCCTCGTCCATCGCATGCGTTGTCACTAAAATGGTTTTATGCTCTTCTTCTTTCAGGCGAATAAGCTCCTGCCAAATTTCTTTTTTTAATACTGGATCGATGCCAACTGTTGGTTCATCTAAGATTAACAGCTTAGGATTTTGTATTAAGGCAATCGCTAGTGACAGTCTTCGCTTCATACCACCGGAATAATTCACTACCTTATTATTTAAATCCTCTGTTAAACGCACAAGATTTGCAGCATACGCTACACGTTCCACACGCTCATTTTTCGATAATCGGTATAGCTTGGCAAAAAAATGAAGATTTTCAGCGCCTGTTAAATCGATATAAAGCGCATCCGATTGTGCCATATAGCCAATGTCTATGAGAAGCTGCTTATGAGGTACTTCATAGTCTAATACTTGGATACGCCCATTATCGGGTTTTATCATCCCCATGATCATTTTGATTAACGTCGTTTTCCCACAGCCAGAAGGACCAAGTAGACCGATTAGTTGCCCTGTTGGAACTTCTAAGGAAAGGGGGGCAATGACTTGTTTCTGATGAAAACGTTTTTCGATGGCGCTTAACGTAATCGCATTTTCTCCCATATCCATCTCTCCTTTACTGAACACCGTGTTGATACAATTAAAATTTTACTTTAGCATATACGCAAATACAATAAACACAGTGACAAAAAGTGTTAAGCGAATTGTGTGGAAATTGTTTGCGTGCCAGGCACCAAAAGGAATTTGAGGTAATGGAGGATTTACAGCAGGAGCTATTAAGTGGACTGGAGAGTAATGTAAAAAAGGTTCAACCACTAGAAGCCTTTCATGCCTTACAGAACGGACAGCTTTACCAACCATTTGTCATTGTCATTCAGTTTATTAAAGAGCATGCAACAGCCTTACGCGTAATACTTGGAACACAGGGAAGTCCCGATTTTAACAAGAGGATGAAGAAGTCTTTAGTGATGGCTTATTAGAGAAACTCTCTTTAATTCAGGCTGAAGAGTTAGATCCGGTCTTTAGGCAATATTTTCAAGCCTTTCTGACATCCGCGATACTAGGTGTGATACAGGAATGGTTAGAAAGTGATGAAGAGGATTTTAATGTAGAAGAACTAGCGACTATCCATTTTCGCATATTACGCTTCTTCCGTCTTTTGACTAACTTATAGCAATGTAAGAGCCAGTTGGTTGGGTGCCAGGCAATTATGAAATGATTAAATTGTGTGAAAATTGTTTGGGTGCCAGGCACCAATAACCGGCTTATTTTTCATAGTAAGCACTTAAAGCCTTCTCTAATCGTTCTTCTAAATGCTGCGAAATATAGCCTACAACAAATTGCTCTTTTTCCATGTCGATTTGGGAAGAACGGAAAACTTTAGCGAAAAACCCCGCCTTACTTTGCGTTGAAAATTGCTGTAAGGCTTCTGTACGTAATGTAGAAACAATTTCATTTTCTATATGACGTTCACGAATTTTTTTGACAATATCCTTCACACTACCCTCTTGAAGTTCTAAGATTTGCTTTTGCAAATTTTCGTTTTCATCTTTAAGTTCTGCTGTTTCTTTTTGAATTTCCGTAATTTGATGATTTGACTCGAAGGCAAGAGATTGCATATTTTGAGCGAGAAAATCTTGGTTAATCGAAATTTGAAAAATACCTTGTTTATCACTTGTTTGCATATCAAAAAGTCCTGTTTGCATCATTTGCTGCAAAACATTACCTAGCACATCGACTTTATTTGCTAATTCGTCGGTAGAAGCGAGTGTTGTTGCCGTGATTTGATGTTTGAGAAGCTGTCCATCTTCATCAATACCTAAAAGATACTTTAAACCTTTCACTCGGTATTCGTCCTTCAACAGGAGGATCATGCGTAACCTTAATATGGCAGGAAGATTTAAACGAATATTAGTGATTGGGTTAATCGTGGTGTTATCAAAAATATATTGCTCAAAAGGTTTGATGTAATAACGGAGCATGGCATCAGTGATTTCAAACCAATTGGCAACCTCTGAAATGGAGTAGTGTTCTTTTTCTTGAATGTGTGTTAAATAGACATCACTATAAAGGTGTTCTTCTAAAGGCGTATGTTGTATAACGACGAAAAGTGGATCATGTTGCACTATTTCAAGTACCATCTCTTTTGCATTACTTATTTCTAGCATTCCTTTACACCCCACTTTATTTTACTTTAGCTAGATTGCTATTACTTCTCTATATAGGTTTCTATTCAATTGGATGCAATTGTATGCCTATTTTAAGAGGGAAATAATTTCTAGCTTTTTTAAAGAAAGAGATAATGCAATTTCTTAAAGTGTATAGATAAAATGACCCGTTTATGATTACAAAAAATTGTTATTTTTGGCACTTAAGAAAAACTTAAGAAATCTCCCCGCTTTTTATTAAGAAATACTCCTTATAGTAAGAGTTAACTTACAAGACACAAAACGGGAGATATTAAATGCAATATATAACATTCCTTACTGAATTCATTAAACATCCGAAAAATACAGGAGCAATTTCACCAAGTTCAAAAATATTAGCAAAAAAAATGGTAGAAGCCATTATTTTTGAAGAAGCACACTGCATTGTTGAATTAGGTCCTGGAACAGGCTCTTTTACGAAAGAGATTATGAAGAGAAAACAGCAACAAACAAAACTCGTTCTAATCGAAAATAATGAAATTTTTGCTAGTGCATTAACGAAGCAATATCAAGATGATCCGAGTGTTTTTGTTATACATGGCTCGGCCGAAAATCTTAGTTCGTACTTGAAGTCATTACATATTAAAAAGATTGACTATATATTATCTGGCTTACCTTTTACATCTCTGGAACCAGCAGTATCATCACGAATTTTAAATAATGTAAACGAGACATTACATGAGGATGGCGAATTTATTACCTTTCAATATTCACTCGTTAAGAAATCCTTTATCCAAAATTTTTTTGACGATATTACACTGAAAAAGGTTTGGGTGAATATTCCACCTGCCTATGTGTTAAGTTGCAAAAAAGGAAGCCAGAGGTTATGTCAGTAATGGACTTACATGAATTGATGGGCTTTATTGAACATTATGGTTATTTTGCTTTATTTTTTAGCTTATGGCTTGGTATCGTTGGCATGCCTATTCCTGATGAAATGATCGTTATGAGTGGCGGATTTTTGTCATCTTTAGAAAAAATGGGTGTCATTCCAGCTTTTATCTTAACTTACTTAGGTGTTGTGTCAGGGCTGTCATTAGGGTATGTCCTAGGAAAACTGTTTGGACATAAAGTGCTCGACAAATTGGTGAAAAAGAACAAAGCGAAATATCTTTTACAGTCGAAAGACATGCTCAGTAAGTACGGGCATTTTGCTTTAGTGATAAGTTATTTTATTCCAGTGGTTAGGCACATTATTCCTTATTTGGTTGGAATGAATAACATGTCATTTAAAATTTATGCTTTGTATTCGTACACAACAGGCTTTATATGGACAATGATTTATTTTACGCTTGGTTTTTTCTTTGGCAAACAAATTGAGCTTATAGGAAAACTTGCCACGCAATATGGTTTATATTTTGGCATAATCGTTATGATTGCGTGCATTTTTTATTATTTTAATAGACGAAAGTTAGTTAAATGAATTAATTCCATAAATAGTTTTTCTATAAAAAAAACGCCAACATTTTTGGTAGGAGCGTAAGGCGGCGACTCCAGCGGGAAAGTGAACAGAAACCCTGGACTGAGTTTTTGGGAACGAAGGTAACACCATCACGTCCTGTGACAAAGCCTTCGTAACCAACAACCTGTTGCTGACGCTTCGCTTTCGTACATAAAAACACCAGTTGCTGACGCTTCGCTTTCGCACATAAAAACACCAGTTGCTGACGCTTCGCTTTCGCACATAAAACATTTGTTGCTGACGCTTCGCTTTCGCACATAAAACATTTGTTGCTGACGCTTCGCTTTCGCACATAAAACATTTGTTGCTGACGCTTTCGCTTTCGCACATAAAACATTTGTTGCTGACGCTTTCGCTTTCGCACATAAAACATTTGTTGCCCCGAAGCGCTCGATGCTTGCCCGCAGAAAGCGTCCCCCTGTAGCGGAATTTAACGATGAACAATTACTTTATTTTCATTAATAACATTCGCCTTTATTAGTATGAAAGTGAATTATGAAATTGATTTAAATAGTTAAAAATAATGAGAAATAATGGTTAAATATAAAGTATTAATATAATATATTTTGCGGAAAATTGGTGGGATAATATGACTAAAGAAACAATACTAGTAGTGGACGATGAAAAAGAAATAAGGGATCTTATCGCCATTTATTTAAAAAATGATGGATATGAAGTATTACAAGCAAGTGATGGAGAAGAAGGATTATTGCTGTTGAAGCAACACAAGGTACATTTAATTGTCTTAGATATTATGATGCCTAAAGTGGATGGTATCCAAATGTGTATGAAAGTAAGAGAAATAGCTGAGATGCCGATTATTATGCTGTCGGCAAAAACACAAGATATGGATAAAATTGTTGGTTTAACGATAGGTGCCGACGACTATGTAACAAAACCCTTTAACCCGTTGGAGCTAATTGCTCGCATAAAATCACAGCTTAGAAGGTATTTGAAAATGAGCAATGCGGAAGTAGCTGATGACAATGAAATTGAAATTGGCGATATGCAAATTAATATAGCAACACATGAAGTAATCGTAAACAATCAAAAAGTTAAGCTTACACCAAGGGAGTTTTCAATTCTTGAATTACTCGCACGAAATCAAGGAATGGTGCTGAGTGCTGAGCAAATTTATGAAAAGGTTTGGAAGGAAGAGGCTATACAGTCAGAAAATACGGTCATGGTACATATTCGTAAAATTCGAGAAAGAATTGAGACAAATCCTAGAAATCCTCAATATATTAAAACCGTATGGGGAGTAGGTTATAAAATTGAGAAAGATCAGTAAGCTATTTCTTTACTTATTAAACAAACTAAAAAAGCTCATTGTAAATGCGATAACAAAAGTTCGGCAAAGCATTAGAATTCAACTATTGACGACTTTTATTCTTTGTGCTTTTTTGGGTTTACTTGCAGCTAGAGCAACCCTTCCGTTTGTATTGAATATTTATCAAACAGCTACAATTGACTATAGTCAAGGGATGCAGCAAATAAATTTTCAAGCGCAGCGTGCGGCAGATATAGCTATCAATGAAAATAGTGTAGTATCTTTACAGCAAATGATTGAAGCAGAAAATGTAAAGCTTGAAATGAAACAGAGTGCGTTGAATGTGATAGTAACCGATGAGAGTGGAAAGGTTATATACAAAACCAAGCAAGTGGAAGAGGAACACATCAATTTGCATAATAAAATTCGTCATGTAATGGATTTTGCGATTAACCATCCACTCTATAATTATGAGATACCGGCAATCGAACAATTGCAGCAAGAATTTATTGCATTTTATCCATTAACTATAGAAGATAAAAACTTATATTTGTTTGTCAGTGGTATTCCGGAGGGCGTGGTTATCGCAAGTTCGACAGAAGGCCTTATCCCATTATTTATTGCAATTGCTGTTTTTACCTTTTCATTCTTCTATATAACGAAACGAAAAATGAATCAAATTGAGGCATTGGCGAAGGGGGTTATGGAAATGGCTAAAGGGAACTTAGCCTATCGAATAGAGAAAAAGGGCATAGACGAAATAGCATTATTAACGGAGAATGTAAATCATATGGCTGAAGCGATAATGACAACTATAGCAAAGGAACGAAGAATTGAAAAACAAAAAAATGAGCTAATTACTAATGTATCGCATGATTTGCGGACACCCCTTACGTCTATTATGGGGTATTTGCGTTTATTAAGAGAGGGGAGATATGACACGAGAGAGCAATATGAGGATTATATAAAAATAGCATTTTCAAAGTCAGAGCAGTTAAAAAATTTAATTGATGATTTATTTGAGTACACGAAACTAACGAACGAAAATATTGTATTAAACCAGCACAATGTATGTATCAATGAGCTACTTGATCAACTAATAGAGGAATTGGTACCGCAAGCAGAAGAGCGAAACCTTTTATTTGAAAAAAATTACCCTGAAGAACGCATATATGCTTCTGTCGATTCGGAAAAAATTGTACGAGTATTTGATAATTTATTGATGAATGCGATCAAATATAGTACAAGTGGAGGAGAAATTAAAGTCTCTTTTAAAAAACAACAAAATAGCCTGCAAATCTGTGTCGCAAATCACAGTGAACAGTTTACCAAAGAAGAATTAGTGAACTTGTTTGAACGATTTTATAAAAAAGATCAATCTAGAACAAATGTATCGGAAGGATCAGGTCTTGGTCTTGCCATTGCCAAAAGTATTGTTGAACTACACGGAGGGGAAATCGGTGCAAATTATGAAGATGGGTTGTTGCAATTTACAATCTTGTTGCCGATTTCAGCACAATAATTTTTATAGCACTAAACAATTTTATTGATAGAAGGGTGTATTTTAAAGAAGGATTATGTAACGATTTTTCCGACAGGTGCAGATTTCAAGCGAAGAGATTGTGCACTTTTCTTTCATACAACTTGTTGAATTTTTTGCTTCATTGCAGCGGGGCTACAAGGAGCTAATGAGCAGAGGAAATCCATAGGCAGAGCAAAAAAATCTAAGATAATTTTAAAAAACTTTAGCTATTTATGAAAGCAAGCGATATATACTGCTGGAAATTAACAATCAAACGTAAGTCCATTTTATATTGCTACTTAGATGGAATCGACAATATTGAATGCTGGTGAAGAACCGACTGCTGCTACAGTTTTTCAATTTTTAGAAGGTGATTAGATGATAGACTTATAGGGAAATTTTCTAACATTTCTACTAACATCGTTGTGTCCCTAATTAGTATTTGTATTTCTGTATATTTATACTGCCTTTGAAGTTCTAAAACGTATTCTGTGATTATTTGTAAATTCAAAGTGTTCTTGACTTCTACCTCTACAAAAAACGGAAGTGTTAACTGAGGAAGGTAGCAACAACCGCGACGAATCCAAATCGCTTCATTAACATAATAACGGATGGGTAATTGACGATTACTAGCAATAAATAGATCCATTTCAATCTCCTCTTTTTTAAATTTAGATAAAAAAAGGATGGCACTAGTCATTTGCCATTAAAATGCGAAGGCACAGTTTAGGTATTCATCAAATAACTAGGCTTGTCAGCCCCTTTATGTTTTAGTTAGTATTCAATAATATCATATAAGTCATAATAGAGCCTATTGTAATACCTGTGGGAAATTTACTAGAGCGGTAACTAGGTTTACCCGAGCGAAGAAGCGGCTGACCGGAGCGCCAAGTGGGTTGACCCGAGCGAAGAAGCGGTAGACCGGAGCGTCAAGTGGACTTACCCGAGCGAAGAAGCGGCTGACCGGAGCGCCAAGTGGATTGACCCGAGCGAAGAAGCGGCTGACCGGAGCGCCAAGTGGATTGACCCGAGCGAAGAAGCGGCTGACCGGAGCGCCAAGTGGATTGACCCGAGCGAAGAAGCGGTAGACCGGAGCGGAAAGTAAGCTTACCCGAGCGAAGAAGAGGTAGACCGGAGCGTCAAGTGGACTTACCCGAGCGAAAAAGAGATAGACCAGAGCCGCAACTAAGCTTACCAAAGCGAAATTGGCTACGCCTAATAATCTTGTTAGCTCTACTAGCAATATACGGTTAGCTGCTTTTCATACTTATTTCAACAGTAAAAATAATTTGTAAAGTTACTGTGTGAAATTGCTTTTAAGTTTCCTATGAGAATTTTGAGAACGGCTTCTTGATTTAGGACATCCTTAAACCTTAAAACGAGATTAATTTATAGTTTGCTTAGAAAAAACATGGGAAGACTATTGAATAGCTTCTACATGTTTTTTTGAGTTGTTATGTTTAGTATTGCTAAAAAATATTTGTTTTTAAGTATAATCTAGCGAATATGTCGTTTCTTTGGATTAATTGTAAAGTGTATGTAAACATTTGTTTAATGCATTGTAAACGATATTTACAAACAATTAGAAACTATTAATAATAAAGTCTGACATCAAGTGAAAGGGTTGAGAGTGTTTGGATATCAACGTACAAGAAATGATTTTCCAATTTCTCGGAGGTTTGGGCTTATTTTTATTTGCCATTAAATTCATGGGGGATGGCTTGCAAAAGGCTGCAGGTGATCGCCTACGAGATATTTTAGATAAATTTACAACGAATCCTTTAATGGGCGTATTAGTCGGAATTGTCGTTACAGTTCTGATTCAATCGAGTTCAGGTACGACAGTTATAACAGTTGGTTTAGTGAGTGCAGGGTTAATGAAATTACGTCAGGCAATTGGCGTAATTATGGGCGCAAATATCGGTACTACGATAACGGCCTTTATTATAGGAATTGACGTAGGTGCATATGCTTATCCCATTATGGCAGTGGGTGCGGTTTGCTTATTCTTCTTTAAGAAAAGCATGGTTCAAAATATTGGACAAATATTGTTTGGATTTGCGGGTTTATTTATCGGTTTAGAGCTGATGAGTGGTGGGATGAAACCGCTACGAGATTGGCAACCATTTTTAGATTTAACTGTGCAAATGTCTGATGTACCTATTTTAGGTGTGCTAGTAGGTACGATATTTACATTGATTGTTCAATCATCCTCGGCTACAGTCGGCATTTTACAAGGGCTATATGCAGAAGATTTAATTTCATTGCATGGTGCTTTACCTGTATTATTTGGTGATAATATTGGGACAACGATAACAGCTATCTTAGCTGCATTAGGTGCCTCGATCGCTGCAAAGCGCGCAGCAGCAACGCACGTTCTATTCAATGTTTTTGGAACGATACTGTTTATGCTTTTTTTAGGAGTGTTTACGAATTATGTGGAATGGATAGCAGGTGTATTAAATTTAGAACCGAAAATGCAAATTGCCTTTGCGCATGGGACGTTTAACGTTGTGAATACACTTATTCAATTACCATTAATTGGATTTTGGGCTTACGCTGTAACAAAATTAATCCCAGGTGAGGATTCAGTCGTCGAATATAAACCTAAATTTTTAGATAAAAACTTAATTGTTCAATCACCTTCTGTTGCACTGGGACAGGCAAAAATGGAAGTGTTACGCATGGGTGAATATAGTATTCAAGGACTTGAAGATACACTGACAATTTTAAAAACATCTGATGGAAAATTAATGGGGACTGTAGGTCAGTTGGAAGAAGCCATTAACAATTTAGATCGTAAAACAACGGAGTATTTAGTCGAGCTGTCCAAGCAATCATTATCAAGTCATGACTCTGAAGTGCATCATGCTTTATTTGAAAATATTCGAGATATTGAACGAATTGGGGATCATGTGGAAAATATTATCGAGCTGCTACTATACAAAGATAGTAATCGTGTTCGCCTAAGTGATCAAGCGCTTAAAGAATTGGAGGATATGTTTATCTTTACTTTAGATACAGTTAAACTGGCGATTGAAGCTCTTGATAAGCGTGATATCTCTTTAGCGCAGCAAGTATTAGAAAAAGAAAATGAAATCGACAACATGGAGCGTCGATTACGCAAATTGCATATTAAGCGTTTAAATGAAGGTACATGCTCAGGTTCAGCAGGAATCGTTTTTGCCGATATAGTCAGTAATCTAGAAAGAATCGGTGATCATGCCTCGAACATAGCGGAAACTGTTATTGCCTAAAATAAGCTGTTCAGCGAAGATTTATTTGCTGAACAGCTCTTTTTTATAGCGTGACGGATAGACCTGGTGAAGTGGTGGATAGAACTCTCGAAGTGACGGATAAACCCGGCGAAGTGACGGATAAAACTCTCGAAGTGACGGATAAACCCTTCAAATCGACGGATAGTAATGAGCGAGCTTAATCCTATACATGAGTGCAAAAACCTAATTACAAAGAGCAATCAAAAAACAAGTAAGCAGACCATTGAGGGATCTGCTTACTTGTCGTTTTAGTGAATATCGCGTTTTTTAAAGTTACCGCCGCGTACTTCTGAAACGTCTGAAATGACGACGAAAGCCGCTTCGTCGATATCTCGAATGATGGATACAAGCTTATTTTCTTCCATGCGGTTAATGACACAGTTTAAAATTTCCGTAGGCTCGTTCGAAAAACCGCCTCGTCCTTGTGTATAGGTAACACCACGACCTAAACGGGATTGAATAGCGTCCCCAATCTCCTCTGATTTAGCACTAACAACACGCACATCTTTTGATTTTTCCAAACCAACTTGAATAATATCAATAACATTTTTCGCAATGTAATAAGTTAAGGCGGAGTATAAGGCACTTTCAAGGCCGAAAATAAAACTAGCGCCAATAAAAATAAAGGCATTGATAAATAAAATAATATCGCCGACTGAAAACGGAATTTTACGCGATAGTAACACTGCTAAAACCTCAGAGCCATCTAAAGCGCCACCATTACGTAAAACAATCCCTATTCCGACACCAAGCAAAATACCACCAGATAACACGATTAATAAGGAATCATCAGGTCCTAATATCGTCTTTACATCGTGTAAAAGTACGGTTGAAATGGATAAAGCTGCAATTCCGACAATACTCATTAGGGCAAATGTCTTTCCAACTTGTTTATAGCCTAAATAAACAAATGGAATATTTAATACAAAGAGTAACACGCCTAATGGTAGCCCAAATAGATGCGCACCCATAATACTAATGCCTGTGACACCACCATCGATCACTTCGTTAGGGATTAGCACAGCCTCTAGTCCATAGGCTGCAATGACTGCACCGATGACAATCATAATAGCTTTACGAATATTTTGTAGTAATTTTCCTTTTTTCATAAATCTTCTCCATTTCATCTTACCAATAAGTTATTTCTCAAAAGAGACTTTACTATTGTAATATTTTTTTTAGGTAAATTGAAAGCAGTAAGTTCGATAATGGCAGATAAAGTTAAGGCTTTGGAATAATGTTGAACGCAATCGTTTTTGTTTCAGTCTGTTCATTTAGCGTGCCCATCTTATAATATTTAGTCATTAAATTATTTAGGTCTTGTTGAAAAAGATGAAATTGTTCGTTCGATAACGTTAAATCTACTAATGAAAATGTTGCGGTGTCTTCAACGTGTTCGGTCTCAGCAATCGAGGATAGATAATGTTGGTATTGCGTTAGTAAGACTAATTGATAGTAGGAAATATAGTTTAATTTTTGCTCCTGGGATAGATGTTGCCAGTCCTCATGATTCAGTCTAGCAGCATCCTCATTTAAAGCATAAAATTTTTCAACGACTGAACGTACTTTTCTTTCTTTGACAACCTTAATAATACTTTCATCCGTTAAAATTTGAATATGTCGGTATAAGGTTGCTTGCGGAACATCTTTAATAACTTTATTCATCTCTAATGTACTTAAGCCATCTTCTTTGTTTTGCATGAGCGCCTGTAAAATTTTCATTCTCACAGGATGCATTAAAATTTCTGCTTTGTTGCGCATATTTAACTCCTCCATTCAGCTTGAACGTTGTGTAATTAAGAAAAATACAACTTAATTATATAAGTTGAGAATGTTATCAAAAAATATAATATAAATTAATTCAAATGTATAGTGTAAAAAAGTAATGCAATTCGTTAGGTCTTTTGTTATCATTATCGATAATGATAATGAATGAGGTGAACAGTTTTGAAGTTACATTATGGTATCGATGAATTAAGTCACATTGATTGGGCAAGTATTCTACCCATCTTGCTTCCATTTTTACTAGTTGGATTTTTATTAATTTTGATTGCTCTAATTGATTTATACCGTTATCGAAAAGTAAGAGAAAACGTACTTATGTGGACGATTGTGATTGTGTTATTTAATACAATTGGACCGATTTTATATTTTACGATAGGCAGAAAGGATGTAAATGAACGTGCGCTTAGAAATCAATAATGTAACGAAAAAGTTTAAGCATAAAACGGCTGTTGATCATTTTTCGATGGTCATTGAAGAGAATGAGTGTGTGGGATTAATCGGACCAAATGGGGCAGGAAAGTCGACGTTAATTCAAATCATTGCAGATATTCTCTATGCAGATGAGGGGAGTATTGTTCTGGACGGACAAAATATATCCAAGAAGAAAAATCAAATCGGCTATTTACCTCAATACCCCAACTTCTACTCTTGGATGACAGCATATGACACTTTATTATTTATGGGAACACTGTCTGGCATTTCAAAAAACCAATTGCAGAAAGATATTCCGCTAATCTTAAAAAAGGTGGGTCTCTCGAAAGAAGTGCAGTCAAAAGTCGGCGCATTTTCAGGCGGGATGAAGCAGCGCTTAGGCATTGCACAAGCGTTGTTACATAAGCCTACCTTGATTATTATGGATGAACCCGTATCTGCCTTAGATCCAATAGGACGAAGAGAAGTGTTGAATTTACTGAAAGAAATAAAAAGTGAAACGACGATTTTATTGTCTACACATATATTAGGGGACGCAGAAGAAATCTGTGAACGTTTTGTTGTCATCAAAGATGGACAGAAAATTGAAGATGCTACAAAAGCGCAGTTGCTTCATAGGAATCAAGAATCAGCTATTTATCTAGTGATTGAAAAAGGTGATTTGAAATGGCTTGAAGAAGTTGAGCAGCTACCCTATGTAAAGAAAATTGACAACTATGAAGAGGGCTTTAAAATACATGTCAAGCAAGTTCAAATAGATGCCTATCGATTATTACAAAATGCTATGGATCAAAAAATAGCTTTTACAAAGTTTGAAATAGGCGTTAAAGAAAGTCTAGAAGATACATTTTTGACATTGGTGGTGGATGTATGAATACTTTTGCAATATTAAGTAAAAAAGAATTCAGTCAAATGGTGAAAGAATATAAAATACTGTGGTTACCTATTGTTTTTATGTTGCTAGGGCTTACGCAACCAATCATGATGTATTATCTTCCCATGATCTTAGAGTCACTTGGTGGAGTAGAAGGGATTATGATTGATCCAACGATGGCAAAACCAGAGGGACGAGAAGTACTAGCCTCGACATTAAATTCACAGTTTGACCAGCTAGGTATCATCATCGTGATCGTTGCGGTTATGAGTGTAATTCAAGCAGAAAAAGCGAATGGCATGTTGGCGTTTATTTTAACAAGGCCTGTATCGATTTCTAGTTATTTGGGCAGTAAAATCGCCTCGCATTATTTATTGGCAGTTCTAAGTTTAGCGGTTGGTTATGTAGCGTCGTATGGTTATACGGTGTTCCTATTTTCACCTGTACCCATTACTCAGGTAATTTTAGCATTTGTTCTGTACTGTATATGGTTGTTATTTATCATTACATTCGTGACGATGCTAAGTACATTTTTTAATAGCCCTGCTGTTATTGCATTAGTAAGTATTGTCGCATTGCTACTATGTCGTTTAATTGCTGGACTGCATCCCGTCTTGGATATATTTAATCCAGCTGGTTTTAGTTTACGTGCATCGAGTGTTCTAATTACAGGTAGTGTTGGTGCTTGGTGGGAACTTAATTTACTAGTTACTTTTCTTGTTATTTTCGGCATGATATTGACAATGCATTATTGGATTGCGAAAAAGAAATTTTAATAGATAGTAGGTGTGAGCTTGTTAACTATACGTAATGTTAAGAAAAAGTATGGGCAACATGAAGTGCTAAAGGGCGTAGAATTACAGCTTCAACAAGGTGAGGTATTAGGGTTTGTTGGTGCGAACGGTGCAGGTAAAACAACAACACTACATTGTATTACGGGATTAGAAGAGCAAGACGATGGAGAGATAGCCATTAATGCTATACCGAAATCACATGATATTACTTATAAAAAGCAGTTTTATTTTATCCCAGATACTATACAAGTTTTTAACAATATTTCTGCATATGACTGGATCAGCTACGTCTTAACATTATATGAAGTGGACGACAATGCAAAGCTCAATCGCTTGATTAAGGCATTTGATATGGAGAACAGTATTTATAAACCAATGGGGACGTATTCTTATGGAATGCTTCATAAAATGGCTCTTATTACGGCTTTTACAATTAGTCCACCTATAGTCATTATGGATGAGCCATTGAATGGTTTAGATCCTCTTGCTGTTGTCACATTTAAAAATTGTATGAAAGAGTATACAGACAGTGGGGGAACCGTACTTTTCTCCACGCATCTATTAGACGTTGCAGAAAAAATCTGTAATTCAATAGCCTTTTTAAAGGACGGACAAATTATATTGCATGAGTCTCTAGAAAAGCTTTTACAAGAAGGAAACTTAGAAATGATTTTCATGGAAAAGCAAGCCTATGAAGCATAATTTTCAGCTAGTAAAATTTTTTATGACATCTATTTATACAAGGCCGCAGCAACCGCTGCTACAAGTAATGTTACTTATCGCTGTCTTTTATTTAGCAGTACAGTATATAGGGCTTAATGGAATAATTTATTTTTTAGGAACTGCTGAGGCGTACTTATTTTATAATGTTATGCTGTCAAACATGGTTATGTATGTATTAACAGCTTATTTTGCAATTTCAATCGTTTATAGCCAGCGTGACTTTTTGATACTAACAGGGCTACCAATTGCATCAAAAGAAATCGTCATAGCGAAACTAATAAGTGGTCTAGCATTACCTTCGATAGTAATATGTATTCTCCACATCCCGACAATTGTAATAGTACTGATAAATTATAAACTGACTGTAGCGATTAAATTTTTAGCATTTTTACCATTAATGAATCTCTTTGTAGCGCTATCCCTATTGTTTGTATTATCCATCCTAAGCCGATTGCGAAGCCAATTTTCTAATGCATTATTGTATTTATCTACAAGGTTTAGCATTGTTTTAATGATGGGATTAGCTCCCTTCGTGTACTTTTTAAGCGATAAATATGAGGCAATGACAACGATAATAACTAGCTTAAATGTCTCAACACTATCAACGCTAGCTTCTTCGTTTGTAGATTTCCTGGATGTAGGGTCTAGCTTCGCCACGCAACAGTCACTAATTAAGGGGATAGTAATGCCATACGCAAAGGAAAATAGTGTTAGTATTTTCTTGCTATTACTAAGTATTTGTATTGTGTTATTTATAGCCAGTGTTAAGAATTTAACGAAGAATTATTATAAGAACGGTTTATTCGTAAATAGCGTGGAACATAAGTCCAAAGATAGGTTGTTTCATGTGAAAAGTAGCTGGGGGTTTTATTTGCAGCGTGAGTATTGGGTTATCCAATCAGAACCGTATTTTATGATGCAAGTACTGTTAGGGTTGCTATTATCACCAATCTTTACAGGTATATATCTAGCTCTTATTCAATTGAATTGGGCAGGGGTGCCACTTAACCTAAGAAACGATATTCCCATTTTTGCCTACATGATTTTATGTATTAGTTGTATTAATAATATAAGTGGAACACCCTATTCAAGAGAAGGGGTACATTTTACAACGAGCATTGCGCTACCGTTAGATCGAAGAAAAGTATTTTTAGCCAAAGTCACTATCTCTTCATTCATTAGTGCTCTATCCGTGCTATTCAGTTATGGCATTTATTTAATATTTAGTGAGATTAATATCGTAGACATCTTCTATTTGTTCATAACGTTGTTGTTAATTATCAATTACAATTTATTAACGCCCATCTATGATATGCGACATCCGTTACTAAATTGGAAAAATCCATCCGATGCTGTGAAGACAAATCCAAACGTTTTAATTAGTCTACTGTATGGCTTTCCATTACTGTTATTAATTTTAATCATCCATTTTACACTACTTTCTATTGGTGTTTCACAGTGGGTGGCGACAAGTGTAATAGGGATTTTAGCATTGGGAAGTATGAAAATTTTACTCTCTAGAGTAGGGAAATATCATAGTATATGAGAAAATGTGAGGATGTGTAAAAAATAGTAGAGATATCATTGCATACAAATAGTGCGGTTCCACTCTATAAACAATTAGTTCAGCAACTGATTGTAGCAATTGCTCAAGGCTCTATTAAGCATGGAGAGACAATGCCCTCTATCCGTGATATGGCGAAACAAACGGAGCTCAATCTCCATACGGTACATAAAAGCTATAAAGAATTACAACTGAAAGGGCTAATAACAAGAAAAGCAAATTCTAAAGCCTTCATTATCAATCATCATTTAGCACCTTTAAACGACAGAGACCTACAACAAATTTCAATCGAACTTGAGCAAGTCCTAGTAGAAGCATATGTTTTGGGGCTGAGGAAAAATCAATTACAACAAATAATGAATAATATCTCGCAAAAATATTCGTTTTCCTAATCGGCAATGCTAGTTTGAACAGCTTACCTATACAAGAAATGATACAGCTATTATACCTAAAAAACCCATCTATCAACTTTTTTGATAGAAGGGTTTTTTCCATGGTTAAATCAAAAACATCGCTACAATGATTGTGACAACAAGTCCTATGAGGACAGGGATTAGATTGCGCCGTGCAAGTTCGAATGGACTAACATTACAAATAGCGGCAGCTGGAATTAACGCCCAGGGAATTAATGTACCTCCACCAATCCAAATTGCTGTAATTTGACCAAGTGCTGTTAAGGTTGCTGTACCTTCACCTATCGCATTACCAAACAAACTACCGACAGAACCTGCCAAAGAAATGCCAGAGAAGCCAGAGCCATCTAATCCTGTAATGGCGCCAACGACAGCTAACGTAACGACTGCTATTTCCTTTGTTAGTGGCACAACCGCAGCTAAGCCGACACCTAGGTCATTGACGATACCGTGTGAAGCAGCAGGTAAAAAATTACCAATAATTTGCTTAAAACCAGAGTCTCCGAGATAGAAGAAGGCTGCGATTGGAATAACGGGTCCAAATACTTTAAAACCAAATTGGAACCCCTGAATTAAATAACTTGTCGACTTCTCAAACCCTTGCTTTTTGTGCGCTACCAAGCACAGGATGAGCAATATAAAGACAGCGGTTCCGCCTATTAATGCAGTGGCATCTCCGCCCTGTAGTTTTAAAATTGACATGGCAATGACATCAAGTAGAAAGGCAATTGGGATGAGTATAGCGAAAAACCGTTTTTGTCCACGTGTTAGTAAATTTTCCGCCGTTACGCGCTCTAGCCCATCACCTGTTTCAGTGGTTTCCTTCAAAGCCAGCGTACCCCGCTTCATATCCCGCCGTAATAAGAAAAAAGCAACAAGCGTTGTGACCAGGCCCATCGTAATCACAAGAGGAATACTAGCAGAAACAACATCGCCTACTGGAATACCAGCAGCATCTGCAGTGAGCTTCGGAGCCCCTTGGATAACAAAATCACTAGATAACGCAATCCCGTGACCAAATAAGTTCATAGCCATAGCAACGCCAAGTGCTGGCAGACCTGCACGTATAGCAACAGGCAACAGAACGGCCCCTAATAATGCGACAGCAGGTGATGGCCAGAAAAACCAAGAAATAATCATCATTAAAATCCCAATTGTCCAATAAGCTAACGTTGGTGTTTTAATGAATTTTGTAAATGGCGCAACCATGACCTCGTTAATACCAGATGTCATTAACACGCGACTCATGGCAACAATAATGGAAATAATGAGGATGGTCGACAAGAGCTCAGTAATTGCATAGATAAAGCTGTTAAAAATCCCACTTATCGACGAAGTTAAATCGCCAGTAGCTACGATGGCTAGCATGAATATGCCAAGTATACAAATGAGGGTGGTATCTCGACGTTTAACCATAAATCCAATAATCAATACAATGAATACTACATAAATCCAATGGAGAGCAGTGAATTCAAACCCCATACGTTTCCCCCTCAAAAATAGGTTTGGTTCTATAGAATATGAAGAGAAATAAAGTTGGTGATGGTTTTGGAGAATTTTTACTTAAGTAGAATGGCAATATGAATTGATAATGAAAAAGTATAAAGGGGGGTAATATGAAGATTGTTATACCAGCAGGAAAGGTAGCTGATGCGGTGAATCTCCTTTAAGTAAACAATGTGAAAAGTATGCGCATATCGAGGGAAGCGTTGAAATAGTATTAAAGGGTACGGCATATATTAAACTTTAATCCACAAGCATAGGAGTGGGCAAGTGAAGGATATAGATGCGTTTTTAAAGAAATTACATTACTTTGATAAAAAATTTAAGTTATTTATCAAACAAAACAACAATCACCTAATAGTTGAGTATTCAGAGTTGTGTGGAATAATCGATGATTATTCTTCCTTTATTATAAATCATGACAATGATAAACAATGGAATAATTTAGAGCAATCAATTGAAATACTATTATTAATCGAGAATCTAAGAAATAACTCTTCTATTTGTGTCCAAATCTTAGAAAAATATCAAGCTTTAGTATTAAGACATGAAAATGAGGAGATCACTGATTATTTTCGAAACATAGAAGACTGCATTGAAAAGGAATTTGGAGGTTTTCAAATTACCAGTCAGTCGAAGGTGCTCTTAGTAGGATCTGGATCTTTTCCTATAACATTATTAATGATTGCGGAACGAACAGGCGCAGAAGTTTTTGGAATTGATATTGATGATGAAGCGATTCAGTTGGGAAAACATGTAGTAAATAAATTTGGAAATCATTTACCGATTCAAATTAACAACAAGTCAGTAGGGGAACTCGCAGTTATTAAACAGATTAGTCATATTATATTTAGTTCAACTGTTAGCTGTAAATATGACATATTAGAGCAATTATATGATTTAACAAATAAAGATGTGCTTATTGCTATGCGTTATGGAAATGGGTTAAAGTCTCTTTTTAATTATCCAATGCAGAAAGTAGACGAAACCAAATGGCATATAGTAGAGAAAATTATGCACCCTCAATGTGTATTTGATGTTATTTTATATCAAAAAGTACAATGACTTAAATAGACGAGGAGAAGGTTATGACTTATTTTAATAAGGTTTTACTGCTAGGAACAGGGCCCACAGTAATTCAATTAGCTGTGAATTTCAAGAATTATTATAATGGTAAAGTAGCTATTGCTGGTCGAGAATCTTTACGCTCCAAAATTTTCTTTGAAACTATCGTTCAGCATCAACTTGCACTTAAGGTAAATATACAAAATACACAACATCAGTCTGTTGCAGGAGAATGTATTATTGATGAGTTTTTTAAGGGTTACCATGCAATATCTGGCAACTGGGATACCGTTGTACTTAGTGTTACTACAGATTCTTATATAGCAGTATTAGAACAAATCGATACCAAAGTGTTGAAGGAGGCTAGCTGTTTTATATTAATTTCACCTACATTTGGTTCTAGTCATTTAATAACTAATTTTCTAAAGAATCTATCTTCCAAAGCTGAGGTAATTAGTTTTTCAACATATTATGGAGATACTAGATGGTTAGGTGAAATTCCATCAAATGAAGTATTGACAACAGGAGTAAAGAAAACAGTTTATATTGGTTCTACTTACTCAAAATCGGGTAGACTGGATAAATTATCTGAATTATTTCATCATTCGGGGATTCATTTGAAAAAATTGGCATCTCCTCTTGAGGCAGAAACAAGAAATATTTCTTTATACGTGCATCCTCCCTTATTTATGAATGATTTTTCATTAAAAGCAATATTTGATGGGAACAATATAACAAAGTATGTGTATAAGCTTTATCCTGAGGGTCCCATTACTTATACAATGATTCGTCATTTATTAAATTATTGGAAAGAAATGATGGTAATTGTGAAACACTTCAATATTCAACCTCTAAATCTATTAAAGTTTATGGTAGATGATAATTATCCATTACAGCCAGCAAGTATAGCCCGACAAGAAATAGAGAATTTTACTAAACTTGAGTCCATTCATCAAGAGTATCTGCTCTATATTCGTTATGCATCCTTATTAATTGATCCATTTTCTATGCCAAATCAAGAAGGAAGATACTTTGATTTTTCAGCAGTTCCTCTTAGAAGGATTTTTAAAAATCATGATGGAGAATGGGATATTCCTAGAATGCCAAAAGAGGATTACTATCGTGTGAAAATCATTCAAGGGATTGCTAGTGCCCTGAAATTGAAAAGTCCAACGCTAGATCATTTTGTACAAACCTATGAAGAAAAACTGCAACAAGTAGTGGCTTCATCTGAGAATAAAATATATTCAGATGCCTTCCAAGTAAAATCCTTTACACAAGAAATCGAGATGATATGTAAGGAATTAATATTAAGTAAAAAAACAAAATAATAGATATAAAATAAGGAGCTAACGAATTTGGCTAAATAGAGATACAATGTGATGAAAGAAATACAAATACTATAAGTAATGTATATAGTTCCCAATGATGCTTCGTTTTTATCCATATGATGATTGGCATATAGATTCACTTAAGAACATAACAAAAACTAAATGCTATTCTCATTGTCACGGCAAAAAAGGCTATACTCCTTAATGAAGTAAAGCACCAATGATTGCAAGAGTAGATTTAACAACCAAAAGATGGAGAGGAATTTATTTTACATTTACACGACGATATTTACCATAGTCTATTAACCTCAATTAATTCCTGTCCATTAAACTCCATTCTATAAATATCAGGTTTAGATGTGCTATGTAAAAAGGACAAATCATAATTTGAATCATAATATCCCATCATCAAAGTCATTACTAATCCGTGAGTGCCAATTACTACTTTTTTCCCTATATAAGTATTTAATATTTCTGCTAAAACTTTTACAGCTCTTTTTTGACAATCAGTATTCGTTTCTCCTCCGTCTAGAGCGAAATTTGGATCCAAATATGATTTTTCTAATAAAGGAAATAAATCCTTATCAGACATTCGCTCGCCTTCAGCCGAAAAGATTCTTTCCTTAAAATCTTCAACTACTAAAACTTCTTGTCCAATTTGTTTAGCTAACGGCTCTACAGTTAAAATTGATCGAGTGTATGGACTTGATATAACAATGTTAATTCCTTCATCCTTTAAAACATCAGTTATTCTTTGAGCGTCTAATTTTCCTTTTTCAGTTAAACTTCTTGTTCTTTCATTTCCTTTTCTTGGTGAATCCCCGTGTCTCACCATATAAATAAAAGTTCTCATATTATCCCTCCAATAAATTTTTAATACAATCCTTCCTTACATAACCTTCACTTCGATACAATCCTAGTTTCCCACGCCTAAATTTTTGGTATTAATAATATCGACGAAGCAACAATAAATAAAGATCCAATAATAAGTTCCAATAACAAATATACCAGTAGCTTCGATGACTAGTATGAATATGCCAAGTATACAAATGAGGATGGTATCTCGACGTTTAACCATAGATCCAATAATCAATACAATGAATACGACATAAACCCGATGGAGAGCAGTGAATTCAATCCCCATACGTTTCCACCTCAATATTCGGTCTGATTCTATAGAATATGAATATATATAGGTTATACTGTTAAAAGTAGTAAAATTTGGTATGATAATTTTATTAAAGTTTTTTAATCATACTAGAATTAGTAAGGGGAATCTAATAAATGGACAGAAGGAAGAGTATGTTGTTTTTTATATCACCAATATTTTTTTTAGTTTCTTGTAGTGGTGAAGATGAAGTTGTTAAAAAAGATGAACAAATGTATATATCATCAGTTCAAAAAAAGGAAATATATGAAATAAAACAACCTGCAAAATTTAATATTTCAAGAGGTTTGATACTAAGCAATATGAACAATACATTAAATATAAACGAAATTGAGAAAGGACTAATGGATTTATCTGTAAATCATTTTTCTACAAAGAAGTTTTATATGCAGGAAGGTCAATATTTAGATAAAAAGATTATTAATCAATGGTTAGATAGAAAATCTACAGAAGGTGTTGGTTTAAACCCCTCTATAAAAAATAGTACGGGACATGTTTTAGAGGATGAAAAAAATAATCCTAAGATATTATCTCATGTATTAGAGCAAAATTTTATTAACAAAGAAACTGGACAAGTAGAAGGAATATCTTTAGCCATATCCTTAAATGAATTTTATGACATTAGAGTAAGCGATGACAAAGGTTTAGTTTATACAGACCAAGTAAAAGTCGATCATAACGATGATGACGTTAATGATGTGGAAAATTACGGTAAAGAAATAGCTGGGATGATAGTAAAAGATATTAGAAATAATGAAAACATACATAATGTTCCTATTTATTTAACCTTGTATCAAGAATCAAATAAAAATGATATCATTCCAGGCATATTTTTAGCTGAAACATATATTCCGGAGGGAGGGGAAAGGATAGATAAATGGACTGATATAGATAAGAAAAATTATACATTCCCTTCAGATGCACTATATAGTTTAGACAAAGATACTTATGATAAATTATTGACTTTTAAAGAGGATATACAAAAAGATTTTATTCATTTAAATCCTAAAATAATTGGTGAACTTCAATATGAAAACGGTAAATTAGCCGATATAAAAATAAATGTGAATGCGCCTTTAATAAAAGATACTGAATTGATAGGTCTTTTACAGTTAATTAGTACTAAATTAAGTGCTGTTTTATTTGATTATGTTCCTGTGACTATTCGTATTATCAATCAAAAACAAGATGTCGGAATTGTCCTCTGGGATCCAACAGAAAAACAGATTTTTTCGACACCACTTTAATTAAACCTTTTACAATGTAAGAGGTTTTTTTATTTGTTATAATTCAGTTTTTTAATAATTACTCCGTCAACAACATATTAGGTTTTATTAAAGTATTTATTTAAAAAAGTAAAAACTTGTCTTACCTCTCTTTAAAATTGTTCCCCTTACTGTGCCACCCCATTTATCATGATTAATGAAATAGATAGGTATTTACATTTAGCTCTCAAACAAAAAAAGGCAGGGGTACAATGCATTTTATTGAAAAAGAGAGGCTAAAAAATAAATTCAAATTAATAGTCACTCTAGGATGCGCATGGATGATACTACTAGTTGCTGGTTGTAGTGCAACAAAGCAGGAAACGTGTCGTGATAAACAGGAAGAAACTGTCATAAAGAATGATTTTTGGGATGAACAATGAAAAGGAACAAATTTTATGAATTCTACTTCTTTACCAGATAATTATGAAGAAGCAAACGAATTTAATATTGAATTTGTTCGTTTAGCACCGGATAAATGGGCAAAAGACAGAGATTTCTTGTTTAATGATCAACCAGATTCAAATTCACAAAAAGATTTTCTAATAGGTAATGCAGATAAATATGAAGGAATTGTGGAAGAAGATTTTAAAAAGTTAAAAAAAGATTTGGATGCTGCATATGAAAGAGGTTCAAAGGTTGTATTAACTGTTCTTAGTCTTCCAGGAAATAGATGGAGACAATTATGAAAATGATGATCGTATATGGCGAGATTTTAGCTATCATGAGCAAGCAGCACTTTTTTGGAAAGATCTTGCCACTCGTCTGAAAGACCATCCAGCCGTTGTTGGTTATAACTTAATAACTGAGCCGCATCCTGAAACAGCTACTGGATTTCATGACTTTTGGGCAGAGGATTATGATGAATGTTATAGCCAAGTGGAAAATACTCCAGCAGATTTAAACAAGTTATATAGTACTATTGTCGAATCAATACGTAGTGTGGATACGAATACACCAATAATTTTTAAAATTCGTCTATATGCAACACCATGGGCTTTCGAATATTTAAAACCTATTGAGGACGAAAACGTGTTATATGCTTTCCATATGCATGAGCCATATGAAATGACAAGTCAAAATCGCAATAAAGGCTTCACATACAGTTATCCTGGTAAAGTGAAAGTTGGGGGGAAAACCAAGAAGATTTGGAGGGTCAATGTATTACTATATTTTCTTTTTGTTACTATTACTCAGAGATTTCTTTTTAACATGAGGCCTGTTCAGTGTAGCTTTCAATTCTCTATAAAGCATTTAAAAAACTAATCCCCCAAAAAATTTTGTCAAATGAATGTAACATTCTTGTTTTAAGATACAAGAAATTAAATCATTTGAAACGAGGTTCAACAATGAAAATAATTAAATTTAAAAAAGCTTCACTAATTCTACTAGCAGTCGTGTTAGGTATACTATCTGTTTTTTGTATGATGAGACTTTTATTAAAAGACAGTAGAGAGGAAATCCATTTTATAGATGACATTGGACCAATAGCTGTGGAAATAAACCAACAAACAGGTGGCATGTTTCCTAGTGTAACGATAGCACAGGCTATTTTAGAATCGAATTTTGGCAAAAGTGAATTGGCTGTAAACGCAAATAACCTTTTTGGCATAAAAGGACGGTATCAAGGAAAGTCTGTAAAAATGCCTACGATTGAATATAAGAATAATAAAAGTTATACAATAGAAGCTGAATTTAGAGCTTATCCAGATTGGAAAAATGCGTTAATTGACCATAGTAAATTAATTTTAGAGGGAACGAGTTGGAATGAACAACAATATTATGAGGTACTTGCTGCAACAAATTATCAAGAGGCAGCCTATGCATTGAAAAAAAGCCACTATTCCACAGATCCTTTGTATCCCGAAAAATTAATTGCTATTATCGAACAGTATAATTTAGGGAAATATGACAAGTAGGAGTTAGATAAAATGAATATCCTTATTGCAGATGATGAACTAGACATGTTAAAGATTTTGCAGAGCTATTTTCAAAGGGAAGGATTTACGGTATTTACTGCTACAAATGGAGCAGAGGCCCTTGATATTTTCTATCATGAAAAAATTGATTTGGCCATTTTGGATTGGATGATGCCAGAAAAAGATGGCATTACAGTTTGTCGCGAGATGAAGGAGACACAAAAAATTAAAGTATTAATTCTAACGGCTAGAGACACAGGAGAAGATGAATACCTTGCTTTATCTGATGGTGCAGATGATTATGTAAATAAACCATTTTATCCACAGGTGTTAATTATGAGAGTGAAAAAATTACTGCAAATGGAATCCGTTCAACGACTAAATGATGTTTCATTCGATATCTCAAGCCAACGCGTTTGGCGAGAGGGAAAAGAATTAGATTTAACAAAAACTGAATTCCAACTTTTACGTGTATTTAGTCAAAATAGAAGACAAATATTAACTAGAGATCAACTGCTAGATTTGGTCTGGGGTATGGATTATATGGGTGATCCACGAACGGTAGACACACATATTCGGCGCCTGCGGGAAAAAATTGGAGAGGATATTATCCAAACGCATCGAGGTGTTGGATATAGTACAAGCGAATGAAACATAAAATTGGAACAAAATTGACTATTTATATCACGCTTGTTGTAATCATCACTTTTAGCATTTCTCTTGTGGTGAGCCAGTTTTTTCTACCAAAATTTTATCTCTATCAATTGAACCAAAAAGTAACGAATGCTTTGGTCGCTTATCAGAATTATGATGATGAAAGCTTGGTGGAGCGTCAATTTGATGTAACGATACTTTCAGTATCGCTTGATGATAATATAAATGACCTTAATGAAAACTTAAAACAACAACTGTCAAGAGAACATATTGCCCTTAATAAATTTTGGGTTTCTGATGAAGTATTACAAAAAGTGGCTGAAGATAAAATTGTGGGCAAGCTTTATGATCAAGGGAAACAAAAGTCTAGTTTTATTGTGCATTATGCAAAAGAAGGTAACCAGCTAATGATGATTGGGTCCTCTATGGCTAAATTTACTGACATTGCTTATTTTATTAATCGATTTAACCTAATTCTTTTAGCCATTAGTATATTCGTGATTATGGTAGTTACAGCCATTCTATCTCGAAAACTAACAAGTCCGCTAAATGAACTTAAAAAAGTGGCAAAAGAAATTGGGGAGTTGGATTTTAAGCAGGCTGAAATTCGAACAGGTGATGAAATCGAGGAACTTGCGAGAAGTATCAATAAAATGAGTAAGGCACTTGAATCAGCGCAACAGATATTAACAAAACGCAACATTGATTTAAAGCAATTTATGATAGGTTTAACACATGAGCTTAAAACGCCTCTTGCCCTGATAAAGGTGTATTCGAGTGGAATAAAAGACGGTTTAGATGATGGGACTTATCTAACAGTTATTAATAAGCAAGTTGATAGAATGGAAAAAATAATTACAGATATGCTTTATTTTGCTAAAACGGAAGAAAACGATTCTAAAAAAACCAGTTTTGATTTAATTGAGTTAATACAAGAGATAGTGAATAGTTATCAACCGATACAAGGGGATAAAATAATTCAACTTAAAACGGATGCTACTGAATTCATACTGAAGACAGAGCAGGAAAAAGTCCATTTTATTTTAGAGAATATGATTAGTAATGCAGTAAAATACACTTCAGGAGATGATATAGATATTTCCCTTGAAGAAAATGGCGTGTTTGAAATTAGTAATGCTACAACTCTTATAGATATTTCTAGAATATGGCTACCTTTTTATGTCGGAGAAAGTTCTCGTGACAAGCATTTTTCAGGTACTGGGCTTGGACTTGCAACCGTTAAAAGTCTTGCAGAGCAATTAGGCTATTCTGCTGAAGCTACACTCGCAAACGGAAAAATAACTTTTAAAATAGGATTTATCAAATGATATGAGTAGTAATTTAACGAGGGTTTTCGTTAATCAGTCTAAGCTCATTTCAGATTGATGACAAAAGGTATTCGAAATAATCACATTGCGAATACCTTTTGAAACAATTTTTGTATCCCTCGTAAGGTTTTTCAACATATACCATGCCTTCTTTGGCACCCGCAAAGACAGGTTCATTCTAGCCATCACCGCAATTATTTATAGACGTACACTAGTTGATTGGAGCGCAGGCGGCGACTTCTGCAAAGAATAGCATGGAATGAAGGCCCCGCAGAAGCGAAGTGACGAGGAGACTGAAGCCATGCCTGCGAAAAGCGTCCGCCATAGTAGAAAGCAACGGGCTCATATAGATGCTTCTATGTTGAAAAGAAAAGAGACTGTAAACATTAAGTATTTTCGAGACCTGATATGCTACTAATGGATAGATAAAATTAAGATCAATAGCAGCTTACAATTTGCGTACGAAATGGTCTTCAGGCACTATTTGGTCCATTGTCAGCACTTCTAATTGTTGTCGTTCATTATTTATATTTCTTATCCTATCCATCATCTTAATAACCCCCGTATATTTGTTGATTGGAGCGCAGGCGGTGACTTCTGCAAAGAAAAGCATGGTCTGAAGGCCCCGAGGATGTAGATATGTTAAATCGATTTACTAGTTTGTTACATTGAACACACTTTTTGTTTTTGCTATAGTGTTTGAAAACTAGAAAAAGGGGACGTATAGGTCATGAAAGAAATTTTAGACTTAAACCACTTAACCGGTTTATCAAATGAACAGTGTGAAATTATTTTAGTTGCGGCTCAGAACCTGCAGATAATAGCTGACCTTTCTCAAGCAGATATATTTATTAATTGTCTGTTGAAAAAAGACAATGCATCTTTAGTTGTAGCTGAAGCAAAACCTACTACGACGCCTACTTTGTATAAAAAAAGTATGTTAGGGCATATAGCATTTGAAGAAACGGAACCAGGTGTAATATTTAGTTTAAAAACTGGCAAACCAATTTTTAAATCAAGAGGGATAACGGAGGAGCGTGGAATCATGCAACAAGACATTATTCCTATAAAAGACCTGGGTGGGGAGACCATTGCCGTGTTAATTAAAGAAAGGGATATCTCCCAAGAAGTACAGAACGAAAAAAATATGGAGCAACTTATAAATGCGACCAATAGTGAGGAAAAGCAAAGTGTATTTCAAGCCATTGTTGTTCAGGAAATCCATCACCGCGTCAAAAACAATTTGCAAGTTATTTCTAGTTTACTGCGATTACAAATGCAACGGTGTCATTCGGTGGAAGTAACGGAGGTATTTCATGACAGTATATCGCGTATATCCAGTATGGCTTTGGTTCATGATTATTTGGCACAGCGCGGCATTGAGGAAGCAGATATTAAATTTTTAATACAACAAATTTCTACATTGCTAGTCTCTTCATCCATTATTCCAGGTCAAGATATTGCTGTGTCTGTTGAAGGAGAATCGGTATTCTGTTCTCCCGAGAAAGCAACAGCTGTTGCACTGATTGTCAATGAGTTGGTTCAAAATAGCATAAAACATGCTTTTCCTGCGTTGAATCGCGGGAATATTGAAATAATTTTAAGGCAACGAAAACAAATGGCCACTATTATCGTAATGGACGATGGATGTGGGATAGGAGATTCTTTTTCCACAGGCGATATGTCTTCTTTAGGATTACATCTTGTGAATATGTTAGTGGAAGAGAGGTTGCAAGGGGTTCTGTCATTCCCACTGTCCGACAAAGGCACAAAAGTTTCGATAACCTTTCCGATTTAATAGCTATCAACGTTAGTTAATACTATCAGTTAAAATAAATTAGTAGTAGCTACTAGTGAAACTAATTCATTGTAGCGTAGAGAATTCAAAGCAAGTCACCCCAAAGAAATTTAGTTGTACAAGATTTCGAGGAAGCTTTTGTCTTGTCCGTAGCGAGCAATTCGAGCGGAAATGAGCAGAAAAGGATTGAGCTCTAATCTAACAGGTATTTATTTTCGAAAAGAGGAAGCTCTCTTTACAAAATCCTTACGAATAGTGTAAAATGAACCAAAATAATATTTGAGGCAAAGGCGCCTTTCACGCCTGAAGAAAATTTCTTCAGGGAATTGTGAAAGCGCTTTTTTTTTCGTTAATTGCAATCTTTAACATAAAAAGGGGTGTTAAATGATGAAATTGTCCTGTGTTGTAAAAGGAACTCACTATACGTTTTCGTCGGTAAGGGAGGTACTTGCAAAAGCAAGTGAAATGAAATCTGGGGACGTGATGGCGCGTATAGCAGCACAATCATCCCTAGAGCGTATGGCAGCAAAAGTAGTACTTAGTGAGATGCAGCTGAAAGAGATTTATGAGAATCCGGTTATTCCATATGAGTTAGATGAAGTAACACGCTTGATTTATGATGATATTAGCGACACGATCTACAAAGATATTCAAAATTGGACAGTTGGAGAACTGCGAAATTATATCTTGTCATCTGATACAGGTGCGTATCAATTATTAAGGCTTTCGAGGGGATTGACGAGTGAAATGATATCAGCTGTTGCCAAGCTTATGTCAAGCATTGATCTTGTTCTTGCATCCCAGAAAATGAAATATCAAGCACATTGTAATACTACAATAGGGGAGCCTGGCCGCTTGGCATTTCGTTGTCAGCCAAATCATCCAAATGATGTTCCAGAAGGAATTTTGTATTCAATTAAAGAAGGGTTATCCTACGGAGCAGGTGATGCGGTTATTGGTATTAATCCGAATGTAGATACGGTTGAATCCGTGAAAAGTCTTTTGACAATCTCACATGAATTTATTGAGAAATGGCAAATCCCAACGCAAAATTGTGTTTTGGCCCATATCACAACACAAATGGAAGCACTAAAACAGGGGGCACCTATCGCCCTTATGTTTCAAAGTTTAGCAGGCACACAAAAAGGCAACGAAGCATTCGGTATATCGAAAAAAATTCTTGATGAGGGATATGAGATGATGGCTCGTTATGGTACATCAACAGGCCCGAACTTTATGTATTTTGAAACAGGCCAAGGTTCGGAGGTATCTTTAAATGCCGACTATGGTGTAGATATGCAAACGCTTGAATCAAGAAGCTACGGCTATGCACGCCACTGGAAACCTTTCATGGTCAATACTGTTTCCGGCTTTATAGGACCGGAGACACTGTATGATGGTCGCCAATTAATTAGAGCGGATTTGGAAGATGGGTTTATGGGGAAATTGCATGGCTTGCCAATGGGAATTGCGCCCACTTACACAAATCATATGAATGCCGATCAAAATGATCAGGAAGTGGCTGGAATAATAACAGCAGTTGCAGGCGCGAATTTTTATATGGGCGTACCAGGTGGGGATGATGTTATGCTTAATTATCAAGATACAAGCTATCACGATGATGCTAGCTTACGCGAGATTCTAGGACTCCGACCACTTCGAGAATTTGAAAAATGGCTGGAAAAAATGGACCTGATGGAAAATGGCAAGCTAACAAAACGTGCGGGAGACTTATCAATTTTTGATTAAGGGAAGGGGGATACAATGAATATTCAAGAAATTGTTCAAAGAGTAGTAGAAGAAGTACAGAAAAACTTGAATTCGCCAAATGCCAATAGCCATCAAAGAACGGAAGAGATAATAGATTTTCCAGAAAAAAAGATAAATGGCGTTGTAGAACCGCATAATGCTGCATCTATTGAGCGAGCACAAAGTATTACACCTGCCCGTATTGGTATTGGTCGAACTGGCACCCGCACGTTGACAACAAGCTATTTACAATTTTTAATTGATCATGCAGCTGCACAGGATGCTGTATCAAGAGGTGTAAGTGATGATTTTCTTCGGGAGATAGGGTTGCATAAGCTGGAGACAAATGCTCGTGATATGCAATCTTACTTAATGGATTTAGATTCTGGTCGAAAGCTGTCAGATGAATCGGTTAAGTTTCTTGATGAAAACGGAGATAAACGAAAAGATGTGCAAATTATTGTTTGTGATGGCTTGAGTTCTTCGGCTGTGGAAGCCAATGTAGGTAATTTATTGCCTGCTTTAATACAAGGGTTAAAATTAAAAAATATCAGCGTCGCTAAGCCATTTTTTATTAAGCGAGGACGTGTATGGGTGCAAGACCAAGTAGCTGCTATTGTTGATTGTGACCTAGTGATTTCATTGATTGGTGAAAGGCCAGGTCTAAATACAGATGAAAGCTTGAGTGCATATATGATATACCGACCTACTGAAAAAACGGTTGAAGCCGATCGGACGGTAATTTCAAATATTCATAAAGATGGACTGACACCACTTGAAGCTGGTGCCTATTTATCTGAGTTGATTGAACAAATGCTTCTTGCTAAGTGTACAGGCGTTTCTTTTGCGCAGCAAAGAAATTTAAACATGTAAGTAATGACAACATGTACCCTATGTTCGATTTATTTACTATAAATCAAGGAGTTAAGAATCAAACTGTTCCTTTTTGATAATGGCAGTAGCGTAACATGAGGTAGGGATTCATGCCGAGCCGTTAAATAGGACTGATTAATTCAAGCAAAACAATGTTGATGACACTAATTATACTATAATCATTTTTCTGTTCAGAAAGGTTGTGGTGTTTTATGAAAAAACGGATACTGATTGCTGAAGACGAACCAATTATCAGACTGGACTTGAAAGTAATGCTTTGGAATCACGGTTATGAGGTAGTCGGAGAAGCAGGAGATGGGGATCGAGCGATTGAACTTGCTTATAAATTAAAACCAGATCTTGTGTTAATGGATATAGACATGCCAAAACTAAATGGTTTAAAAGCAAGTGAGGTTATTGGTCGTCAACTGGATATACCAGTGTTGTTGATTACTGCATATAGTCAAAAACAATTTGTAGAAAAGTCTAAGCAAGATAATGTTATGGGTTATCTAGTGAAACCAGTTTCTGAAGTTAGCTTAATTTCAGCAGTCATCATTGCACTTCAACAAGCTGAGAGGACACAGAAGCTAAAGCTAACTTTACAACTCACACAAGAACAGATTCAAAAGCGAAAAATGATTGAGCGCGCCAAAGGGCAACTTGATGGAAAGTAATCAGCTATCGGGCGACTTGCGGGACCAAAATAGAAACAATGCTGCAATTGAATTTTTTAAATTGCAGCATTGTTTTTTTGCCTCATAGAACCTGCAATCCATTTGTTGGACACTGAAGTGATACCAAATAAAATTAAAGGTTTAAATTTTGAAACGACTTATAGATGAAAATAATAAAGCTAAAGTTGAAGTAATAACTTTGAATCCATATGAAAGTATTGTAGCTGCTGTACTGGTTAACGAAGAAACAAAGATACAAGAATGACAAATATAAAGTTGAAATTCCAATCCGTTGGGATCTTCTTCACTGTAGCCGTTTTGATTTTTCCACATGGAGCAGGCATCTTGATTGTTAACGTTGGGATCAAGATTATCTTAAGAAGTACTTAAGAATTTCAAAATAACTATGAAGATTTATGTATTAACTTAAAAATTTTCAAATTATTTGGTTTAATGGATGTGGAAAGAGGATAGGGGGTATTTATTTTTTAACTGGATAATTACAAAAAATGGATGAATCCAGGGTGTTGCTTTCGGCAAGCCATAAGAAGAAAGTGATTAAATGACAAGTATATTGAAAGCAGTGATATACTTCGATGTTTATGATAATATGTCACGGGAGATGAATAGAAATAATAAGGTCAGCACCTACTTATATTAGAGTGAATTCTTGGTTTAAACTATTTTAAGGAGAACAACATAGTGAGTATAAATATTTTAGTAATTGATGATGAGAAGGAAATTGCCGATTTAATAGAGGTTTACTTAAAAAATGAAAATTACAACGTCTTTAAATTTTATACAGCAAAAGAAGCCCTTCATTGTATTGACACAGTAAAGTTGGATCTTGCCATTCTTGATATCATGATTCCTGGTATTGATGGTTTTACTATTTTGCGGAAAATTAGAGAAAAATTTAATTTTCCGGTGATCATGCTAACTGCGAAGGAAGAGGAAATTGATAAGATAAATGGTTTTTCGTTAGGAGCAGATGATTATATAACAAAACCTTTTCGCCCATTAGAATTAATTGCTCGTGTAAAAGCTCAAATTCGGAGATTTACTAAGTATAATCAGGATACAAAACAAAATGAAGACATTATTGACTTTGCAGGTCTAGTCTTGAATCACAATACACGGCAAGTTTTCTTAAATGAGAGACAATTAGCTCTTACGCCTACAGAGTTTTCTATCCTTTGGTTTTTAAGCTCAAATCGAGGTAGAGTCATTAGCTCAGAAGAATTATTCAAAGAAGTTTGGAAAGAAAAATATTTTAACAGTAATAACACGGTGATGGTTCATATTCGACATTTACGAGAAAAAATGAACGATTCTGCTGAAAAACCAAAATTTATTAAAACCGTGTGGGGGGTGGGCTATACAATTGAAAAATGAGTTTGGAATGTTAAAAAGGAAAATTATTCTACAAATTATCTTCATATTAGTACTGACCATGATTATTGGTTATATTATCAACTACACTTTAATTGATGGTATGTTACAAGCACCTTTTGCGGACTGGTTTATAAGATTTTGTGAGGATGTACTTCAGTTAGACTATTACGCAGCACGAAATGCGTACAGAATATTATTTCAGCAGAATAAACATTTATGGTTAGCTATCGGACTCATTATTTTACTTCTGGTCATTTTTTATGTAGCTCTTTCTCGTTTTACCCGTTATTTTATTTTGATTAGTACAGGTGTAACGATGCTTTCTGATGAATCAGATAAAGAGATACGACTCCCTTCAGAGCTTGAATTCATGGAAAAGAAGCTAAATACTGTGAAAAGTAAATTAGAAAAACGGGCAAAGGATGCGCAAGAAGCTGAACAACGAAAAAATGATCTTGTTGTTTATTTAGCGCATGATATCAAAACACCTCTGACATCCATTATTGGATACTTGAGTCTGTTGGATGAAGCGAAGGATATGCCTGTCGAGCAAAAAGAAAAATATGCAAAGATTACATTAGATAAATCATATAGACTTGAGCAATTAATCAATGAATTTTTTGAAATTACAAGATTTAACCTGCAGTCCATTATTTTAGATAAGGAAGCCATTAATTTAAACTATATGTTACTGCAATTGGCAGATGAATTTTATCCTTTGTTAGCGCCAAAAGGACAGCAAGCCGTTGTGAATATTCAAGGGGATATTCAGATTTTAGCTGATGCCAATAAGTTAGCAAGGGTATTTAATAATATTTTTAAAAATGCCATAGCATACAGTGATGATAACAGTACCATTGAAATTAGTGCTGAAAATGTAATAGACCAAACAATCATTACATTTACAAATAGGGGAAAGGCAATTCCTCCTCAAAAGTTAGAGATGATTTTTGAAAAATTTTATCGCTTAGATTCTTCCCGGTCTACACAGACAGGTGGTGCGGGGCTGGGACTGGCGATTGCCAATGAGATTATTGTCGCCCATGGCGGAAGTATATCTGCAACGAGTAACGATGACAACACAGTGTTTACAGTACAAATTCCACATTCTTAAGAAAACTTAAGATTTCTATAATGGATTATTAAAAAAGGACTCCTTTTTCTATGTTTCAATAGAGACAATGAGAAAAGGAGTTGTTTTTATGTTAAAGAAAAAGAGTATATTTAGTCTCTTGTTAAGCATAGTCATTATTTTAATGTTTATTTTATTTGTAAAAGAAAATTCGAAGAATCCAATGGAAGACATTTTGGACTCGCCTCAGATGGAGATGCCAACGAAAAGTGATGAAAGTTTGGATATTGATTTACACAGTTCAAATGCTGTATTAGTCAATTTGGATGAAAATAAAATTTTACTGGACAAGAATAGTGAAGAAGTCATTTATCCGGCTTCTTTAACAAAAATAATGACTGTACTTGTAGCAATTGAAAATATAACGGAATTAAATGAAAAGGTTTTTCTTCATCAAAGTATATTTGCAGATTTATATAAAAAAAATGCTTCAATGGCAGGCTTCCTTGCAAATGAAGAGGTAACCGCTAAGGATTTACTTTATGGTTCGATGTTGCCATCTGGAGCAGAAGCATCTATTGGTTTAGCAAATTTTGTAGCAGGGTCAGAGAGAAAATTTGTCAAACTCATGAATGACAAAGCACAACAGTTAGGGATGAAAGACACGCATTTTACGAATGCAACTGGCCTCCATCACCATGACCATTATACAAGTGTTAAAGATATTTCAATACTTCTACAATATGCATTAACAAACAACATATTTCGTGATGTGTACACAGCACAAAGGTACTCTACATCCCCGACCAATCTGCATCCAGAAGGCATAACATTTACAAATCGCATGTTCAAAAATATTAGTTCAAGTGACTTACCTAAAGGAAAGATTATCGGCGGCAAAACAGGCTATACAGAAAAAGCTGGCTTATGTCTAGCAAGTCTAGCTGTCATAAATGAGCAAGAATATATCCTCGTTACAGTAGGAGCTGAGGGTGACCATCATACCGAACAATTTAATATTACGGATGCATTTTCGGTGTATAGTGGCTTGTAAAAGCATTAACTATATTGGATACATGTGAATGTGAATTATGGAAACAAGCATTTGAGAATGACAATGGAGGGTCTCTTTTTTCCCACATTAACGGTCAGTAGGACACCTACCTCAAGCAGAAATAAGCAAGTTTCGAGTCAAAGTGACAATAATGTTAGACTAAACTTTTTATTGTCATCCTAAACGATGGTTCATCGATATCTTTTTCCTTAACATAGCTGTATAAAGCTTAAAAGGAGAGAGAATCTTGAATATATCGGAAATAAATAATAATTTATTCAGAATGATTAATAGTCTAGGGAAAGAATTTCCATACATCAATTTACCAATGATTATCATTGCTGAATATACAGTTTTTTTCTTAGCTATTTTTGTTATACTGTTGTGGTTTACGAAAAATAAAGAAAATAAAATAATGCTTATTTGCGCAGGTATTGCGTTCATTTTGGCTGAAATTATAGGGAAGTTTGCAGGATTATTGCATTTTAATCACCAACCATTTGCTGTGCTTGCAAATACCAATCAATTAATCGAAAAAGCAATTGATAATTCTTTCCCTAGCGATCATACTATTTTATTTTTTTCATTTTGTATGACATTTTGGTTGTTTAAAAAAGGAAGATGGATTGGCTGGATTTTGTTAGCGATATTAGTTGGCGTTTCACGTATTTGGGTAGGCGTGCATTATCCATTAGATGTTTTTGTAGGTGCTGTTATTGGTATTACTTGTGCAAGCATCATTTACTTTACAGTGCCAAAATTAACATTTATAACAACCGTCATCACTAAATACGAAGCCATTGAAAAAGTAATCATCGCAAACTTCAGCAAGCTAAAAAAATCGAAAGTCTAGATAATATGAACTAAAATTAAAGTTACTATATTAAGAATAATTAATCTGTGCATTAAAAGTCACATCTAATCCACTTTAAAAAGGGGCTACTAAGGCCCCTTTGTCTATTTAAACGATTAACATTTGATGCAAAAAATTTGTTTCGTTTCCTAACCAATTCATTTACACCGCTCCAAATAATTTTAGAATATTAATAATGATAATACCTACTACACCGAAGTCTGAATCGCCAAAAGTTGTTCCTTCATAACCAATATCCCCCATAAATATCAGCAGGATGGCTGGAATAAAGCTAATTATTAAGCCATTGGCAAAGGCACCTGCCATGGAGCCGATTCGCCCCCCCGTTGCATTCCCGAAGACCCCCGCAGCTGCACCAGTGAAGAAGTGGGGTACGAGACCAGGCACAATAACTTTTAACCCAATAAGAGGGAGGGCAAACATAGACAATAGACCAGCCAGGAAGCTAAATAAAAAGCCGATAATCACGGCGTTTGGCGCGAATGGAAAAATCGTTGGGCAATCTAATGCAGGTTTGGTATTCGGAACGAGCTTATCTGCAATCCCTTTAAATGCAGGGATAATTTCTGCAATGAGCATGCGTACACCTGCTAAAATGATGTATACTCCTGCTGCAAAAGTAATGGCTTGAATAATTGCGAAGACGATGAAGTTAGAGCCGCCTGATAATTCTTTTTCAATATAAGATTGACCAGCAAACAATGCCACAATGATGAAAAATATGCTCATTGTTAAGGAAACGGCAACCGATGTATCTCTTAAAAAGCCTAGAGATTTTGGTACTTTAATAGCTTCAGTTGATTTTGCTTTATTTCCAAAGAGTTTACCAATTTTAGCCGATACATAATAGCCAATGCTACCAAAGTGACCGACAGCAAAATCATCGCTGCCTGTAATTTGACGTACAGTTGGTTGTAAAATGGCAGGGAACACCACCATACATATCCCTAATAGTATAGAGCCAACAATAATGAGCGGAGCACCACTCATACCACCAACAGAAAGGGAAGCTGCGATTAAACACGCCATAAATAATGTATGATGCCCAGTTAAAAATATATATTTTAAAGGCGTAAATCGCGCTAACAGTAGGTTCATGATCATACCGAATACCATAATCATTGCAGTGGCAGTACCAAAATTCGTTTGAGCCGCTGCTACAATGGCTTCGTTATTTGGAATAACCCCTTGCACATTGAAGGCAAAATCGAACATTTTACTAAAATGCGTTAAAGAGCCAATTAACACGGCTGCTCCAGCACCAAGGATGACAAAGCCCATAATTGTTTTTAACGTACCTGAAAGAACGGTTGAAGCGGATTTCTTTTGGATTAGTAAGCCGACAAAGGCGAAAAGGCCGACTAGTATTGCTGGTGTACCTAAAATGTCATTCATCATAACATCTAACATACCAACACCTCATTCTATCCAAATATTTTTTAAAATCCCTTACTAACGGATGCCAAGCCACTTACTACAACATGTAATAAATGGAGGCAATGTCATTTTTGAAGTCACAACCCCACAGATTAACGTTGCACTTTATAACAACGGTGCAAGCTTTGATTTAATTTCTGAAATGCTCATCATATTAACGATACGTACAATTTTCCTCATGCCATCATCTAATTGATCCATAATATCTCCTGCGCCAATATACAGATCTGCTTGTTCTGCCGTTGCGGTTGATAAATCTGTATGTGTTACCTCGGCTTCTTTTCCGAGTTCAGTCAGTGCCTTTTTAACAGTTAATGCCATCATGAAGCTACTGCCTAATCCATTTCCACATACGACTAAAATCTTCATTATATTTGCTCCTTTGTAGCGTAGTGTTTTATTTTTTCAACAATGTTTTCTGGATGCTGGCAAGCGATAATGCTGTCGATTTGGGTGGGTTCCTGTAAAACTTGCGTTAAATCGACTAATGCCTGTAAATGAGACGCATCATCTATTGCCGCTAAGACAATGATTAAGTAAACGGGTTGATCTGGTGCGAAATGTACAGGGTTTTGTAAGCTTAATAAGCTCATTGATAATTCATTGACCCCTTCAGTTGGTCGCGCATGGGGAATCGCAACTTTAGGTGTTAGCACTACATAGGGACCATGTTCTTCAATAGCCTGTATCATCGCTTCTAAATAGCGCTGTTCTATTTTCTGTTGCTGCAATAATGGCGATGAAGCTAAGCGAATCGCATCCTTCCAGCTGTCTACCTTGTGAGCAATTTGAATCGTTTCCTTATTCAATAACTCGGAAAGCAAATTGTCATACCTCCTTCCCATTGGTATCCAAAAGACTTCTATCTATGTTATTAATGCAAGTTAGGTAATTATGTCAGGCTGGGGAAATTTTTTAGAGAAATTGTTGAATGCTGGCGGGTGTGGTTTTTACAATGACCAAGATGTGTCAAAGGCTATCAATAGTAGTATGATGTACGCGCAATCCTAACGAGCAAGTGATCTCGCAGTTGCTTGAGCACCTGCGAGTCTTGTGGAACGAGCGTAGAAAGAGGGCATTATGAATGAATGGCATTCATTTTTCTAGCTATATCGTAGATTGATTCTTTTACAAATTCATCGATTTTATTGTCTAATCTTGATTTAGGATAGACGAGCTGAATTTTTCGTGTCAGTGTCATGTCATGCAAATCTTTCTTCATCAATAGGCCAGATTTTAATTCATCCCCAAGAAGAGCAACTGATAGAAAAGCAATGGTTTTTCCAAAGGTAAGCATCTTTTTAATGGTACTGACAGAATCAAGTTCAATCGTATAAAAGGATGGCTGGAAAGGATCCATCCATTTTTCGATAAAATGATTAGTTGAACTGGATGAAGTGTGCAATAATACTTTGTTTTTAAGGACATCTGACTTTGAGATGTCTTTTTTTGTTGCCAACTCATGATTAGGGCTTAAAGCTAATACGAGCGAATCTTCGCCAATCGTTTCATAGACGAGGGATGGATGTTGTTGTTTTGTTTCCATGATCAAACCAAAATCGAGTTCCTGAAGGGCCACCATGTTTTCGATTTCAGGTGCTGTTTTTACTTCTAAGGAAATTCGAATGTCTGGATAAGCCGTGGAAATTTGATGAATAATATCAGGCATAAAAATATGCGCAGGTAGTCCACTTGCACCTAGTCGGATGGAGCCAATATGTCCGGCCAAAAGCTTTTCAAAGAAGCGATCCATGTCATGTTGTAATTGCACGATTTGGCGTGCATAGTGATAGAGCCCTTCACCTGCTTCCGTTAAGCGATAGCCGCCTGCATTCGTACGAAATAAGCGCACGCTGTATTCTTCTTCAATCGAGCGAATATGGAAGGATACAGTGGGGGGTGTAATCCCTAGCTCTTTAGCGACAGGAGCTAGTTTTTTAAAATCTACGAGTAGGCAAAATGCCTGTAATTTTAGATGATTCATTTTAACCTCCTAAAGTAAATTAGATAAAGTATTGCATTTGCTTTAGTTTATTAGAATTTTTTTAACGACATGTTAATAGTAGGTTAATATTTTCTAAATATCTGGAATTTATAGTAGAGATAGATGAGGAGGATACGATGAAAATCTCAATGACAAATATAGAGAAAAAATATGGCCAGTCACAAGCGCTGTGGCCAATTAATGTGGAGTTAGATAGTAAGTTCATCACCATATTGGGACAATCAGGCTGTGGAAAGACAACATTATTAAAAATATTAGCAGGTCTTGAAAGACCAACAAATGGTGAAATCACATTTGATGACACGATTATTTATTCTTCTAAGCTGCGCAAAAATGTGAAGCCAAATAAGCGCAATATCGCCATGGTCTTTCAGGATTTCGCCCTTTGGCCACATATGACCATTTTCCAAAACATTGCATTTGGCTTAAAGGGAATCGTGCCAAAGACAGAAATCCCTGGACGGGTAGCGTATGTGATGCGATTGGTGAACATGGAGGGGTTTGAAAAACGAAAACCGGGAGAATTATCAGGTGGACAGCAACAGCGAGTAGCGCTGGCACGGGCACTGGCCACAAATCCAAAGCTAATTTTATTTGATGAACCATTATCCGCTTTAGACGCAGTGCTAAGAGAAAAAATGCAAGATGAAATTATGCATATTATTCATGAACTAGATTGTCAGGCCATTTTTGTGACCCATGATCAAACAGAGGCAATGACAATGTCAGATCAAATTATTGTGATGGAGTCAGGTAGAATCGCACAGGTTGGTTCACCTGAAGAAATATATCATGCACCTGCAACACCGTATGTAGCGGATTTTATTGGGAAAGTTAATTGGTTGGATAAAGGTATCCATATTGTGCGACCAGAAGGTGTATCGAGGCATCAACACCCAGGAACTATTGCCAAGCAAGCGATGATTGTGAAAAGTACTTTTGTTGGAGATCGTTATTTGGTGCAGGCGCAAGTAGAAGGCAAGCAATGGAGCTTTTATGAAGCTGTGCCACTTGAACAGGGCAAGCAACTTGAAGTTTTTGTAGATAAAAAACAAATCTATCAATTGGAGGGTTTACAGTGAAGAAACGTTTTAACTTACTAGCAACAGCAGGCGTTCTTTTAGCTTTAACATTGGCAGGTTGCGGAAATAATCAATCTGCGGGAAGTATCAGTAATGATGCAGCGAAAGCAAAGCCGCAAGAAGTTCAAACATTAACGGTCTATTCCGCTGGTCCAGATGGTTTGGCAACAAATATTCAGCAAGCCTTTGAAGAGAAAACAGGTATGAAAGTAGAAATGTTTCAAGGGACGACGGGGAAAATTTTATCTCGCTTAGAGGCAGAGAAAAATAATCCTGTGGCAGACGTTGTTGTATTAGCTTCCGTTGCATCAATGGACGGATTAAAGGGATCAAATCAGCTACAAAGCTATAAAGAAGCTGAAAATGCAACTAAAATTAATAGCGATTGGTCAGATGCAGACGGTTATTACTTTGGCTATAGTGCATCGGCCTTAGGGATTGCTTACAATACGAAAAATACAAAAGAAGCTCCGACAGAATGGGCAGACTTAGCAAAAACGGAATGGCAAGATAAGATTAATATCCCCGATCCAAGTTTGTCAGGTTCTGCGGTAGATTTCCTGTACGGCTATGTGGAGGCAGAAAAAACTGCTTGGGATACAATCCAATCATGGAAAAAGAATGGACTACAAGTGAATGGGGCAAATAAGGAAGCGCTAGATGCTGTGATTACGGGGGATAAAAATGCAACTATCTCAGGTGTAGACTATATGGCCTACAAAGCCAAAGCTAGTGGTGAGCCAGTAGAAATTGTTTATCCGAAGAGTGGAACAGTTGTATCTCCGCGAGCAGTGGGCATTATGAAAGATGCTAAAAATGTTGAAGGAGCTAAAGCTTACGTGAATTTCTTACTGTCAGCTGAAGGACAAAAACTGGTCACAGATGCTTATTTACTACCCGGCAATAACGAAATTCCTGTGAAAGACCGTGCAGCATTGGATGAAATTCCACAGTTAAATGTGAACTGGAAAGGTGCAGAAGCAAAGCAACTTGATATTTTAACTAAATTTAATGATATTTTTCGATAAGAGGCAAATGTAAAGTTCAACAATTTCCATAGAAAGAAAGCGCTCATTTTCAGCGGGGGATGGCGAGTCTGCACGATGCAACCACATCTGTGGGATCTTGCCAGTTTGTTGTCCCTCAGGGGGCGTGAATTTTTCACTTACTGCTAATAGGTATAGCTCCACCCATGTTTTCTTAGGAAGGAATGAAGCAACAATGATAATGGAAGGCAGACGCACTTTTGGCTTATTACTGACGATTGTCGCAACGTTTGCTATCGCGCCATTAATAGCTATTGTCTATTATACATTTGTCAATGATGGGCATTTAGATGTTTCGCAGATTAATAGAATGTTTGCTAATGATAGATTATGGCATACGCTGGGCAACTCCTTATTATTAGGTTTGTTAGTAATTTTGGGCACAACGATATTAGCCTTGCCAATGGCATTGATTCGTACAAGAACGAGTTTACATAAATTTGAATGGTTAGATATTATTTTAACTATTCCTTTTATGACACCACCTTATATTGGTTCTATGGGATGGATACTGTTTATGCAGAATAATGGCTTTTTACAGCAATTAATGCCAAGTGCAACATGGCTGTCCAATACCTTTTTCTCCTTATTTGGAATGGTCATGATTATGAGTCTACATCTGTTTCCTTTTCTATACTTAATGTTGAAAAATACATTGTTAAGGATCAATGGTTCATTTTTAGATGCTGCACTAATTTTTGGACGTAGCTCTTGGCGCAATTGGACAAAGGTTGTTTTGCCTTTACTGGTTTCAAGCTATGTTCTAGGCATATTGCTAATTTTCATCAAAACGTTAGCAGAGTTTGGGACGCCTGCAACCTTTGGAAGTCGCATAGGTTTTCAAGTTTTTACGACAGAAATCCACTCTTATCTTTCAAGATGGCCGGTAGATATTAGTATGGCGACATCACTTTCTTTGTTTTTACTATCAGTGTGTCTAGTTATCTGGTATTTCCAAAATCTCATAGGACGTAAATATACATACAGCGTGCTTTCTGGCAAAACCCCTGCTGTTCGCGACATGAAAGATAAGTGGTATATCAAGCTAGGCTCATGGCTATTTGTAGGAATGGTGCTGCTGTTTTCAATTGCTATTCCGTATTTTTCAATTATTGTAACCTCGTTGCAAAAAGTACGAGGAGATGGTTTGAGTGCCGGTAATTTCAGTCTAGCATCTTATCAGGCAGTGTTTACAAGTGGAAGTGCTGGCTTATCGGCATTTCTAAATAGTGTTGTTTTTTCAATACTTACAGCGGTCATTACGGCAATTATTGGATTATTTATTGCACTCTATATTAAAAAAGGCGAAGGGAAAAAGCAGCAAGCGTTAGATTTCTTTAGTCTCATGCCGAATATCATACCAGGAATTGTCTTTGTCGTCGGTTTAATAATGTTTTGGAATGCACCATGGTTGCCAGCGACTATTTATAACACGAAGGCGATGGTAGTTGTGACGTATTGTGTGCTGTTTTTACCCTATTCTGTGCAGTATACAAAATCATCTTTATCGCAGTTGGATCAATCGATTTTTCAATCAGCCGCTATTTTCGGACGTAGTAGTTGGGACATGTATCGTTCTATTTTTATTCCATTATTAATGCAGGGAATTCTTGCTGGCATGATGATGACTTTTATTATTTCAATGCGTGAGCTCGTAGCAGGATTGCTTATTTTGCCACCCTCTGTTGAGACGGGTGCAACATTTATCTACAGCCAATTTGAGCAAGGAAACGTTGGCGTAGGGATGGCTGTTGCAGTTATTACAGTCGCTATGACAGTAATGTTTATGTTCGTATTAGCTTGGCTTCAAAAACGGGGAGGACATGCAAGTGCTTAATGTTGAAATTTTGGGGGGAGTTGGGGAGTATGGTCGTAACTGTTTTTATCTCGAAAATGAAGGGCGGGCCATTCTTCTGGATTGTGGTGTGATGAATAATCATGAGAAAACGCCCCCGGATTTAACCCATGCCCATGTGGCTAAGCTAGATGCTGTGTTTATCTCTCATGCGCATATTGACCATGTAGGTGCACTCCCGTTACTTGATAAATGGGGCTACAACGGACAGATATTTATGAGTAAAATGACAGCGCATCAACTCAAACAAACGTATGAAAATATAACAATATTTCAGCCAGAGTCAAGTGGTAACTGGTTAACTATTAGCGATAGTCTGTCCTTTCAATGGGGCTATAGTGGTCATGTAATTGGCAGTGTATGGTACAAAATTCGCTTTTTAGAGGAGGTGATATTTTTCTCAGGAGATTATGTCGTGGATTCCTATCTATTAAAGGCCACTCTCCCGACAGAGGATGATAGGGGGTATGATTTAGCATTTATCGATAGCGGACATATTGAGAAGTGCATCAAGAATGTCGAAGTGTTGCAGCAAATCACGAACTTTATCAATGCCAATTCAAGTTGCCCGATTATTTTTCCATCTTCTTTTTCAGGAAAAACCGCGGATATTGCGACTTATCTTTTTCAGCATACGGTAAGAGAACTAAGTGTAGACAATGCATTCTTGACCTTTTTTGAAGATTATGTCGATGCGCCAGAAAATCTATTGTTTTCAACGTATAACACAATGTTGAAAGTATTTAACAGTGATTGCTTGCAGACTAAGGTAGTCAGTGAGAACGCCATCTATTTTGTCCTAGAGCGTGACGAGTCGATAATATCGAAACTGCTGACCGATTTTCCAACAGCAATTGTTATGTTTACTGGGTACTGTAAGAAAGCCCGTAATATAAAAAATTTAGCGCAAGATCGAGCGAAGCAGTTTTTTTACAAAACACATCCTGATTATCATGACATCATAGAGCTATCGAAAAAAATAAACGCTCAAGAAATCATCTATTTTCACAGTCAGTTAACAACTAAAGAAACTACATTGTTAAAAATTATAGGAAATGAGGATGACATATATGATGAACCATGTTAAGAAAATGGCCCTGAAGCTAAGTCTAATTGGTCTTGTATTACTAAGTATTGGCGTGATGGGTGTCACACAGGTGAAAGCAGCAATCGAACCTGGTCATGAGATTAAATATAATATTAAATCGGAGCTATTCAATGAAGCTAACATCTTAAGTACTTTTAGTGCCACTAAAAAAGATGAAGTGAAAATTTACTACTTCGATACACCGAGTAAGCACTTTCAAAGTGCAGACTATAACAACCGCTTACGTGTCTATAAAGATAGCAATAAAATCGATATTACGTATAAAAAAAGATTGCTAAATACCCCGCTAAATGAGGCAATTGCCATCACCAAAAGTCATGGTTTCACAGGCTCGGAATCTAACTATAAATTTGAATTGGATATTAAGGGCGGTAATCGTACGTTCACAATAAGTAGAAAAGAGTCATTAAAGGCAACCTCTAAAGTTTCCTACGATACAGTGGATACTAGTGCAGCAAAGAAATTAATTTTAGAAAACGTTCCGAAGAAAATTTTAACTTGGGATTCGGAAGCATGGTATAACAATACATTATCACAGACTATATTTTACGGTCCTGCAAAGGCGACAACGTATAAAGGAAGCTATGCCGGTTATGAAGCAGATATTGAAGTTTGGAACTATCAAGGAGAAATCATAGTAGAACTATCTACGAAAGAAAGCGATGCTGCCAAAGCAGCTATCATTGAAAAATTATGGCATGACCAATTACTAACAGCTGGCTATTTAAGTGCAAATCAGCGTGGCAAAACGGCCTTTGTCATGGACAAATAATGCAAGAAGAGCTTTGTCAATGGGGTGACTGTAAATGCTCTGAACAAAACGATTTTTTATGAATGATAAAAGCTCCTCACTCTGTAGACAAACTTAAAGAAATTTGAGTTTGCCTACAGTTTTTTCTTTTTAGCATAAACAGTAAGAAACCGTTGATTTCCGTTCCAGGCGCTCCCTTTCCGCAGGCACGGCTCAACTAATTTTTTCGGCAGGTCGCCGCAAAAATGGATTTCCCGCACGTGCTGTTCCTGCAGGAGTGTCGCGCCTTTCGCTCCAATCAACTTGTATGGCTTTAAAAATACTTGAGGGGATGTTAAACATGGGACGATAAATCAAGAACTGCTTGCAATGATGCAATTGATCTTAATTTCAATTATCCATTAGTAGAACATCTTTACGCTGCTACTGGGCGATCAAGTATTGATCCTGTTGTGTTATTTAAAATGACGTTTATTCAATATAAATGTGGATCCGTTCGATGCGTTAAAACAATAAAAGAGATTGAAACGAATATGGCGTATCGTACGTAACTGAACACGTGCTTACGAGGAAAAGCTTCAAGAAGAGCTATATTTAGATCGTGAAGAAAACTGAAAAAGCCGTTTCCCCCGGAGAAGAGCACTCTTATACGTGGCATGGTGTATGTGGTGGCATAAAAACACAGAAAAAATAGTTCTAACTTTTTCAATTTAGCTTACACTTACTATAGGACGAACTTAGCATGGAGCAAGGAGGAAATGACATAGCTAAAAAAATGGGAATTGTCGCGCTATTCATATTTGGTGTTTATGTTCTTTGTATGTATTGGTATATTTTTCATGGTGGTGGTGGCACAATACCGCAAGCATTAAAAGGAACAGTTGCGGACCCAGCGATGTTTATGTCTGAACGAGAACTATACTTAAGTGGTGAATATTCAAAAATACGGAATTTCTTATTTTTTGTGGCTACACCTTTTGAATGGCTTGCTTATCTTGTTATATTGCTGATAGGATTATCACGCTATTTTGAAAAAGTTTCGACGGCACAAACAAAATGGAAACTAGCGCAAAATGCAGCCTATTTGTTTTTATTATCGATTGTGCTATATGTAGTACTATATCCAATTGAATATTATCGGTATTATCTAAGTAAAAGCTATGGCATTAGTACACAAGGTTTTTCTTCGTGGATGCGAGATGGTGTCATTGATTTTTGGGTGAACTTTGGTATGACCTTTATCATTGTGTCCGTACTGTATTGGCTCATCAGAAAGAGTGCTAAGAGATGGTGGTTGTACGCATGGCTTTTAACAATCCCATTTACCATTTTTGTGATGTTTATCCAACCAGTTGTTATTGATCCGTTATACAATGATTTTTATCCGCTGAAAAATAAAGAGCTGGAAACAAAAATCTTAGCTGTTGCGCAAAAAGCTAATATTCCAGCAGAGCATGTTTATGAAGTCAATATGGCGGAAAAGACCAATGCTTTAAATGCCTATGTGACCGGGGTTGGTAGCAATTCAAGAATTGTGCTGTGGGATACAACTTTAAATCGCCTTTCTGACAATGAAATTTTGTTCATCATGGCACATGAGATGGGGCATTACGTAGAGAAGCATATTTATTTTGGCATCGCAGGCTATCTTCTCATGACATTGATAGGTCTGTGGCTGACATCGAAATGTATGAGCTGGTTGGTTGCACGTTATGGACACATATTAAAAATAAATAAAATCAGCGATATACAGTCGTTACCACTGTTTTTACTCATTACATCTGTTTTATTATTTGCATCGAGTCCTCTTTCTAACTATATTTCGAGATATCAGGAAACAAGAGCAGATCAGTATGCAATTGCGTTAATGGGGGATCAGGAGTCAGCGGTGACCGCATTCCAAAAGCTAACAAAATCGGGCTTAAGTGAAGTCAATCCGCAGCTTCTTGTAAAATGGTTCCGATATACCCATCCACCTATGCTTGAACGTATTTATAAAGTAGCTGAAAAAGAGGGACAGAAAAAGCAAGTGCCGATAAAGGAAGAACAGAAGAAATAAATGTCCGATGGGCTTGCGATGGTGCGCAAGGATTCGGGTTTTTCAGGCGAAGAAGTTGGGTATCCTAAGGGTAAGATGTATCAAAACTTGTTCGTTTAAGAATAGTGGGGGACTTTTTATGCGCAATATTGTCATTATTACACTTGCATCCATATTAGTAGGCTTTGCTTATAATTTTTTGTTAATTCCCCATGAAATTTTGAGTGGCGGACTAAGCGGGATTGCGATTATGCTTGGTATTGTCACACCATTGAATACAGGGGTATTGAATCTTTTATTAAATTTACCATTGCTAATTATAGGTGTTATGAAGTTGGGGAAACATTTTATAGGGTATACGATTTTGTCAGTCGTCGTATTGTCAGTAAGCCTATATATTATTCCAATCTATAAAGCAACACAAGAGCCAATTCTTGCTTCTTTATTTGGTGGAGTTATTGTGGGCTTTGGCGCTGGCATGATTTTTCGTGCTTCGGGTTCGTCAGGGGGCTTCGATATTGTAGCCATGTTGTTAAGTCGCAAACGAGATTTTCCATTGGGTGTGTTACTTTCGGGGATGAATGCAGTCGTTGTTGCTATCTCGGGATTTGTTTTTAGCTGGGATGCGGCTTTACTTACGCTCGTATCCATATATGCGACAGGAAAGGTTGTAGACACAATTCATACAAGCCATATTAAATTAACACTGATGATTATCACAAGTAAAGGTGAAGAAGTAAGGCAACAGCTCTTAACGAAGCTTCCTCGAGGTGTAACGATTATTGATGCCAAAGGAGCCTACTCAGGCGAGGGACGTAAAGTATTAATTACTGTGATTACACGCTACCAGCTAGCCGAAGTAAAAAGTATGATTAAAGAAACGGATGACAAAGCATTTGTGAATATTCTACAAACGACCGAAGTCATCGGTATGTTTGATCGTAGCTTCAAATGAGCTACGCAAGCGAAGTTTCAGCTATAGAAGGCATTGGGAATACAAACGCTTACGTAAAGAAGACTTCCAAATTCGAATTACGTCGAACCGCAATTGATTAAACACACGTTACTGGTTATAATGTTGATAACCGAACGTGTGTTTTTGTATTAACAATTATGAAATGGAGATAATCAAATGGACAAGGACATGATACATAGTTATTGTATGAAGCTTACAGGCACTACACATGATTATAAAGAAGAGTGGGGGGCACATCGCTATCAAATTGGTGATAAGCTGTATGCCATGATAGGCGGAAATGCCACAGGAAAGCCCGTTCTAACATTAAAATGCGAACCTAATCGTGCTGAGGAACTAAGAGAAACATATGAGGATATTATCCCTGGCTATTACATGAATAAAACACATTGGAACTCTATTTACATGAATTCCAATATACCGATGGATGTAGTTGAAAATCTCATTCAGCATTCATATGGTTTAGTGTTCGACAAGCTGACAAAAAAAGTTCAACAACAAATAACATCACAATAGCAACATTATTTTATAACAGCAGGATCGAGCTAACTAACTCAGACCCTCAAAAAATTCAGTTTGTCTACAGACTTTTTTCTTTTAAGATAGAAGTATCTATATAACCCCGTTGATTTCCGCTACGGCGGACGCTTTTCACGGGCATGACTTCAGTCTCCTCGTCGCTACGCTTCTGCGGGGCCTTTGCGCTCATGCTATTCTTTGCAGAAGTCGCCGCCTGCGCTCCAATCAACTCGTGTTCGTCTATAAATGATTGAGATGATGTATTGGTGATAAAATTTCAAAAGGTATTCGCAATGTAATCATTACGAATACCTTTTGTCGTCAGTCTGCTAACTTTCATTTCCTTTATAAGGAAATGAAAGTTAGTATGGTTTTCCTTGGTCGATTCATAAGCCTGCTTGTTTGCCATCCGTAGGAATAGTGCGAAATTCTTTTGTAGAATCCCCACCATTTGTGCCTTTACACATTTAGAACCGCTCCAGGTTACTTATTTTTGGGAGAATTATAACCCCGTTCGCCATAGGGCTGTAGTTCGTCGAGCCATTTTTGCTCAAGCTTTTCGAGTTCTTTTTTGGCATCGAAATAGCCCTCTTGTTTTCTCTTTAAATACTCAACTACGTCAATTTCGAAAGTGTCCTTACCGAAAGTATTGTAGTCAGCCTGTAATGCTTTATTGCTGTGTGTATTAGTTTTTAGCATAAACTGGAAACCGTTTAATCGTTTCAAATTATTGAAGCTACTGACAAACACTTTACCATTCTGTTTATTGGTCATCGTGAAAACACCTGCTTCAATTTCCATTTCTTTATAGTACTCTTTCAACTCTTTTTTATGATCCACATTAAACCCTACTCTCTTATTTTTTTACCCAATAGGCACTGCCATCATCTGTACGATTCATAAAACCATATTCGATTAAATAGCGACGAACTTGCACATAGTCTTCGTAGATGGGGTGGATCATCGCATTTAGTTCTTTTTCTGTATACTGCTTTGACTCATCCAAAAGTTTTGTAATGGCACGAAGTACTACAATTTTATGCTTTTCCCGTTTTGGGAAGCGGACAAGCTCTTGGCCAATACCATTAGGAAAGTATTTTTCAAGTAACTGTTGTTCTTCCGTGAGTGTAATATTATAGCGGTCATCCACCATCGTTGCCGTTTTGTGAATGGGCACAAAAGAATCGACTTTTTGATCTTGGTCTTTTAATAACTCCATCATTGCAAGAAATGTTTTTGCCTGACGTTCTTTTTCCTTTAATGCAAAGCGATGGTGACGAATAGTTGTCGCACTGCCTATCTCCAACTCTTCTTTGATTTCTTGATCCGTCTTACCTTCATAAAATAGGCGCAAAATATGACTTTGATGATCCGTTAAGCCTGTCATTTTTTTATTCAATCCATTGAGGTAATGAAAAACAGATTGATGCGTAGCCATTATATGATGTTGCATATATTTTCCGGCCTCATATAATACATCCTCGTGCGGATAAATAATCCCTTTTTCTATCGTCTCGCCACAAAGCAAGCAAGTGAAGTGTGATCCTTCTTCCGTATAGCCTTGCTTTATATCATCAATTGAAGCTTGCAAAAATAATTGATTTACATCCATTGTAAAACCCCCTAAAAACAAACGTTTATTCATTTTGTTTGTTTATTTATATATAATTTATCAAATTGTTTGCGAGAAATCAATAAAAAACACATCGTTTCTGAAAACGATGTGCCATATTATAGTGAATGCATTCAGAATCAACGGTTCTATCAGCCATTCTTCAAAATGATATTTTAGAAAGTATTACTTATTTTTCTTTTTAAACATAATAACTGATAAGACCGCTAGCACGACTATTGTTGCTAAAATAACGATAAAACTTGTTGTCGGACTAAGTAAATGTCCATTCAGTTCATAAACAACACCGTAATTCACTTTATATGCTTCCACATGTGAAGCTGGTACACCTTCAAACACCTTCGTTATCGAGTTTTCCATAAAGGCATTCCGTAATAATAGTGTTGTATGACTGATTGGAAAGTACATGACAAGGTTTTGCGCGAAGCCTGGTAACACGCCAACAGGTACGTAAACACCGCATAAAAAGCCGAGTGCTGTACCAACAATTGTAGTAAGGGTGGAAAAGGAGTTCTGTGTGTGTACAAAGAGTACGAGAACAACATTAAAAACACTGGCAAGTAACACGGATAATAACAAAATGCCAATTACTTTCATGAAACCACCAATACTAAGTAATTCGCCACCAGTCGCCACAATGAAAATTTCACAGCCGATAAGGGCGATGAAAGCGAAGATACAGCCAATGACAAAAGCATTTAATACATAGCTAAACTGAATTGTTGCTCGAGAAATAGGCGCAGTTAAAAAATCTGCCGTTGCCTTCGATTCCGTATCTTTTACAGCAATGCCAAAGGTGGCCAGTGTGGATGTGACAGCAATCATAGATAATAGACCTGCCACCAGCCATTCATTGACCATTGTCACCATTTCAGGTGTCGCTTCCGCCATTTGCTCAATGGCATCTACTTGCATTTTTTGAAGGAATACGGCGTATAGAACGATTACGATAATAACGGAAAGCAGTGAAAAGAAGACTTGTGTTTTATCTCGTCTGAAAACTTTATTGTTTCGCAGTACTAAGCTGGTTAATGCTTCCATTAGGTTACATCTCCTTCCGCCATTATATGAATGAAGACATCATCCATTGTACCTTTGATGACCTCGAATGAAGCCAACAGAGGTTCCATGTTTTTAAGTAGGGTAAGTGCATGAAGAGTAGATTCCACTCGCACGGAGAAGATCCCTTGTTTTCCTGTGTAAATGATGTCATTTTCTTGCAGCCATTTTTCGCCTTTAGAAATATCATGAAAAACAAGTGCCATTTGATCGTAGGCATATATTGTCTTCAGTGCATCTGGTGTGCCCTCAGCCACAATGTGACCTTCTTTTAACACAATGACTTGATGAGCGACTGCCGCTTCCTCCATATAATGTGTTGTAAGAAATACCGTCATATTCGTTTCAGCCTGTAGCTGTTTAATGGCTTGCCAAACGAATTGACGTGTTTGTGGGTCGAGTCCTGTTGTGGGTTCATCTAAAAATAAAATTTGTGGTCGATGAATGAGTGCTCGAGCAATGTCAGCGCGTCTCTTTTGACCACCTGACAATGTGCCATATTTTCGTTTTTCAATATCAGCTAAATGTAAATAGGTGGAGACGAAGTGGTAATTTGCGTCAAGCGTAGCTTTTGATAGACCGTACGTTTTACCACGGTGGATGATATTTTCACGAACTGTTAATCGTTCATCGAGTAAGCTTTGCTGGAAGACGACACCGATGGATTTTCGGATTTCGGCATTATAATTATTTTCATCGAGTGTAGAGCCGTTAATACGAACGGTACCACTTGATTTTTTTAATAATGTACATAATATTTCGATGGTCGTTGATTTTCCGGCACCATTCGCACCTAAAAAGGCGAAGAGAGAGCCTTGCTCGACAGTAAAAGAAATGCCCTTTACTGCCTCATGTTCACCATATTGCTTGCGTAAATTATCTACTTGTATCGCAAAGGTCATAACGTTTATTCCTTTCTTTTTTGAATTGCATGATTGATTTCTTTAATATCAATTTTTTGAAGTACATATAAAATACACCAGACGATGAAGTAAATGATTACCTCAGATACAAACACATAGAAAATGCCCGAATGTTCAAACCAACGACCAAAATAGCCTGCTGTGAAAACGCAAAATGTAACAGCACTAAAGTGAAGAGCTAGCTGAATAGTAAATAATAAACGCTCTAATTCAAAAATGAGGGATAGTAGGCCAATGACAATGCCAAGTATGGCGGCGATTATAATTTGCTCTAGCAATTCTGGTCCTGTTGCCACAGCATTATTAGAAACGATACTAATCGTTACGAGGACGTAGGAAGAGCTAAGTGAAATGAGTAGACCGATAATCATCATGCTTAAAATTCTCATGTTATGAATCCCTCCCAATACCTAATTGGCGCTTTAATTCTTTTAAATACTTACGGCTGACATGAATGGACACATCATTATCGAGGAGTAATTCTGTTGCGCCAATTTTGCCCATTTGAATGGAGGCAATTTTATTAATATTGACGAGAGTCGATTTACTAACCCGGGCAAAGTCCTTTGCCAGCTGTGTTTCGAGTTCATATAATTTGCGCTTGGATTCGAATTCCTGCTCTTCTGTCTGTAAAAATACTTTCGCACCCTCTGCATAAATTGAATAAATGTCAGTGATTTTTAATAGATGGATTTCCTGCTGTAAATAGCCGTCAAGCATTGTCGTTTGAGTTGCTTGCAATTGTTTCATTAGTTTTTCAATTTGCTCATTGTATTCCTTCGCGTGAATATGAATCTCTGTTTCTTCTAGCACGCTGTTAATCGTTAAATGAATTTTCATAGGTGGCCCCCTTACAATCAATTACATCTAAACGTAACTGTTCCCACATTCTTATCGATGGCGTCCATCTACTGAATTAGGATAATATTAATGTAGCATAGAAATTTTTGGATAGGATAGATTCTTCAATAAGAGGTTGTAATTAATTCATAACAGGTTCATTTATACACATATAGGGACTTGAAATGTAGTGGAGTGATAAATTGACTTCGTTCACTGCATAATTGAATTATTCATAAGTAAGGGGGTGCTTGGTATGTATGAATTTTTAAAGCCAATATTTATGACATTATGTATTGGGTATATAGGGGCGCTGTTATTTCAATTTTTACATATTCCGATGCCATGGTTACTTGGGGCCATTACCGCAGTGCTTTGTGTCCAGCTATTTACAAAAGTTCAATTGAAATGGCATAAATATTTTCGCAATTTTGGTTTAGTCGTTGCGGGCTATTCCATTGGCTTTGCTTTTACGCCAGAAGCGGTTCAGGATATTAAGCAGTTTTTAGGCAGTATGATTGTGCTGAATGTGATCTTTATCGTGTTGTTTCTTGCTATAAGCTTTTTAGTAGCAAGACGTACAGATTTAGATTTCCCGACGGCCTTGACATGCTGCGTACCTGGGGGAATGGCACAAGTTGTTGCTTTTGCGGAGGAACAAGGGGATATGGATATTGCCGTTATAACGTTCTATCAGGTTTTGCGTGTGCTGCTGATTGTTGGCTTTGTGCCATTAATGGTGGCAGGCTCTAGTGGGAATGCCATGATTGTAGATGGCGACTGGACATGGGGACTAGCAGGCTTTCTTGTTATTTGTGGTCTAGCAGGGTGGCTAGCACAATTGATGAGAATTCCGACAGGCTATATGCTTGGACCAGTTTTTTTATTGATGGGGTTGAATTTAGTTGGGCTTGATGTGCCAAAAATGCCAGTGTCTCTTCTTCATATTGCGCAACTATTTATTGGTATTTATATTGGGCTTTTATTGAAAAAAGAAGATTTACATTTGTCGAAGAAGCATGTGTTTTATGCATTTGTCTCAGCGGGGATTTTTATCGGTACTGCCTATGGTTTAACTTTTGTCTTGAAGAGATTATACGAACTTGATTTTCAAACAGGTTTTTTAAGTATCGTACCAGGCGGCCTTGACCAAATGGGGATTATTGCCGCTTCCGTTCACGCAAATGTAACCGTAGTCACAGCATTTCAGCTATTCAGGTTACTGATTGTCTCCATTTTACTTGTACCTTTAGTGAAGGTGTTCGTGAAAAAAGTAAAAACCTGAGAAGGCTTGTTGCGTATACATGCTTGAATGAAATGGATCCTAACGACGATGTAGACTTACACGCAAAAAAGATTGCTCATGAGCAGATTACCTGCGTGATGAACAATCTAATGAAGAATTAAATTTAAATGACTGACAGTGAATCGCTGAAAGAACGACCTGAATCGCTGAGAAAACCGTAACTTCCGCTGATAGAACGACGTGTACAGCTGATCGAGCCATTACTTTCGCTGATTGAATGCTGAGTTCAATGAAGAAGTTAGTATTTAAACTGATGAATTAAATTTTGCAGCGTTTCTGCATTTTTTGTGAGCTGTGTTGCTGCATTGTTAATATCCTCCATGGAATAGAGGTTGGCCCCAGCAATCTGTGTAACTTCTTTGGACTGCTCACGTGCATCGACTGCAATTTCAGCCATAATTTGTGTCGAGGCATTCGCTTGCTCAATGCGTGCATATAATTCCTCCGCAATGCTGGAAACCTCTTGAATTTTATTTGTGACAAGTGAGACTTTTGTTGTAATATCATCTAATGCAATGCTTGTTGTATCGACAACTTCAACACTCGAAGTGGCTTCCTTTTCACTTTGTTGCATATGTTCGCTCGCTTCTTTTGATAGCTGTTGCATGGTATGGATAGTATCAGTAATTTGAGCAGCAGATGTTTTAGATTGTTCAGCTACTTTACGAACTTCATCTGCTACGACAGCAAAGCCCTTCCCATGCTCACCAGCTCTTGCCGCTTCTATAGAAGCATTGAGTGCAAGTAAGTTTGTTTGGTCCGCTATGGCATGAATGACTTCGACGATTTCCCCTATTTTAATTGCGTGCGTGTCAAGGACTGCAATAGAATTTGCACTTTCTTGGACTGCTGCGGTCATGGCATGCATTTGTGTTTGCATCGCTTGAGCAGTTGCCTCACCGTGCTTTGCCGTATCAAAGGCATCTGAAGCATAGGTGATACGTCACTATTCGTCTCTGTTACAAGCTGAATCCCACCAGCATGGCGTTGAAAGACTGTGCAAGTTCCCCAATTTCATCTTTCATATTGACGACTAGTTGTTGTGTTAAATCGCCATGTCCAGCTGAAATTGTTTCAAGCTGGCTGTTTAAACGTTTTAAAGGCTTTACGATGCCACGCACAAATAGCACGCCGGCGAACACCGCAATGACGGCAGCAATCAAAGCGATAGCCCCCATTTTTACTATCATCTTTTGAGCCACTGCATCAATTTCTCTTACTGCCAATGCACTAATAATTTAACTAAATAATGAAATATTTAAGGAAAACATTTCGATTTCTATCTAGTATATAACTACTAAAAATGTTTGTATATTTCAAAAATGAAAGTTGGTGCAATTTTTTCCGTTTCCAAATTCTAAGGAATATGGTATTATTAATCTAACTAGATGAACGGAGGTGAAAAGGAATGAATCAAAACGCTACGAGAACAGGTGTAAAAGTTGATACAGCTATGTATTTTGCACGTGTACTTACTTTCGATTTTGCTAACAACGGGATAGGTCTGTCCATTTTTAAGCAAAATCAAATACTAAACGTAGCGGATTAACCATTCTTTTTCACAAATAATGAGGAAAAAGACTGCTTGTTAATGGAGCAGTCTTTTTTGTCGTACAGAGATGTTTTCCGCACGTTTCATGGAGGAAAAAACGATGCAAATGAAAGCTGAACATATTCAAAAAGTTATGGGTGGTAACGTATTATTTGAAGGACTTCAATTGGAAGTCAATACAGGAGAGCATGTGGCAATTGTTGGTGTGAATGGCTGTGGAAAAACGACATTATTACAGTTGTTAGCAGGCGCAGATACACCAGATGCAGGACGTATTATTAAAAGTAAGGATGCGACAATTGGTTATTTACATCAAATCCCAAGCTATCCTTTACTCACAGCAAAAGAGGTACTTGAGGAGGCATTTGCTAATATCTATGCTTTAAAAGCAAAAATGACAAAGCTAGAGCTGGAAATGCAAGTTGAGGTTACTGACAAAGTGTTGCTGCAATATGGTCATATTCAGGAGTTATATATGCAACAGGGGGGCTATGAGGTTGACGCACAATTAGCGAGGATTGCAAATGGACTTGGTATTACGCCATTGCTCACACAGCCCTTTGCGAATTTAAGCGGTGGTGAAAAAACAAAAGTTATGTTAGGGCAAATCCTTTTAAGTAACCCCTCAATCCTACTATTAGACGAACCGACCAATCACTTAGATATGCAAGCGATTGAATGGCTAGAAAATTATGTGCAAAACTTTGCTGGAATTATTATCGCGGTATCGCATGATCGCCAGTTTATGAATCAAGTAGCGCAGAAAATTATAGAAATTGAAGATGGCGAGGCGTTTACTTATCAGGGAAATTACGACGCTTTTGTTGCACAAAAAGAGGCGAAAATTGAACAGCAATTTGCGGAATTTGAAGAACAACAAAAGAAAATTAAAAAAATGCAGGAAGCCATTAAACGTTTAAAACAGTGGGCAAATGAAGCGAATCCTCCTAGTGCATCCTTGCATCGCCGCGCCAAAAGCATGGAAAAGGCACTGGCACGTATAGAACGTGTAAAAAAGCCAATGACAAAAAAGAAAATGAATTTGGCCTTAACAATGGCTGAACGTAGTGGCAAGGAAGTGGTACAGCTACAAGAAATAAGCCATACATTTGAAAAGCCATTATTGAGGGATAGTAATATGTCCGTTTATTTTGGGGAACGCTTGGCGATTGTAGGGGACAATGGTAGTGGTAAAACAACACTATTAAAAATGATATTAGGAGAGATTGTGCCAAATAAGGGCAATTGTAAGGTCGGGAGCAGTGTGAAAATTGGGTATTTATCGCAGCAATTTGAGCATGACAATCCAGCAGTTCGACTAATCGATGCCTTCCGTGAGCACGTAGCTGTTTCGGAGGCAGAGGCACGCCACCTACTTGCTCAGTTTCTATTTTACGGCTATGACGTGTTCAAAAAAGTAAAGGATTTAAGTGGCGGTGAAAAAATGCGACTGCGTCTAGCACAGCTAATGCACGAGGATATCAATTTACTTGTACTTGATGAACCGACCAACCACTTAGATATCGAAGCACGAGAAGTGTTAGAGGATACGCTTGAAACCTTCGAAGGTACGATTATTGGTGTATCCCATGACCGTTATTTCTTGCAAAAGATCTTTACTAAAATTGCGTGGATTGAACATGAAAATATCAAGGTATATGAGGGTGATTATGAGTGGGCGCGAACGAAACGACTGTCGGCAGTGAACGTACCGATCATCGAAAAAGCACAAGCGAAAGTCCAACATAGTAAAAAAGAAATACCCATCGAAGAGCAAATCGAGAAGCTAGAAATGAAATTAACAGAACCGAAACTTGCCAAAGAACAGCGTCATAAATTAGAGCGACAACTAGAGGCTTTATATGAAAGATGGTTAGAAGGGGGAGCTGAACATGCATAAGCTGGAACAAATAATGCAGCTAGACATTGATTATATAAAAAGTTTTAGTGAGATGGAAAAGTGTTCAGCAGGTGTTTACTTTTATAATCAGGAGATGCCGACATATTATGACGCCAACCATGCGCATATTTGGCAGAAGATTGCGCACGCAGATTCGTTTTTAACGGACCTGAAGAAATTTTATGTTGCAAAAGGTCTTATACCAAGAATGTATCTATACAATGTAGAGGTAAATCAACAATGCATCGAGAAATTATATGCACATGGCTTTCAATATGAGACCTTTACAGATGACGTGCAATGCTGGAATGGGGAATATGTTCAGCTCCCCGCAAATCCAGCGATTCATATTGAGCATGTAACGGATAGTAATGTACAGGAAGCATTAGCAGTAGAAATGAGTATTTCCACATTCGGTGAGCCAGCTTTAATAAAAGAGGCTTTCTATAAAACGTATTATTCACCGCTCTTTACGTACTATTTATTAAGAGTTAACGGGGAGGCCTGTTGCACGGCCAATGTTTTTGTAGCAGGTAAGCAAGGTAGAGTGGAGAGTGTAGCAACTATTGAAAGTTACCGTGGACGTGGATTGATTGGCTATTTGCTGCAGCATATCCAACAACAATCTGTCAAAGCAGGAATAGAGGACCTTTGGATTATGCCTGTTAGTGAGCCTGTGGCAAGGGTCTATGCAAAGGTGAATTTCAAATCATTGGGAACAATAACTTCGATACACGCATTTACAGAAGGAAAAAGCATTGAAGAAATACGACGAGGTGAATAAAGGCAAAAGACTGTCCGGGAACAATGGAAAGCACAAAAAAGAGCATTTTTTTGAGGTTGTCATAAATACGTGATGGTGGAAGGCGTGAAAACCTGGAATGTTGCTCAATATATTGAATTTGGTGCATGCTAGACTACCTCTGAAAAAAAGATTTTGAAATTTTGAAAGTTTTTTACTTGAAAAAAAGCTGTATTCGATTTATTGTCTTTAGAGATACTTGTTAAATGGACTTGGAGGATATGGAATGCACGGAATTTATATACGCTACAATGTCTCAGAAGAAACCCCTAAAGCACAATGGCCCAAAAAATTGGATGCATTTGCATATGTTCAACGAGGTAAACCACAACAAGAAAATGACAACATGCTTTCGTTGGATGAGCTAAGAAATCATGCAATCCGCTATATTAAAAGTTTGAAAGAAAATGCTAGTTCCCATTTAGTGGAACAACGCAATGGTGAAATTGAGCATTTCGATCGACGCTATATGGAATCGTTAAAGTTAAAAGAAAATATCGATGCGCAACTGATTAACCTTGAAGAAATTCGGCTGCTATTGCAATTGATGAATGTACTGAATTTATCGCACGGATTTGGAGAAAATGCTGGGAAACTACTACGCCAAATTACCCCATATGCAAAAGAGGTGGAGCACCCAACATTCCAAACGACACGAGTGGAGCGTCATTTTTACACGGAATTGATTGAACATATTGAAACAGTGTATACGCGCATTATGCGTCAGCACAATCCGTCTACTAATGAAATGCAGCATTCGGAAAAGCTCTGGACAACAGTTTGTGAGCAGACAATTGAAAAGGTAGAGTCACGCATTGAACGTTTGTCTTCGATAAAATTGAAGCATGAGAAAAATTTGTTAGAATTTAGTCAATTAAAGCAGCAAAATGTCGAGGCGAAGGAACGTTTAGATCACGCTGTAGGTGAACTCGATGTCATATTAGGTGCATTAGAATCTTAGTACCGAACCATCGATGTCGCTCCTTAATGAAAATAAAAGCATGTTGCCGGTTGGGCTCAAGTGTAGAGCTCCAATCGGCAACATGCTTTTTATTATTGTTTTGCTTTTTTATCCGTTTCTTCATTTTTCGACTGGCGATAGACGCGTAATAAATCGAAACCAAGTAACAAAACGATAATATAAAAAATAGGGCTGTTAAAAGATAACCCGAATTGGGACTCGCCCCCAAGTAATGTTAAGACAATCCAAAGACCGACAGTATAGAGGGTTACACCCACATATGCTTTTTTAGAAAGCCTCTTATATGTACCCTTTGCCGTCGTAATTTGAATAATGACGAGGACTATTAATATGACAAGAATAACTTTCTTCGATAATACCTCAGCTAGAGTCGTTGCAGGAAAAAAATCATTGACGAATAGTAGCGTGAAAAATACAAGAATACAAAAATTTAAAATGCTTGAAAGCTTCATGTAATGTCTCCTTTGATGCCAAATGTTCCTTTCTATTGTAACATGGTTCTTCGTGTTAAGAATAAAAAGCCACATTTAAAATGATGAAAATTTATTTGTCTGTGATTCCTCAAATAGAAGGAGAAGCCAAAAAAAGTTCCCTCTACACCATTCGCTATAAAGAACAGTGAGAGGGAAAAGTAAGTTCTATTTTTTATTCATCTGTCGATACAAGACAGTTGCAAATTGCTCTCTAGTAAGTGGCTTTTGTGGATCAAGCCCATTCAGTAGGCCTTGCTTTTTAGACCATTGCCAAGCCGCTTCATGAGAATCACTAACAGGCCGTTCTACTAATCCTAACGACTTTTTAATGAATGCTAATTGTTGTTGTATAGTTTGGTATTCCGCTTTTAATTCTTCATATTGTGACACTGTAAAGCCTCCCTTGTTGCCCGTCAGTAGATTCAGTTCCTTCTGTACTCTATGTAAGAATGAAGACCATCTTCCTTCATCAAGAATACGATGGGGGCAGTATTTTCCATTCCAATCCTGATGCTTTCTCACTCGATCCATTTTCCAACCACGTTCATGCAAAAGCTGCGCTGTAAGTTGAACAGCTAATTCTTCAGCCCTTGCATAGCGTTCACCACCTGATTTAGAGTAGCAAATCTCAATACCAATGGATTTCATGTTCCCGTAGCCTTTACCATCTCCACAATGCCAACCAATGCGATTTAGGGGTAATCCTTGGATAACTTCTTGATCATCCACAGCAAAATGGTAGGATACCTGATTGTGATTACTAATCATATACCGAATTTCGTTTGAGGCTGCTGCATCATTAGCTGTATTATGTATGGTGATAAATTGTGCATCCATAGAATAAGGGCACTTTATACTATATTTTGTGGAGGATACTAAATTTTGTTTAATGTTTATAGTCAATAAAATCATCTCGTTTCGGTTTCACATAAGCCAGAGCTCTTTTTGAATCACTAACATTGGCCGTGGTCGGATCTAAAATTGCGTTATATGTACTGACTGCCATTAAAGCTAATATGTAAGGGTTAGCAAGCGCATTGACAATTAGGGTCCAGACACTTTCCCAGGTAGTCAAATCAGCGCCAGTGATGCCGTAGTAGGCAAATAGGGGGGTAATAATTGATAATCCTAGGGTAACCCAGAATTGTGGGTTGCAAATGCGAACTTTCCAGTTAATTTTCATATGTATCCATTCCTTTCTTTATAAACCTAGCCATTTTAGTATGAGTGCACCTACAACTGTTGCCGGAATGAAAATCCACCAATGTAAATATTGTTTGATTGTGTCACTAATAGAGAGGCTATCTTTAGCGGATTCATATTTTAAATCCTCTTCAATACTATCCACTCGTTTTCCAATACCCTTTACATCATCTTGTAGTTCAACTTGGGACATGTTTAATTTAGTTAGATTAATATTTATATTATTGAAGGTTTTATCCATTCTATTTAACTGTATTTGTTGGTGTTTATTCATCTCCTGTTGTTGTTCCGACACGACTGTTAAGCGATATAATAATTCATGATTACCTTCAAGTTTTGAAATACGGCTATCTTGATTCTTTATTTCCACTTCAACACTAGCTAATCGTTCACCTAGCTTGTCATTTTGCAATTTAATCACCGACTTTATATAAATAATAAAAGGACAGGAGGTACTCGATGTCCCTGCCTATCCTAATTAAGCGTTCGTTTCATTTAATTTTCTAGTAATCGGATGTCCTCGAAAATTTCGCAGAATTTGTCATATAGAGTTGCTTTCTTACCTGTGAATTCTAAATCACAATTTAACACAATATCCTGTAGAATATGCAGCATGTCAATTTTTTCTGCGGTTTCTTCAATAATAAAATCTTCGTGTAGTAGCGTTAAAATTTGTTGTTGGACTTCTTTTTCAGCTTCTTCACTAAAGAGGGGCATTTCAATTTCTTTTCCATCAACAATTTCTGTAGTATATAAAATCTCTCCATTTCCATCTTTTTCCGCATACTCATCAACTAATTGTTGTCTTTCTTGATTTACTTGATTCAATTGCTGTTCTAACAATTTGATAAAGCGAGTTCTCATTCGTGATTCTTTCCCTTTTAAAATGAGGTTAAAAAGAAAAGCTTGTAATTCACCGATTTCGTAATTTTTTATAATCATCTCTATTTCTCCTTTTGTTATATTGTTTACATAATAAATGCATATCCGGTAACGCCACCATTTACCACAATTACTGTGTCAATGTTATCAACCATTAGTATACGGGGTTCGATAGTCGTTACAATATCAGAATCGTCCCAAGTCGGAATAGTAATTTCAACAAGGATCTTTGGCTTCGATACAGATAAATCAGTGTTGATTTGACTGACTGCTTTACTAGTAATCTCAGTATTAATTTGACTTACTTTACGTGCAATAATTTCAGTGTTTAATTCACTTACGTAGGCTACAAAAATTTCAGCATCCGAATCAGCTTCTTCATTTACTCTAGCAGTAACTAAAGCTTCAACAGTAGGCTTAGATACAACGAGTTCGATTGGTATATCACTCTTAATATTCGGTTCAATTTCAACCCAAATATCGCTGCGATATTTCACTTCAATTTCAATGTGAACTTTTGGTTTTGAAACTGCTATTTTAGTATATAAGTTATTATCTTTAATAACTCGTGGAGTAATTTCTGCTGGGATAGTTTCCTTGCTTACTATAATCTCAATGTCAACAACACTTGCATAAATGGTGTTAATATCAATTTCAGTTTTAATATCGCTATTCCTATAAGTTGGAATAGTAATTTCAACATGTGTGCAAGGTTTAGTAATAACTAACTCTGTGTCAAGTTCGTCCTCTTTTCTTCTTGAAGCTGATATCTCAATAGGAATAGTAGGTTTGTTAGTTATTATTTCAATCAAAATGCGACTATCTCTTGGATTTCTTACACTAATCTCTGTTGTAATATCGCTATCTTTCGGAATAGCTACTATTAGCTCAGTTGGCACACAAGGCTTATTTGCTGTGATTTCAACGCATATATCTTCATCTAAAGGCACTTCTGATCGGTGAACGTAAAGATATGTTTTTTGATCAGAAGAATCAAATGTTGAATGAACAGTTATTTCAGTGTTTTTATCTGAACTTTGCCGCTTATATACGAAGATTTCAGTAATATGTTGACTTCTACCAAAACTAAATATCCTGGAGTCATAGTATTCTACCACTAACTCTGGAGGGAGTTTGGATTCTCTAGTTTTAAATGTAACTTGCCCATCCGTTATTTCATTAGATACACGAATGATAAAGCCATTATTTAATTGAGTAAGAGCCACCCAATTTTTTACGATATCAAATACATTAAATTCAATGTAACCTGCTTGCTTATTGACAGTAAAATGATTGGTAATTAGCTTGATCGGAGTGGGTCTATTTAAGTGTGTTATACCATATTCAGACCATGAATTATTAGCATTTAAAAGCTCTAGAGTAATATTTTGTGGGATACTGCTACTGTAGTACAATCTTAAATTTGCATCCGTAAGTACATAAGATGGATTAATGGAAGACAAGTCAAATTGTACAAATGAACGCCAAATATCCTCGTGACTACGACCAACTACCATAGAAGAATAGCCACCGTAGTTAATTGTTTGATAGTCCATTTTTTCACGCGTGAAAGCGTCTTGAGTAGGGTTGAAAATGTCTGTAATAATGGGCGGTTGTTGAATTTGGTAGAGAGCTGACATCCGATTATGAGGAGGTATTTCTATTTCAGCTTCTAGGTTGTTGTATCCAATCGGTTGAATTTCAGTTAGAATTTCTGAATTACCACGATACATAATGTTTATGTAAATCTCTTTTGAAGTCTCATCATAGGCCCGAGGGATAATATATGTATTAATATCAGCGTTTTCAGCAGGTCTCGCAATAATTTCTGTAATTACGTCATTGTTTCCAACAGCGATTAAAGAATATTTGGCTTTAAAGCTGTTGTGAGGGGGTGAATCAGTGTGTAAGGATGCTATTACTATTTCACCCGTATTCTGTTGTAGCAGGGGATCCGTAACTCCTTCATTAAAATTATTTTCCTCCATAATTTCACTTCCTTATCACATTGTATTGTGATTAGGCTTTGTCTGCTCTCACGATTATGTCAAATGAACCGTTAGCGTCAGGCGTTGCACCTAATTCAGATTTTAGTCGAATGAAGAATGGCATTTCTTCGTTATTTTTTAACACACCACTTAGTCTTAAATCAGGATGTGGTGTAAATGGAGATGAGCTTGTACTGAATTGACATGTCATTCCTGTAGGGAAATTTGCTGTGTTAGCGTATAAATGTACATTCTTAACATCATAGCCATATTGGTTTTTAAGTATTACTTCATGTTCAATTGTAGTTTGACCTGCAATGATAATACCGAAGTCAAGATACTGTAGAACCTCACCAATCTCACTAGAGAAGTATTGACCATACACATCCTTGAACATAAGACCTGAATATGTTCCTATGAACTGAGTTGACCAATAATCAGTAGTTCCAAAGAAATCTTGAAACTCTACTTTTAGAGTGTTCCAATCATCAATTCTAATATCTTTACTACCGATTACTAACTCAATGTTCTGAGGTGAGTCACCTAGCTTAGTGAAGCTTCCATCAGAAGGGTAGAAGTGACCGTTGTTTAACAACACACGATATTGAACACGAGTTAAATCATCATCACTTAAAACACCTTTAAGAACATTACCATCAACATCAAACGAAATATCAATCTTTGCAGTAGTGTTTAAGATATATAAACTTGTGTCTTTAATTGTTGTAGTGTGTCGAGGAAGATAATCTTCATAAGAAATGTTTTCAGCAATTGAAGTAATCGTATCACGAGGGTTGTCTTTCAAGAACACACCAATGTTCAAGTATTTTTCTTTCCATGTACGCCACTGAGTATCAGCGATGTTGTTTAAGTCTGTATGTTTCATACCGTTAGCTGATATTGCTTGCTCCGTAGAAGCATCAGAGACAACAAACTTTTCTAGTTTTTTATCCCACACATACCATTTATCAGGTGTTTCTCCACCAACAAAGTAACGAGCTTCATCACGATATGATTGAGATATATCATTGACGAACACATCATCTAAAGAGCCATATAAGCGTTTAGGATTGACCAATTTGATGAACTGAGGTTGTGGTATAGCTTTCATATCAAGAACCCTCTGAGCAGTATCAGAACCTTCCTCAGTCCATGTTACAACCTCAAAGTCACCTTCAAGTTCGTCAATAGGCGACCAATTAGCTTCAAGAATTAAATCAGCTTCATTTACAGCTTCATCATCTGTGTAATAAAGAACCTCAACACTGTCGCCAAATTCATCATAAATATCAAATGGCTCAGTAGTTGTTGATACGATAATATCGTCTGTTGTTTCTGTGTACACTAGAACCTCAGGAAGTTCACCAATGTAATCATAGACACTATAAGGTTCAACACCTGTTTCAAATGACACTAGCGAAGTGTCTGAATCAGTGTAATAAACTGCTTGAGCTGTATCACCTAAGAGGTCTTGAGCTTTGAAATCCTCTTTGTTTAACACTACAGAAGCAAATTGCTTGTCTTCAAAATCAGACCACATAATCACTGACTTATTCCCTGTTAGCTCTTTCCATTGAGCTTCTGTGATATGGTCTAGATTGTTCATACCATGTTTAATGAAGTTTTCTTCTGAGTTTGTTGTTGTTTGCCAAGAAGTGCCATCATGGTATTTGTATTGTGAGTTGTGTTGAACAAGGTATTTATCAGTGATAGGGGAGATTACTCTATCGTAGATTTCTATTGAATCTAGTTCTCCATTGAAGAACTGACCTGTTTGTAAGTCTGGGTAGTTGCCTAATATAAAATTACGTGTGCTTGCTGTAACTTCTAAGCCTGTTGATGTATTTTTATTAGCAGGCTTTGTCATATCATCTATATAGAGCTTTGCCCCATCAACAGATGTATCTCCTGTCCAAGTAAATAAAATATCATGCCATTTATTATCATTTGGTATCGTTGCTCCGAAGTTAATTAGAGTTCCTGTATTTTGAGATACACTAAATCCTATTGCTCCATTATTTCTCAATAAGACATTGAATGAGTTCTGTCCATTATATCCATTCGCCATAACCCAAGAGTAATTTGTTGGTAATGCTCCTAGTTTTATTTTGAAGCGTATGCTTTTTTTTCCTAATGGTACGAAAGAAGGTGGGAAAGAAGCTGTTTGATTAGTACCATTAAAGCTCATAGCATAACCTTTACCATTCCAACCTGTTACACGAGTAGGGGTGTTATATATAGTGCCTGTATAACCACCAATAGAATCCATAGCATTACCACTAGGTTCATCAAAACCGATAAAGGCTTTACCATATTTACTTAAATTATCTTTTGTATTAGCCATTGTATTGACCTCCAATATTTTTCCATATTAAAAGGACAACCAAATTAATAGTTGTCCTCAATCATTGCTGTTTTAAAATCATCACTAATAGGAATAGTAAACATTCTACCTTTTCCTAATGGGGTTCTGTTATTAGTCACAAACTCATATTCAGTTGTAGGCTTAGTGAAATCAATTGGTTGTCTATCAACTGCTGAATCAATCTCTTTTATTACGCCACCTTGAGCTAACATCCTATATTCTACTGTGCTAGGAATCTCTTTTACACGATTTGAAGTAGGGGATAAAACAAGGTTTTTATTGTCTGTTGTTTTGACTACTAAGCGCTTTTGTTCGAAGTCAGAAGGGGTGAGAGCTTTACTGTAGATTTGTAAATCATCTAATTGACCTAAATACCATTCTTGATACCCACTAACATTTAAGTATCCCAGTCTCAGTGGGTTCTTAGGAGTGATAATATTTGCAATAGACCGATATATTCCAATAAAGGTTTCATCAATATATAATTGAATCACATTACTTTTTTGAGTCAATATTAGCTCATGCCATTTATTATCCCTATAATCATAATTTAGAATTTGATTTGTAATTATTGCACTTGTACTGTTAAGCCAATATAAGACTCTTAAATTACCGTCTGTTTTATTGATAATTACTCCAAAACCATTGATGTTTAATGCCGAAGAATCTAATTGACGCCCTGCTGTAAATAAATATCCTCCACCATTTGTTGGACATTTAAACTTTATCTTTATTGTAAATTCTTCCAAAGTAGATGGAGTGTAGTCTGTTACGACATATTGACTACTTCCATTAAAATTTAACGATGAGTCTTTACCATCCCAACCCATAGCTCTCGTTGCACCTGTAACAGTACCAACATATCCCCTACCTAATTTATCATAAATATTTCCACTTATTTCATCAAAACCGAACCATGCGAAACCATATTGTGCCATTAATTGCTCTATTGTTGCCATATTATTTCACCTCTCTCTTATATCCAAATCTCATCTCTCTTATTCCTGTCCAAGTAGCTCCACTATTTTCAATGATAAATATTCTATAATATCTATATTTTTGAGTGTTTTTAAAATCAACTGTCTTTATTGTCTCTGTATCCCACGTTTCATTGACAGCTACCAAGTCTGTGAAGTCAGTATTGTCATTGGAACCCTGTATTTTAAACTCTTTAGGATGATAAGTAATTTTTTTAGTTGTCATAGGAAAAATATTGACAGCGTTAAATGTCTGTGGGCTATTAAAGTCTAATGTAAGCCAACAATTAGATTTTCCAGATGCTGTTGTACACCAATAATTATCTGTTGTAGAATCTCCATCAAACGCTTTCCAAGCAGTATATGTGGTATCAAACTCACTACTAGCACTAGCTATTAAAGGAGTAGGAGTGTTGTGAGATGTCATCTTAGTTTCATACCAAGTATAAAGAGGTTTAAAATTATCATCTTTTGCTTCTTTAATATTTAATGAATTTACTCTATTGATAGTCTGTGTAAATATTTTTCCATTAGGAGAAGGAGTATTATTTACGTAGATTATCTTGGTGAAGGGTACATCTAATTGAATATACTTACCTTGCTCAATCCCATTCTCAATAATGCTTTCAGTTGTGTTGTCAGGAAGATGAATTAGAGTATTATCTAACAGAGAATAGTGTTTATTTGTTGTTGGGTTTTTTGTAATTAACTTCTTATAAGGCAATCTCAACTCTCCATTGTCATTAATATCAACTGCATCAAGTCCAAATGATGCATATGTCGATGTTATCCCTGTGTTCAGTGTGAAATTTTTAATTACAACCTTGTGTATTTTATCTTCTAAATCCACCTTCTCAAAAGATAATACAGTGTAGTCATTGCCAAAATTACATCGTCCATTAAACTCTACATCATCAATATATACACTGAATTGTGAAGTTCTAATCGTAGGATGGTTTGGTGATAAAATCCTCAATGAAGTACCTTTAAAATAAAAATGGATTTCTCCAGCAGTGGATATTTTAGGGTTAAAAGAGGTGGTGCTGTTATACGCACCAGAAACATTCTCGTGAGTGAAAGCTCCTATATATTCAATTGCGCTGTCTATGTCGTCGTATCTTCTCCAACCATTCTCAGGTTGTAGTAGTTGTTGACCAATTATTTCCATTAGTTACCATTCCTTTTGCCTAATTTATTTTCCAAGCAAAAACTCAGCACTAATTAAAACCAATGCTGAGTGGTTTTCTATTTAGTTTTTTCTCCCAAAGACCTGATTCATTCTCTGATACAGCGTCTTGAAGAATATAGTTTTTAGTTGCCATCGGTTGATTCGTATTTAAAAATGACGGACTACCGTAATTCATGAAGTTTTGTTTAGAAAGAGAGGGTATTTCATAGGCTACTATACCATTGCCACTATATCCTACTCTAACTTCGCTAATCCCTATATATGGAGCACCATTATTAATCTCTACGAAAATTCTAACATACCGATATGTTCTAAGTGAAAAAGAGAATATTTTTATTTCTTCTACTGTCCAAGATAAGTTAGTAGCAACATATAAGTCATTCCAAACAGTATTATCATTAGAACCTTGAAGTCTCATATTTTTTGGATTAGCTGTAATTGCATAAGAACTAGTAATAGCAGATGATATTCCTTGGATACTAATAGAATCAATTCGTTTCTTTTCTCCTAAGTCTATAGCAAGCCATTCATTTGCGTTGCCTAGTGAGAGCCAAGATGTCGTGAGGTTATTGTCGAATGCTTTCCAAGCGGGGTAGGTAGTATTGTAAATTCTACTTGCGCTAACAACCAATGGAGCAGGAGATGTATTAGATGTCATTTTAGTTGCATACCACATATCATTGAATTCTAGCGAATGATAGCTATTGTTCTTTTTAAATAGTGTCTTATATGCTGGTTTTTGCACCGTATATACTAAGGTTCCAAAATAACATCTCTTTCCAGAGAACCAAGAACTCAAAGAGTCAAATCTGTAATATTTATATATAGTATCATTGTTAACTGTAATATTTATGGGGTTTCTGTCATTAGCCTTAGAACCTGTGTATATAACATTGAATGATACATTATCATGAGAGCCAGATATTTTATAGTCTCGCAATCCAGAAGCTAATCCTGATATATAGTCTATACCACCAATCTCAAAACTTTTTAGTATAGCAGGGATTTTCAACTCTGCTGTAACATAGACATTACCTTGTGCATCTACTCCAGAAGCGTTCCATCTATTGTTATTATTGCCATCGAACACTACTTCTCCACTATTGCCACTTGTAAAGGTTTGGGAAAAGTCTTCCATATATAATTTTTTAGTGTTACTATCCATTTATTTCACCTCAATGCTTTTAATATCAAAATATTTTTTTAAGTTTATAGATGCACTAAAAATCTTGCCATAGCCCTCTATAGTATCACTTATATCTGTCATGGGTAAAGGTTTAATTTTCACTGTCTTACGATTCAATATTTCTAAGTTGTCCATGCCTTCATCTGCGAATTGCAGTTGTACTGGAAGTGTATTAGACACTGTATTCCATCCTGATTCCGTAGCTTCTTTTTCTACTCCAAAGAACTCTATCTCACCAATAGCTACATACAAACCCCCACTAATTTCTGCAACATTCAGGCGGTATGCTTTATAGCTGTTTGCATTATCAAAGTAGAACTTTTGCTTGACACTTTGCACAAACACTGTAGGAATAGTTCTATCATATATCGTAACCCATTTAGTGCCATCATAACCCTGAACTTGCCACAACCGAGGCATTTCACCCATGCTATTGGTAGGCTGTCTACTTATCATAGATATACCTACAACCCTCTTAGGCTCTGTGAATTCATATGAAATCCATCCAGTTTTAGTTTGTTCAGGTGTAATCCACCCTACATTATTATTCCCATCGAAAGCTCTAAAAGCCTGATAACTGGTATTAAATACACTACTAGCTTTAGCTTCTCCAGACGGAGCAGTATTGGAAGTCATGATTGGAACTATTGTCCCAACTGTTGGAACCAGTGGTTTTTCCTGAATTAATATTTTATAATTACCATCGTGATAAATCATTGTTCTATTATCTGGCACGTGCTTGAACATTGCTAGTTCTCCTACTGTAACAAAGTTTCCAGATATAGTTTCTGTAATATTTAAACGATACATTAAGTACTCATCTGCATTAGTAAAGGTAAACTCTTTGATATTATCTTGAGCTAAAATCCAGTCTGATATATTCTTCCTAGTATCTAATATTGTCCAATTATTGCCATCCATACTTCCTTCAAACGTCCAACTTTTGATACAATGATATACATATGATGCATAATATTTTACTGAATACTTGTTTACTACTGTAGTAGATGGAAATTCATAGCTGAGAGTAGCTTTCCCTCCAACGTCAACAGCAGTAATCCATCTAGTATCTGCTCTATCGAATGCTAAGTGTGGAGAGTTGCCTTGACTAGAAGCTGAGCATTTTCCACTTGGAGATGTTGGAGATGTCATAGTAGGTATTAAATTCTCTGTATAATTTTTAAACATGCAATGTCTCCTTTCTTAAACTTTTATTTAACATTAATATTATCAATTCTAACCCATTCATCACGAGTAATTTTCTTTCTGTGTAAACTTCCTGTATCAGACCAAGTTGAATCAAGTGTAATATTATGTTGATATTCACGTTTAAGTTGTAATGACGTTGTTCCATCTACATAGAAATCTAGTTCTCCAATTCCTGTGTATGAATGACCATTATTGTCAGAAAAATTGATTCTGTAAGCATGAAACCTAGTTTTGTTTGATAATGCATATATTTTATCGGTATTTAATGTAGTCCAAGTTTGATTAGTTTGAGTATCTAAAACTTCCCATGTTCCATTAATACCATCTGTAGTATCATTGCTTCCTTGTAGAACCCAATTCTTAGGCATAGAATTTAAGTATGAACCTGCCATGCTTCTCACTTTATATTTCGTTACTGTTATTTTATTTTTGAAACAAAATCCTAAAAACCCTGTTTTTGTTCCACCAATTGCAACATAGCCCTCACTTGTATCTACTTTATCAAAAGCTTTCCAAGCAGGATAGTTGGTGCTAAATTGACTTGAAGCAAAAGCAAAACCTTCTTGCGAAGAAGTATTAGATGTTAATGTAGGAACAATGTAACGTCCTTGCTTGAGTTCTTTTTCTTCAACAAATTCATTGACTTCAAAGTCTGAGTTAGAGATGATAAAAACATCTGTAACAAACCCTGCAAATAAATCAATTCTGACTTGAATGTACTGCTTAGTGTCAGACTGAATTGTTCCATCTTCCGCAATTGCAGTCCAATCAGACCATTCTCTACCATTGTTTGACACTCTTGTTAATATAGCGAATGAGCTTGCTCCGTTGTTTGTATTAGTTGTGAATATTTTTTCGAAGTCTTGAAAAATATCTCCTAAATCAATAACATCAGAAGTCCAAGAACCTTCTTCTGCATAAATAGGGTTTCCGCTACCATCAACATCAACCTGAGCTAGCCTTAGATAGCCTGTTGATTTATCGATCTCTGTGTTTTCGTAAGTCCCAGAAACACCGATTTGTAAGCCTATTTCTTTTTTCTCTAAATTACCGCCTACAATAGTCATAAGAGCATGTTCCTTTCTTAATTATTCATAAATTGATTAAATATAAATTACACTACTGTCTTTCCTGTCTCCCGTGTCGATAGATTCTATCCCACCTAAAAAAGTTATTAAGTTACCATTTGCGTTAGTAAATGAATCTTTTAAAAATAGAACAATAAATGTTGCTTTTTTATCAGCTTTAAGCTCACCAATTCTAGCGGTTATGCCTTCGCTAATTAATATACTTACAAGTTTTTCTAGTGTGTATTTTCCTGGGGCCAGTGTGTAGCTAGTTTCTGTCGATGATTCGTATAGTGATAATTTATTATTAGAAGTGTTTATTTCAAACTCGTTTTTATCAGGGGTCTGTAGCCAAAATCTTTTCATGAAATACTTCCTTTCTTATAAAGTTATTTAATAGTCCAATTAATTAGCCCGGTTATGTTTGCATCTAAAGGAGCTTCAAAGCGTTCTACCTCGATTCCACTCGACTTAAAGATTAAGTGACCATTCAGGGACTTATTAGAAGTGAGCTTGACTTCAATAAATGCACTAGCATTGAAGGGGAGAGATACTACAGGTTGAAAGAAGAGTTGAACATCATTTTTTTGATAAACTGTTTTGTAACCAAAATTAATTGATTTAATATTCGAGCGTTGTATTCCTTGCGTATTACTATAATCGGTGTACGCTTCTTTATATGTGATAAGGTCTTTGTTTTCAAAGTTTGTTGTAAGATGATAAACTTCGCCGTTTTCATCTTCATAGGCAATGTCGATTCTGCGGCCATGAAGGTTAAATGAACCATCTGCGTTTTCATAGAAGAATTTCATCCCTTGACCAAACAAACCAAAACGAACAACCTGATTTTTCTGAATTAAATAAAAATCATTTTTTTTATGCGTAAGTAGGTCATACTCAGCGTAATTTTTTCCATTTGCATAATCAGCATTCCAGTTAAAAGGGATGTCGATTGCTTGTAAATTACCTGAACTTGAAAATAACATTACTGTTCACCTCATTGTATTGAGTTATTTTTTCATAAAAAGAGGGTAGGGGACAGCCCCCATACCCTGTTAAAAGATTGTTTTATTACATGTCTATAATCTTACACGTAACGGTAAGAAACACGTTGCACTAATAGGTTTTTACCTGCGCTTGCTGTAATTGGTACATCTGCATAGACAGTAACTTTTACAAAGTTACCGCCTGCAAAATCGGCATTGCTTCCATCATCTAATGTGTCATGTGCCAACCCTAATATTTCCTTAGCAGCAGGTGTTTTATCAATTTTAATTGCCATATACTCAATGTCATTGTCAGGTACTAAATTGCCTTCCACTTTTACCCATGAGGGTTCTGTTATATCTGTTGTACCAGCTTTAACTACTTTATAGATAAAACCATTTGCTACTGTAGGTTGTACATAAGTATCTAAAACTAAAATCGTGTTTTTTGACCACACAGAAGCATTTTTAGCGTTTTTGTTAGTTGTAGTACCATTTGTACCTAAATCTTTAGTACCTAATGGATTTTCAGTCCCACCTTTACCTACAGGCGTAAATTTAGTTTCATTTAAAGTGTCAACTCGTACATGGAACCAGTTATCACGTACAGCTTCAACAACTTTACCAACTGAATCCCCTGGACCACCTTCTCGGTCGCGAGTTGTAAATGTCACTTCCTCCATTTTTGAACAATCAGATTTACCCTCTCTATTATTCCAAATATAGAATGTTTTATGTGGGGATTCTGAATCTGCGTCAACAGTACCATAGTTTACTGTGTTGTTTACTTTGCTTGTCAGTTCGTTTGTTCCTTCATACCATGATACGATTGGTTCGTTTGTCATTATAAAATTCCTTCTTTCTAGTTAAATTAATTTTTTATAATAAAAAACTCTCCGAATCAATGAAGATTTAGAGAGTCGTTTAACACTATTTTTACATTGACCGATAAGTTTTGTGCATCGACAGAAAAAGAGGGGATAGTTAATCTGAAAATATCTCCTTTTTTCACTTTACGTTCTGTTAAAGCGTGTGCTTTATCATCAAGATAGTGGTTTTCGCCAATCACAACTGGGTTATCCGTGATATCGAGCCAATCCGTAAAATTAGCAGATTTTTGAATTTTAACGGGAGTTGGTTGAGCGCCTTTTGATGAGACAGAGGCTTTTACTTCTACAATTTCACCTTCGTAATCAAAGATAACATGAGGGTCTTGAACGCCTTCTAAGATATCTTTTGGAATGATGAATACAATTGTTTTCTCATTAACAAATTCAGTAATACCTTTAAGTTTTATATAATGCTCTTTGCTCATCAATCCGTTTAAAATTTCACTTGCTAGAGGAATGTTGCCCCCCAATGCATCGATAGGAATCCAGTCTTTTCCGTTCCATCTATAGCGGATGCCTGTATCAAAAACTTGCGTAGTCCATCCAACTTCAGGGTAAGGGAACTTTTTCGCAATATCGTTATATGTATTGACAAAAGGCTGATAAATTAGAACGGTTGTTTCATACGCGTCTTTTACTAATTCTGTAGCAACCTTTGCTTGCTGTGTTGCAATTAAAGCTTGGTCTGTGGCGTTATTGGAATTGTTAATAGCGATGACAAGACGTTTTAAGTACTCTTCATAAGTGTCTGTTCGATCTATTAATTCTTGTACTTGCGCTTTACTTTTTTCAATGATTTCATGCAATGATTCAGTGGCAGTTGTTCCATCATAATGAATGATACGAGTAGAAGGGTAGAGGATAAGGCCTCTTCCTTTATATATAATGGAAAGGGTCTCCGCTTCTTTTGACTCATGGACATAAACAAAGCCGTTCGTATAGTCAACATAAAATTCATTTTTATCGAGGTTGTGTTTTATAAAGGCCTCGTAGTTTATCTCAAACATGCCTGCAATACGTACTTTAAACATCTCGTCAGGAATTTCTAATAAGAATACTCGTTGATTTACTACTCGTGCAATATCAAGTCTATCGATAAAAGGATCGTTGGGCGTACCTTTTCTCCAAACGATATGGATAGGATTATTAAATTCTAAATAGTTAATAGGTAATGACAATTACTCACCTTCTTTCTTCATTTTTTTTCAACCTGAGAATACGTTGCTGGAACCTTCACTTATTGTAGGTGTAGAGCCTCCATGAGTAGTCACTTTGTCGCTTTTTCTGGCTAGTGGCTTGCCATTAACGAACACAGTCGAACTTCCTCCAGTAACAGAACCAGTGGCATCTGTATGAGAACCACTGTCATAAGACCAACCACTCGGAACTGAGTAGGTGTCTTTTTCTGACGTCTTTGCTCCTGAATATACTACTTCTTTTCCATTAACGAACACAGTCGAACTTCCTTCGTTTATTTCTCCTTCAATCGTTGCACTAATGTAATCGTATGAGTGAGAGGATGAAGGGGGAGTTAGAACACCGTAACACACGCCACCTGACCAAAATCCTGAATAATACTCACCGTTCATATAACCTGCTTCACAAGTATATTCATTCGGTTTTTTTACCTTGATATGACCCGTTGCATTGCTATATTGAATTTTATTTCCTTTCACTGAAACTTCAGGCATGTTACTTCCTCCTTAATTGAGGTCGATTCGAGACCCATTTACCTTAACTCCCGAAGTGCTGATGACAATTTTATTTTCTCCTACCGCTAAAGTAATGGCATTGGAAGCTTTGAAATTAATATTTTTGCCATCGAAGTTCATGGAGTGAGGTGTTTTCATTAGAATGGATTCATCGCCATTTTTAAGAGCAATTTCTCGTTTTTGGCCATCCGTGCCCACATAGTCAAAATAGAAGCCATCACTTTTTTTGTATTGGTATCCGACATTGTTTCCTGCGCCCGCATCTCCGCCTGCCCCCCACGTCATGTGAGGGTAAGCAGCATCTCCAGTTTCTTTCACTGTGATCGTGAGCTTATCTTTTTCAGAACCGCCATAATTTGTTTTAATTTTAAAGAAATTATCCTTAATATGAATAAAGTCTTGTGGTTGGTTGGAATTCAGTGTCTTTAATTTATTGACCGTTAAATCGGAAATATAACTTCCATCCACATCTTTTATCATTTCATCACTATCATTACCCATTATAAGAAGTTTTTTAGCGTAGATAAGGCCATCTTTACCAATCCAAATGCGCTTTTCACCTTTAACATCAATGGCGATGCCTTCATTGGCATTTAAGCGTATTTCTTCGCCGTTATTGCCGTTAATCGTAATACCTTTATTGTGGTCGAAAGTTATTTTCTCTCCTAAAAAACCGTCAACAATTTTTAAATTATGGGTCGTAATATCTTTGGCATAAAGCCTACCATCTGTGTCAACGTAGAATTTTCTATTGCCGTTAACATAAATTGAAATGGCTTCGTTTGCGTTTAGCCTTATCTCTTCGCCATTTCTACCAAAGATAGTGATGCCACGTTCCCAATCAAGAATAATGGCGTCGCCTAAGTTGCCATCTACAATGCGTAAGTTTTTTGTGACTAAACCTTCAGCATACAGTGTGCCATCTTCCCATTTGTCGTCATTTAATGTAGCAAATAATTTACTGACCCATTTATCATTCTCCCACTTTTGCAGAGCAAGACCATTAGTAGCATTCAGAAAAGCTCGGTATTTTCCATCACTGCGCACAGCTATAAAACCAAACTCATTCATAATTAAATTATTATTATACGCACCCATGTGAATACCTGAATAGAACAAGGAGTCTTCAATAGCTTGTCGAAGGCGAGTAGCTTCATCATAGTAATTTTTAAATTTTTGCACAAAAATACCACGATTCTCAATCGGACTCGTGGATTCAGTCAGTGGGTCAGTCATATCAATATTTAAATTTTGTGCATCTAAAAAGCCATTATTAAGAATCCTAATATAGCTTGAAATATAATTCATGAGTGCTAAATAAGCATCTTTTAAAGCACTTGTAGAGTACCTATCAGTTATAGAATAGACAGTACGGAACGTTTGAGTATCTGTATAAAATTTGCCATCAACATCTGTTTTATTATCTCGTTCACTTCTAATATACTTTTGCGCTTGTTGGAGAAGCAGCTTGTAGTCTGAATGTATTTTATATAATTCTTTAATAAGCTCTAATTTTTCAAGCGTAGTCAATTTTCCGTCTGCCACAATTTTGTCAAATAAGCCAATATCAAAGTAATTATTTTCTGCATCTAAAATTACTTGGTCTAGGTTATTTACGATTTTAATATTTTCGGCCACCATATTTCGAGAATACAACGTACCATCTGTATTAGCCCATAGTACTTTTTTCCAATCATCGCCGTCTTTTTTGCTGACTGAAAAACCTTCACAAGTTGTCAACGCTACTTTTGTTATCGTATTCCATGAAACAAGACCAAAACATTCAGCTTCTTGAGGAATTAAATTTCCTTCCTTATCTTTTTCATTGTCTGATACAAGCCCTAACCGCATGACTTCATCACCATTACGATTATAAATAGTGGTCCGTGAGCCTTGTGTCAGCCAAACACCTGATTCGTCTTCAATGATTAAATTCACACCCGAAATTATTTTACCGAAAATTCTCTCGCCAAAAATACCATCCTTCGAAATGGCGTGCTTCCATGAGTTGCCGTTATCGTTTGTGATAGCTAAAAATCCATTTTGTATCACTAGCCAACTTAAAGGGTCGGTTAAATCTTTTACTGTAATGCCGCGCTCATTGATTTCAATTTGCTGATTATAACCAGCCATTACGGCATTTTTTAAAGAGTCCCATTTATTGTTAATGATGTCGTTAATGGCCCCATTGTTTTTTTCGGAAAGATTCCATTTCCATTTTTCCATTTGGACGAGAGTAGAGGTATTGCCAGCCTTACTAAGCTGCTCTAACCAGGTGTTTTTTTCATCAATTTCGTTGGTGATAATAACTGAAATACTTTCTCGTTCAAAATCATAGGTAATTTCCGTTATTTTAGCTTTAATATCTACCTGCAATCTGTCATAACGAACGCTGACAATATCACCTAAATTGAGTTTGTCCCAATCATTTTGACATTCCACGACTGCTAAAAAATCAATCATATTCATATCTAATTTAATTTTTGGTTGTAAGTATTGTTTGAAAATTTCTTGTGCTTCTTCTAACAAATCTTGATCATCGACAATCGAGTCATTTGTATATTCTTTATCGATTTCGAAATTGGATAATTCAGCCAACTGCTCTTTTGAGAAATTATTTTCTCGTAGTAATTTACTTCTTAATCGTTCTAACTCATCTTGATAATTGCTTAATTGATAGTTTAAGTCTCGAATAAAGGCTTCTTGATTGGCAATCTCAGCTCTTTTTGCTTCTAGTCGGTTAATGATATCCAGGTGAGAAGGGGAGTTCGATTGAAAGTTAGCATTGGATAAATCTAATTCATCTTCTATGATAATTCTTTGTGTTTGTAGACTGCTAAGACGCTGTTCTTCAGTTTGAATAATGGAATTCTGCGTAGTGATAGAACTCGTTAAGTGAGTGAATTTTTCTGCTAATGACTCTACTAATGCATGATAATTTTCTAATGCAATACATAAGTCATCACTTAAGTACTCCGAATGGCTAATGACGACCCCATTTTCACGTTTAAAGGGGTAGAGGTAGAATCTAAAATCTTCTAAATAAGCCTGACCTGTGGGGTTTAACCGATGTATTGTCAGTCCATCTTGACCATAAACCTTTAATCGAGTGATTGTATCAATCGTGTTAGTAGACAAATTAAAGCTTTCTAAATATTTGCCATCACGGATATAAAACCCTTTATTGTTGCCAATATTATCAGGTCTATAGTAGTTTATTTCACATTTAAGTGTGTCCCAAACAATTAGAGCATTCCATAGGTTTGCTAAATCATAAATAATTTCTAGAATATTATTTGAGGATACTTCATAGCTGCGATAGGTTTCGAAAAAGCTATCGACATAACCAATTTTCCAATTAGTATTTGCTGAGGATAATATTTCGTTTGTAATTTGTGCGAGCGTTTTACTGACTACTTCAAAATCTCTAATATTTTTGTCGCTCAGTTGTACACCCAGCGATAGGGCGGAATACTGAATATACTCATCATCGCTATACGATTTGGTGGATTCATTCAATAAGAAGTATTCCGTTACAGGACCGAACTTCAGTTTAAATAAATATCGATTTTTAATCGTTTGGATATTCGGATTGTCCGTGGGAACACCATCTTGCAAAATAACTGTCGGTATTTTGAAAGATAATTCATTTAATACATTTAACTTCGTATTATAGCTAATATCATAAGCTTCACTAAGAAGTGCGATTGTTTTTTTATCGGGTCTACAGAGGAAAATTCTCGGTTGTGCAGCTTTTAAATCATAATTAATGTCACCTAATTTCACTTTATCACCCCCTTTCGCTGAAATTTATTGTTGAATAAATACATGTTGGTATCTAACATGCATATCGAAATCTCCATCTGCTTGAATGTAGTTTTTCCCAATCGTTAGTTCCAAAAATTCGTCATTGTGGTCATCATAGCGATAGACGCCTAAATATTGTCGATCTGATACTATTTCTTCTTTCTGACAATGAATAAAAACTTCTTCGTTATCAATTAAATTATGTAATTGCATCTTTTGATTTGTCATAGTATTCGTTATTTCTACGTTTCCATTGCCGTTCTTTTTTCTAATCCATACTTTAGGTTTTACCGTAAAATCACCTAAGTTTTCTAAAACAGCACATGGATCAAAACTAATAGAGAATGTTTGGATATAAGGTTTTTCATGCTCTTTAGTAGCACTCATGACGATTTTATATCTAAAGGACATTCCTTTGAGGCTGTATTGATCTAAAAGACCAGTATCATTGAAATTTATTGGCTGCCATGCTGTCCACTTAAGCGTATCGTAGGATACTGAATAATAAAATTCGACTTGCTTAGCATATACATTTACGGTAGTAGCGGCAATCGATGTCAAATATTTTTGTGCATTAGTAGAAATAGAATGTATGTTGGAGATATACGAGCCTTTTACCGTTGAAATGGAACCCCAATTTGTCATGTAAGCACCTCTATTCTATTTTACCAAATGGCCTAAATTCACAGCTGTTTCCAATACGTTTCCATTTAATGGTCTTCGCTTTTCGCCAAACGACAGAGCCATCAATGGAGGCAGTGTCATTTTGAATAGAAGACCATACGGGTTCATTTACTGAAGATAATCCTGCTGTTTCACAAATGTAGTAGTATTGTTTGCTACCATTAGTAGGATAAACAATATCCCCGACTTCATAGTTATAGTCCTTGCGCCAATTACTACCATTAACATCATAAAACTCTTGATGTAACCCTGTAAGGAAGGTAGGGGAGCTAGTTGAACTTTTGCCATCCACAACACACTCATATAAACCAACATTATCAGGCACAGCCTTTATTAAATCTCCTACGACATAATTCTTGTTAGGTTTCCAGGTTTTAGCATGGGTGCCTTCTCTCGTGGCAACCCAACCTATATGGCCGCTAATAGCGGGTGTTTTGTTCCATACAATATAACCAATCGGATAAAACGTGTTATCATGTAATTCTTCAATAGATTGAGCAGACGATTTTAAGTATTTTTCAAGTTTACTAAAGTTTTCACCATAGTTAACAATGGTTTCCTTGATATCATCCTGCTCAAATGTGGTCTCTGTTACAATTTTTAAGCCTAGTTTATCAGTAGTTTCCATTGCAATTGTCACCCCAATTCGTAGTGTTGGCATACAATATGCCCCATGTGTTATTCATTGCATCAATTGTTAACCCATTTGAAGTAATTTTCATATTATGACATTCTCCTTCCGCAAATGTAGTGATATCATCCTTTAATAAGTAACTTTTATTCGATTCTCGAAACTCTATCTTATCTAGTATATGTTCATGCGAATAGGTATAAGGTGAGTCACATCGAATCTTTAATTCTACATAACCTTGTTTGAGCCCATTATGTATGAGTGTTGAATCACCTTCTACAAGTGCATACATGACTCTATTAGGATTATGATCAAACACTAGTGGTTTATAATAGGGTTGGAGGAGCCAACGTGCAATTTTTCTTAAATCACTTTCATTTACCCAATCATCTAGATAAAAAGACAATTTAAAAGAGAGTGGTTCATGTTCCACTCTCTGAAAGTAAGGTGTTTCATTATTAGCGATTTTCTTTTCGATAATTCGCCGTGTTGGTAAAAAATTTTCTTCAAATAAATTACCTGAAGACCATCCTATCGTAACGCCCATATCTTTTGATGAGATATTATCATACATAAAATGAATAGATTCTAACACTAATTTCTCATCCCCTTCTTACGTAATAAGTCATCGTTAATCATTTTGCTAAATTTATTGAGATCATTCATATCGCCATTCATTTTATCGATGTTAAATTCGATGTTGATGTCTCCGTATGTTGCAGCAGAAGCGGCTTGAACTGTACGGAAGGTATTGCTAAATTGCGGCATTCTATCTAATATTGGTCGGAAGAATACGCTAGCTCTATCCATTATATTCGCCATTGAAAGTAAGTTTTTTGTGTCGATAGGGGAATGAATTAATTCATTTGGATGGACAATCATCGCTTTCCCACCTAAACCGTCAATACCATTGCTAGAAAAATTCGTCATTCCTCCTTGTAAGGCCGAAGCAGAGTTATTAAAATTGTATTGAGTCCCGGCTATTCTTAAGGCATTTGCTTTATCTATGATAAGATCCTGAAGTTGGGGAGTTATTACTACTTGCTTCGCTTGCTCCATAAAATAGTTACTTAATTTAAGTAGATCTTCTTCAGATAGTTTATTTATGTAATTATTAAAATCGATATCTGTGGGGATCTCAGAATTATTTTTTCTGCCTTCTTGGGCCAGATTGTGAGCCTTTTCTCTAATACTTGCTTTACGTACAGAGTTTGGTTCTTCTTCAGCAAGAACATCGGTCATAAACTTCCCTAACAGTACTTGCATATCACCTTCAATCAGTGAAGATTTGTTTTTATTATTGCTAATATCATCCGAAGAACCATACTCACCATTTTCTATTTGTGATGATTTCTCAACCTGATTCATTAAATCTAATGCTTTTTCTAATTCCTCAATAATATTTTGTCTGATAGAGGTTCCAACTTTATCGAATGTTCCAGTTAGTGTTTTCTCTAAATCGGGCATGCTTTCGGTTAACCAATTTTTAAAATCGCCAAATTCCTGTTTTAATGAAGTGAATTCTCCATCGCGAATTTTCTTTCTAATTTCTTCGAATTTACGTTCATCATTTAGTCTATCAGTATAGAACTGTTCCCAATATTTCTTTTTCTCATCTATTAAGTTTAATTCTTTTTCATGATATTCGTTCTCTAGCTCTTCCTTTTGACTCATTTCAGTTTCTTTTGCTTCTAATTGCTCATTTAATGATTCTTTCCGTAATTCTATTTCACGGTCATGGCGTTTCTCTGAAATTTCCTCGTCAATTTGAGCAAGTTGCTCTTGTAAATTTTTTCGTTTAGATTTAGCCTCGTGAGAATTATCTAGCAGCAATAAATTGTATTGTCCTTGGATATCATTGCGCTCTTTTTCAAGTTTAGCAATATCCTGATCATAATCACGCTGGGATTCTTGCTGGTCAATTAGTTTCAATTTATCTTGGATATTTTTTCTAAATAAATCCATTTCATCTTTATAATTGTCCATGACAGTGTCGTGACGGTCATTTTCCCGCTGTATCTCGTCATCGATACTTTTTATATGTGCATCCCGTTTTTCTTGTATGTATTCTTTATAGGCATCAATTAATTTATTTGCTAATTCTTCTTGTTTTTTCTTTTCGTCTGCTGCAAGTTCCGCTGTTAAACGAGCCCTTTTAAGATCCAAAGCTTTAAGGTCTGCCTCTGCTTTTTTTAAATCCTCAGGAAGCAAACTGAGTTGTAATATATTATTTTTGGTGGTGTTTATTTGGTTTTTAATACTTTCTATTAAATTTTTTTGCTGTTCTTTTTGGAATTTACTTTCACGAATATATTCATCGGAGACTTCATCAAACATGGACTGGATAATTTTACTTCGCTCGATTGAAAACTCAATATTATCATTTTTCTCATCATATTGAGTCTTAATATTAATCAATATTTCGTAATTCTTTTCTCGAATTTCAATATCTAGCAATTTTATTTCAGTTGTAAGCTGTGCATATCGCTCTTTAAGCTGCTCTAAAACTTCGCCTGAATGCTTGCCACCTGCAATCTGCTGTTGTAAATATTGTAACTCGCTTCGATTAACTTTTTGTTTTTGATTCATGTAAATGGTCATCAGTTGCAATGTCTTGGCATATCTAGCAGAATTGGTATCTAATTCTTTTATTTTAGCATTTTCATATTCTAGCTGTGATTCTGGCATGCTGCGTTGATAGTCAAACGTATCGAGTTTGTTCAAAGCCAATTGTGAAATGGCATTATTGGTGTCTAACATTTCGGTTTTCAATTCCAATAATCTACTTTTCATTTCATCTAGCGTGATTGCAGAAAGAGAGCCATTTTTAATTAATCCTTCTAAATAGACGAGTTCCTGATTATTTACGGTTTGTTTTTGCTCTAAATATTTCGTTTGTAGATCGATTGTTTTCGTATATCGACTCGAACTTTTATCAACCAATTTTAGCTTGGAATCCTCATAATCCAAATTAGATTGTATATTTCCTCGCTTCCAATCAAATTGAGATAACTGAGAGTCTATAATGTCTTTTTCAATTTTAGCAATTAGCTCTTTTTGATTAAGAATGTCACTTTGTATTTTGAGCAACTCGGATTTTGCTTGGTCGATTGCTTGTTGCGTTGTTTCTACAGCAGTCGTACTGCTTGAGCTAATAACTCCTGATTTTGCATTGTTCAGGTATTCGGTAGGATTAATCGGTGTGTTCCTATTTTTATTAATTTCATAATGTAGATGGGAACCTGTACTATTTCCTGTTGAGCCAATTGTACCAATTTGTTGTCCCGCTTCTATAGTAGTTCCTATTTTAGCAATACTTTGTTCAAGGTGGGCGTAAATATGTTTTAGATTATTAGCATCTTGTATAACGACGATATTACCGTAAGATGAATGATAGTCGTTATCATCTTTACCTGCTTTTCCGCTAGCGATTACTTTACCACTAATATTTGCATCTAATCGCGTACCTTGTGGCATAGCGATATCAATCCCACGATGATTGTCTGCTTTACCATTTAAAACTCTGTTGCCGTAATTACTGGAAATTTTACCTGACCAGCCACTTAACTTTTGAGCAGATGTTGTTGCGGAGGAGGTATTTGAAACTGTCCCTGTTTTATTAATCTTCCTTGCAGCAATTTGAGATTTTATTGATTTTTCTTGACCCTCAATTAAAGAAAGCTTTCTCTTTTCAAGTTCTATTTGTGCTTGAAGTGATTTTCGATACGCTTCGGAATGCTTTGGTAGGGAAGATTGGACTTTAACTTGTTTTTCAATCTCAAGATTTAAGTCCTCTAGGGTTTGTTTGTATTTGTCTGTAATATAGATGGAATCTTTGGTTGTTTTATTGGAAGACTTTGATGTCTTTGTAGAATTTTTTGTAGATGAAATAGATTTATCTAAACTATTTGTAATTGAGCTTAACTGTTCACGCCATTTATTCAATTCTGTTGTTTTTAAAGCTATTTCTGCCTCTGGTGGGATCACAAAAGAATGCGCCTGAGGCTTTATACTTCCATCTTCAATACCATCGAGAAACCCTTTGTTTGTCATTTTAACGCTTTGTAATAGGATTATTGCCTGTATTTCACCTTCGATGATTTTAATTCTTTTTTGAACTTCTGAAGCCAAATCGAGTGTCGTTTGTTGTTCATTAGTTAATTTTCCTTCGCGAGCTAATTTATAGGCATTTATTAGTGTCTCGTTTACTAGGTTTTCAGCCTGTATGGCTTTTATTTTTTCTTCACTTAATTTTATTGCTTTACCGTCTTGATCAAAAAGAAAAGGGTAGAGTGTATTCAAACTACTCATGATTAAATCACGAGCTTGTAATGTATCTACAAGTCTTTGTTCTTCAGCCGTTAAATTACCTTTTTGACTAAGATTGCGAATTTCTTCTTCAGTATGTCCTTTTAATTGATTAGTCAACATCTCATATTGGAATACTAAATCAGAAGTTTCATTCACTTTATTTTGTGATACTCTGGCGAGTTTTTCGGACGTAGTAGTAAGTTTTTCTACTTCACCCTTGTAGTCAAAAACTCTTGCTTTTGCTTCAGCATATGTTGAATTGTGAACCTTCATTTCAAGGGATAATTCTTTTTGAGTTTTAGTAGTATCTTCGAATTGTTGATTTAATGATTTCATTATGCTACTTACTTCATCTTCGCTTAATCCTAGCTTTGACAGTTCAGCAGTCATGTTTGATATTTTATCTTTAGTTTCATTAGCCATTGAGTCAAAAGTGTCAGATGTAGCATTCTCCATGTTTTGGAAAGAACTCACCATATCATTTATTAATGTATTGGCGTTTTCATTTGAAAATAAAGATGTTAACGATTCTTGTAAAGTATCTAAATCACTTGCATCTGTTACGTCGATTAATTGTGCAGCAAAACCTTCAGCATTATTTTTGACACTATCAGTTAATGCCTTATTTTGTTCTATTATATGAGCTATATTAGAGATATAGTCGGATTTTTGTCCTAAGACTTGCTGTTCCAGTTTAGAATCGATCTCAATAATTTCATCCATATGATGTTGAATAGCGATACTTATATTCTTATAATAATCTTCAAAGGGGTTTTTATAATCTTTTTTATATTCTTTTTTATATTCTTTTTTATATTCTTTTTTATCTTCTTTTTTAACTTCTTTTTTCGCTTTAGACTCAAGATTATTTAATTCTTTTATTTTGTTTTCATAATCTTCAACTGATTTTAGGGCAGATTTTCCATTTTCCAAAAAATTGATATTGTCGTCCGAAACAAATGAACGTTGTGCATTATCTTGTAAGCTTTTAGCTATTTCAACTTTTCGATTTTCTAGTTCGGAAATAGTCTTTTTTCGTACTTGAATATCTTCATTACGATCTTCCTGGGCTACTTGCCCAGCTAGTTGTGCTTCAATTGCCTGTTGTTCTTTCAATAGACCTATTTTTATCTTTAATGCTTCCGATGAACCAATGATTTTATTCCCAAATTCGTCTTCACCTGTAACGATATGAGGTAAAATTTCTCCAAGTTGATTAGAAATTTCACGATATTCGGCAAGTACAGACAAATCTGTATTTCCTAATGACATAGCATTTTCTAATTCAGCGTATCTAGTGGATAATGTATTAATTTCTGTAGCATTTGAAGTAAAAGTATCCAAAATATTCATTTGTTCAGCCGCTAATTCTGCTGTTTTTTGTTTTGCTTTCTCACTGCTTTCAATTATTTTTCCAAGCACGAAATCGATACCTGCTAGAGCTAAGCCAGGTCCAATCGTTGAAAGCAGACCTTTCCCAATAGCTGCTATACTTGTTCCAGCTCCAGTAATCTCTCCATATGCATCCTTTGCTGTTTTTGATACCTCATACACGCTCACTAAGTCATCTATAAGAGACGTTGAACTTTGTGAGGCTTCTTTAGTATTCTTGCCAAACTCCACAATAGCTTGATTAATGCTTTCTAGTTGGCTTGGGATTTCAGAGATGCCTGCAATTTGTATACCTTCACCAAATTGAATATTATTGATTTGAGTATTTAAATCTGAAATTTGGTAGGTTAATTGTTCGAAATTGGTGTTGTTTGCGTAGGCTTTATTTAACTCATAAATGTTATATAAATTTGCTTCGAGCGCTTGCAGGTTTTGTTGTGTTTCTTGAATGCCATTTAGTTTAAATTGGTTAAAATTGATTGTTTCTATTTCAGTTTTCAGTTGTGTCAATAGCTGCTCTAGTGATTGTAAATCGCCGCTAGGAATGCTTGCTAAACGCTTGTAAAATGATTTTACATTTAGATTTGCATCACCGATGGCTTCATTTAGCTGGTCTATCGATTTTACTGAAGTGGTCACTTGCTGTTTGAATTCATCGAATAGTGAAAGGGTAGGAGATGATCCAGTTCCAACATCCTGTAATTTTTGGTTTAACGCGTCTAAATGTTGTTGTAGTGCATTAATTTGTTTTTCGTATTCAAGGAATAGTTGCGTATTGTGACCTTTTACATCTAAGTTTATCGTTAGAGCGTTTATATTTTTTAATCTCTTTATATATGTATGTATATTTTTTCTTGAAACCGCGTCATTGACTCCTAGAGCGACTAATAAGTCCATTGGTTTTTTAGTTTGTCCACCACCAATACTCAATCGATTTTCCCTCCTGATTTATAGATAAACATAAAAAAACAGCAACTTTAACAGTAGCTGTAATCATCTGTTTATCGTTTTATTTTTTTCGAATATGGTTGAATATCCTAAAATGTTCAAGTACCCACCTAAAAAGGTAGGGGAGTAGTTCAAAATTTTAACGATTGCTAAGTGAAGGCTCTTTTATTAGTTTGTCTTTGTCAGTAGACTCGATTTTATTGATTAGCTCTTTTTCGAGTTCTAAAAACTGCATACTTAAATTGAGTCGTTTACTAATTTCTTCTAGCACTTTTGAGATTTCCTGCATCGTAAACATTTCCGTTAAGAATAGGTCGTACCAACCAATCTCTACTAGATTATTCATAGTAGCAAAATGACTTTCAATTGGTTTATCTTTAAGTTCAGTTTTTAAATCAGTAAAATGCTTGATCACTAAAAAGAGGACATAGTGTTGTAATTCATGGTCATTCTTAAAGAAATCTAGGTTATTTTGCTGCACATAGTCAATGGTACTTGCTAAGTCATTTATTAATATCGTTACTTTACGTTTACTGAATTTAGGATAGTAATAAATGAATTTACCCTGGTCTTTATCAATGTGAAATTTTTGTTTTTTATTGAGCTCATCCGCATTTTGTTGAATATCTGCTAATGTTAGTTTCGTTTCACGTTTAGCCATTTTTAGACTCCTTCTTTATATTAAAGAGGGTAGAGAATGACTCTCTACCCATTTTAAATTAATTCGCTTAAATTACATCAACAACGATTGTTTCAAGGTATGTACCGTCAGTTACTTCAATAATTGTTTGATCATTGGCAGCGGCAGAGGCACCTAAAGTAATGACACCATTTGCATCAACACTTGCGATTGTTGGGTTCTTGGATGTCCAAGTTAGATCACTATTTTGTAAAAGTACATTACTGTAACCTGCGCCTCGGATACCTAGTACTGCGATGCGTTGAGCATCTCCTGCGACAGCAGAATCAAGAACTAGACGAGAAGGATTTGAAGCTAATGCTGTAACTTGTACTTTTTCATCTGCAAGATTACGAAGTTTAATGTAGGCATAGTTTCCTTTTTTGTCGGCTAGTGAGCTACCTGCAAGAGAAGAAGAAGCTACACCTTCATGTGTCATAGAAATTTCTACTGCGCCATTTGGTTTAAAGTTAGGCACCTCGATAATTACTTCGCCTGTTTTTCCGTTATTAGAGCGAATATCTACATTTAATTCCATACGTACGGCTTTCGGGAATGAATCAGCAGAGATTTCAATTGTATCCATCATTTCCTGAACAGCATAGACAACTTGGACTTCTTTACCAGCTAATGCTGGAACAGAAATCTCTTTGCCAGTAGGAGCGTATTGAGAGAATGTACCATTAACTTGTTCTACATGCACTTTGCCAATAGGCGTGTCAGCTAATGTTCCTTTACCACTCGCATCAAGTAAAATGATTTCATCCGTATAGAATTCGGCTAATTGGTGATTGATTTCTGTACCATTTTGTAAGGCAATATAAGCTGTATCGAATGCAGCATCTTCAATTGAGAATGTTAATTCTTTTTGGTAGTTAAGTTCGTATACTTTTTTCGAGCCTTTACCTGCATGAATAGCCTGTGTTTGGATTGCTTGTGTCATAGATGAATTCAATAAAGTTTTACCGTTAAGAATTAATTCATCCGTTAAACGATCAAATAAACGTACATTTGCTACTGAAGTTAAAAATTGATTTTGTTGTGTCATAATAAATTACCATCCTTTTAAGTTATTGTTTTTTATTTGAACTAGAATCAAGTCCTAGCTGTTTCATTTGTTTGTCAAATGCTGACTTTGTCATAATGACATCCTCATTTTTCTTCGGCTCGTCAATATGGCCTAGCCAATGGGGAAGATCTTGATCATTTTTAAATTCAACCATTCCAGAGTAACGTGCATTCAGAATGGCATCACTGCTGACCATATAATCCATACGAATTAAACCTTTATGAAATTGATAGAGGGTTAGATTTTCTATTTCATGGTAGGGGAGACCCGATTTGCAATGATAAGCGACTATTTGCTGTTCTAAATCTGCCTGTTTCGTTTTTCTTTTTGCCATAAATGCTCGTGCTTCTTGAATGGCCTTTTTAGTGCCTGGATCGATAAATTCATCGTCTAAATCGATGAGGTTTTGCTCACTGATGATAGTTTTAATTTTATCGAAATCACGTTCATGCAATGAAATACCGTCGACAATTATAAATGCCATACCTTTTTCATTGATTGTGAATTGAATGTCTTCCGTTTTGAAAATCAAACGATATAAAGCAATTAATTTTGCTAATAAATCAGGGCCATCTTTGTTTTGAGAGAGGGCAAGCAAAAACATGAAATAAGACATTCTAATTACTTCTGGTTCTTGAAAATCACTTTTAGGCAATAATAAGCATTGCACGTAATCATAAAATTCATCTGCATCCATCATGCGAACAGGATAAATATTCAATCCTTTATAGAGAGTGGATTTGCCAAATGCTTTTTTTGTTGAAATACTCATGATTTAAAGCTCTTTGGTCCTTGACCGGAAGGAACAACATAAATCCAGCGATATCCGATAAAGCCTTCAGGTGTATTTAAAAGGGGAATACCACTGTGAAATCTCAAATCTCCAAATTCTTCAATATCCTCTTGAAAAAGGACTTCATTTAACATTTCACCTAGCCAATCGAGTCGAAAATCTATATTATTGATAGCGACCGGTGTATAGATATCAAAGAAATATTGTTGCGTGCTAGAATAAGGATTATCAGTAAATTGATTTGTGTTTTTAAGATAATGCTTTTGAGGCGCTCGTGGACCAGTATATAAACAAATGCGAGAAAAATGGGTATCCATTTTTAAATCGCTTGTTTTATCCCCAATCACCAATATGTTGTTCATAATAATGTCTTTTTCAGGTAACTGAGAAATGTCCATTTTCGACTCATCCAGGGGATTATCTAATGAATCTTTTGGCAAGTAATACAGTAATCGAAGTAATTTCTCATCTTCTTTTAATGATTTATAAAACTGCGCTAATTTATTTACAATTCTCATTCTCCTTTGTCCTCACTTCCTAAAGAAGGCTGCATTTTTGAAGGTTTTGCTTTCATGATTTAAAAGAGGTTATTATAATATTTTTTACATTAATTCATCTTTAATTACGATTGCTTCAACTAACAATCAGTGGGGGCTACTGATTGAGTTTCACTTTTATACATCCAATGGTCATCACCTACTATAATTTTGATTTGAGAGTCAGGCATTTAGCAATTTACGATTAAGTCCCAGCCTGTTCTCATTTTATGTATACTCTTTATAAACCTCTTTTGAAGTACATGAAACCTTCATGATGTATCCATGCCTTCACATAGATACATTAGAAAATTTCATTTAAATTATGTATTTTAAATTAATTCATTTATTAACCGTGATCTTCTTCAACTTCTTCAATTCCGAAGGTGATCGCTTCTAGATAAGAAGTATTTGAAAATGTGTTATGTCTGATTGACCCTTTTTTGATTTCTTTTTGTTTATGATGAGATAAAACATAGTTATCTTGCAATTGATGCTGTGCACTTTGATTTCTAAGTAATTTTGTAATTTCTCTACGTCTGTTATTACGTTTTTTAGTTTCCTTAATAAATTTTAAATTCTCTTCTTCTAATAACAATTCGGCTTTAGTAAAATAACCTTTTGTAATGTAATAACCTATCATATCTAATAAAATAATCGTATTGTATGCATGTGAGGTTATACTGAAATATAATTCTAAAGTTATCTCTTCACCTTGATAAACAATTTTTTCATTTTCTAGCATAAAGCTTATATATTGAACTCTTTCCTCTATTGGGAGGTCTAACTTCAATTCTACCATTCTGTGAGGTAATTGTAGTTTCATATTATTGCTCCTTCTACTTATTAGGTTGACTAGTGTATCTAAAAAGCTACTATTTCCGCCCAAGTGATTTTTTGAAGCTACTTTTTACATTTCTTACACTGTGAATGATATAAATCTTTACTGCTACTATTTAAACTGAAAAACTCGTCGGTTGCAGGTAGTCGTTCTTTACATTTACTACATCTTTTGGTTTTTAAGTTCAATTTCTTTGTATATACTACTTTTCTCCATTGTCTATCATTTTCTTGTTTTATTTGAAGACAAATTGTATGAAACCTTCGCCCCACCGTTTTTACTGGAATCCCTAAAAGCTGTCCAATGTTATAATTAGTATAGTCTTTAGCGATGTATTCAAGTAATTTCAGCTGTTCCTCATTTAAACACTTTTTCATTAATTCATCTAAATCGGCAAATAAACTAATTACATCCGTATTCATTTTTAAAGTATTTGTTGCACACACACCATGACTGCCATTTAACATTGTATCATCTATTGAACCTCTAAACGTCAATAATTCTTTAATTACCGTTTCATCTGATAATACTAAATGTTGATATTTTGAATCTTTAGCTGTTTGAAAGGCCATTAACTGTCATCTCCTTGTATGTAAGTATTCGATTACACTTAACCCTATTATAATTGGTATTTTTTATAAATCAATATATTTTTAATTAATTCACTTATTAAACTCCTTTCATCTACAATTTTTTATTGTTTCTTCCTATTTAATAAACAAATTAATATTTGTTGCTAAAAATAATATTTCGTTTCAAAAATAAAACTGTTTATATGATTAATTCATTTATAATAGTTACATTTTAATTTTACGTATGGTACTATTGAAATAATCATATTTTTAATGGAAAAACAAGGGAGTGTATTGTTTGAAAATTGGTAAAACCAGAGAATTATTAATAGAAGATATTAAAGCTAAAATCCCATTGTTAGTTCAAAATGATTTAATCTTAGATGAGATATCGATCCAACTGAATAGATATAACATTAATATAGGAAATATTTTAGAAATGATTAATGATGAGGATGTCCTAAGAGAAACAAATTTACATGAACTATTATTATTGGGTGAACAACTTAATGTAAAATTTGGTGAAAGTGATATTGAGTGGATAAATGAATGGTTAAATCTTTCTGAAATCAAAGAATTAAGATTTTATAAAAGAGAATCTCCATATGAAGACATTATAACTCTGCCATATACTTTTGAACATGTTATAAAAACAGGTCATCATGAGTTTGCAGTTGTGATTCCAAACGTAATTATTGGTAAACTTTGGATGAGTGGCATTTCTATGTATAACCCAAATATACAGCGGCAAGCAAAAAAGAAAAAACTAAAAAATGAAATTATCGAAGTGATGAATTTAAATCCAAAATCATTACGTGAGATTGAAAAACAAACATTAAATGGAGATTTAATCACTTCTACTTTAAGATACAATGCAAAAGTAGGTACAGGTAATGAAGGTTTAGAATTATTTTATGATGAAAAGGACAAATCCCTCACTGTGTTAGAGGGAACTACACTGGATGTTTTAGATGGAGCACATCGTACTTTTTCTATTTATAATGCTTACATGAAAAAAACTGATCTACCAGGCAATATGATCGTTATTTTTTCAAATATGACAGAGGCTCAATGTAAACGAGTGCAAGTCGATATGGCAAAAGCTAACCCTATCCCCAAACCAAGGCTGCAAGAATTAGCAAAAGACAAATTATCAGATGAAGTTGTGATTGAATTAAAGGTTGATGGGGAGTTAAAAGGAAGAATTACTTCTAGTTCGAATGTTAAATATTCATACGGTGAAGTGGTCACTTTTTCAGAATTATCAAATGCCATCGATAAAAGCTTTAAAATAGAGAATCGTTTAGACGTAGGTAAGATAGCTAAAGTGATTAACGAATATATGATGTACCTGTTTGCTTATTATAAGGATAGTTTAAATGATAAAAATTCATTAATGTTTAAAAATAGAATGTTTATTGGTCATATGGAATTAGCTGCAAGGATGCATGAAGAAAAAATTCCATTTGAAATTTTGAATAATTACTTAGATCACATTGACTTCTCCATCCATAATTCCTTATGGGAGGAGCTTGGCATTCTACAGTTTGGTGGGTTAAGCGCTCGAAATAGAAAAAGACTTCAAAAAATATTTGAAGATTTCATTAAATAACGAGGTGTACAACGATGCTTAAAGATAATGTATTCAATAAAGATATAAAAGAATGGTATTTACAATCATTAGATGTAAAAGATAATAGTTTAACTACATATTTATCTCTGTTCAATAAAGCAACTATGATAGAAAACCAAAACAATAAAGATATTTTTGATATGAATAAAGTGGAACTGGAAGAATTATTTTTTAGTTTAAAATCACCAAGTCCACAACCTATAAGTGCCTCCATTGGTTTTATTTCAAGGTATATAGATTGGGCAATTATGAATGGTTATACAGAAAATCGTTCACAAAGGTTACCGAGTATAATCGATATTGAATATTGTAGCCGATTTATTTATAAAGCTTCCATAGTCAGGTATACCAGAGAACAATTGATTACTTACATGCGTTTGTTTGATGATCAAAGACATGCGGTATTCTTATTATGTTTATTTGAGGGGATAAAAGGAGAGGGCTATAGCGAAATTTTAAATTTGAAAATGGAAGATTTGAGTAATGACAAGGGGGGTTGCTTTGCAAGGTTGACCAATAATAAAGGCTATAGAAGGAAAATAGAAATAACCGAGGATCTATATTGGAAACTTGAAAAATTGGACAAAATATCATCCACTAGTTTGACACCGAAACAAGGCCAAAAATACTTTTCTGATAATACCTATATATTTAAGAAAGCAAATTCAAACAGCAATGATATTCAACTGAGAGCATCTTTTGGGAACAGAGCATTGGATTTAGCCAAATCAATCTTTGACAATAGTAATTTAATAGCCAGCACGATACAGACTTCAGGAATGATGTGGTATTTATGGGAGTTGTTAAAGGATAATGAAATGAAAATCCTAGATAAAGAGCTATTAGAAAAAGTAGCAAATAAATATGATACAGGTTATGTGAACAAAGATAATAAGTATGTAAGTTATTCTATACTCAAACATAAATTAGATTTTGATTTTATGAAAATGAATTATGGAGATTTTAATATAGAGTTATAGAACTGGTGAATACCAGTTTTTTTTGTTTTTCCCGCAGTAACTTTCAGTAATACGACTCCTTCAAGTAAAAAGAAGACAACGAATAAAACTAGATCGTCGAACAACAGCCCGATTGGTTCAACTACCAATAATGGGGCAACCCCCACTGAAAGAAGTTTCACTATATCCCGCAGTAACGGTCAGTAAGCCACCACTCACCTCACGTGGAAAGAAAACAACGAGTAAAACTAAATTGTCGAACAACAGCCCGATTGGCTCAACTACCAATAATGGGGCAAAACCCCCACTGAAAGAAGTTTCACTATATCCTGCAGTAACGGTCAGTAAGCCACCACCCACCCCACGTGGAAAGAAAACAACGAGTAAAACTAGATTGTCGAACAACAGCCCGTAACAGCCCGATGGTTCAACTACCAGTCAACGGGGCAAACCTCCCACTGAATAAGTTTTTACTTTATAAATCAAATAATGAAATATTCAAAAATTAAAGTTGGGGAAATTGTAAATATTCTCTAAAAATAAACTTGAAAACGAACGTCTGTTCGTGATAAGATAAGAACAAATCTAATAGGTTAAGAAAAATAGCTAGGATAAGTTAGAAGATTATGGAACAGTGTAATACTAGGAGGTTTTAATGTGGATGCTATACAAACAACAGCTATTTTAGAACTAGTTATTTACAAAGATAGAAATATCTCAGATGAGTTAATGAAAGATTTTAACGGTGGTATTACAAATGTCATTCTACGAGATGAGGGAGGTCGTATTCTTGAATGTACATGTATGGACAGCTCAGTTTCTAGTTTAATCCTTATGGATACATCGAATGAGGAGGAAATAGAATTAATGAAAGAGCTTAATGATACAAAATTTATCTATCAAAAAGCACAGGATATCGATATCCAGTATGATAGTTTAATTCAATTAGATGACAGTCAGGATAATATTTATTGTGTTGTAGAGCTTAAAAATATAATTTATTTATATAATGGGCTATTAAGAAAGTCGATTAATGATGATAGTATTACTTCATTAAAAAGTCTAAAAGAATATTTAAATACCAATTATCCAACACATAAAATTTTAGAGAGGATAAGTTAAAGCCACGAAAAGAATAATGATATGTCGTGCTAAAAATTATTTAAAGGTGGTGACAAAGTGGAAAAAGTTTTAGTTAAAGAATTTGCATCTGAAATAATAGGACAATCGAAAGGAAGGGTGAGCAATATTGATGCTGAAGCAATTGCAATAATTTACATAGCTAAGTTAGAAACTTTTAATTTGTTAAAAACTAATGGTATTAAGAGAGTTGTCCAGGGGATGATTGGAGATAAACAAATTTTAGACTTAATGAAAGGATGAAGTGAAGAATAACTATATAATTTGCATGAAATAATCAAAAAAGAGAGGTGTGAATGGAGATATATATGCAATTCTCTAAGGAAATATATAATAATAAAAGATTCAAAGCAAAGTAGGTGGTTATTAATACATACAAAAGATAATTTTAATTATTCCCCAAAATTCCATTCAAAGAAATCTGCACAGAACTATTTAGATGAAATAATTAAAAATATAATAATTGTATCAAAGAATTAAATTGTATCAAAGATTTTAGCAACAAAATAACAAGGATGAAAGTTGGAGCGACTATGGATCATAAAGTACTAAAGGCATTGGTGTTAGATTTTGGCTATATTTTCGGAGCTATAAATCAAGGAAAAGTTTTTGAAAATGAATCTACTATGAAAGAATTTTTGCGAAAAAGTAAAGAGTTTCAAATAAAGTTAGTGGATATTTCAAAGCAAGTAGAATTAACTTTCTTGGAATTAGAACATAAGCGTGAGCAGGCCCTACTAGAAAATCAACTTCAGTCAGAGAAAGAAAAAACAATACAAAAACTTAATGAACTCATGACAGAGGTTGACAAACAAATCATCAAAAAACAACCATTTAATTTGTAACGAAGGGTAGGGGGTTATGTGAAAGCTTTCAAAGAGGGTAATTCGAATAGAAGTAAAATTGATCGTTATGCGATGGCTTTAGCTTACCAAGAAATGGGGAATATAAATTTGATCATTTCAAAGGAAATGGAGCATTTAGAAATAGAAGCGATAAAATCTGTTGAGGCATTTTTAAAAAAAATAGACTTTTATAAGTGTTAATCATGAGTCATTACATAAAATTTTATAGGTAATACATAATTTTAGATAAATTAATTAAAAAAGGTTAAATTCCTCATTGTGTTGATGTGATAAAGCTAGGTCGATGATAATCATGTTTAACTTGAAATAATGAAGAATTACAGGTGTTTTATGAAGGCAGGTAAAGTGATTTTTATATTCATAGTATCACTATTTTTTATGTCTGTTATTTTTTCAGACGAAGATGACAATGACAACAAAAATAGCCATAGTTTTAAAGGAGTAATTCAAAATTCTGCAAAGAGTAAGTTTGAGGCTGCGGTACCAAAGATCCGTAGTAAAGCACTTCAATTAAAGGAAGAAAGGCTACAAAGACAACTAGAAATACAACGGTTGAAGCTTGAGGAAAGAATACAAAAAGAGCAACTAAATAAGGATACATATAAAACAGACAATAAACAATTAATCGGGAGTCAAAACAAGATTAAGGCGAATCCTAATTCCAATCAAACAAAGTGGATGCAATTTAATGCTTCCTACTACGGTTCTGATTGCACAGGCTGTAGTGGAATAACAGCAACTGGTATTAATGTTCGTGAAACGATTCACTATAACGGCTTAAGGATTGTTGCGGTTGACCCTACTGTAATCCCATTAGGAACAATTGTAGAAATTAACACGCCCTATGAATCTTTTAGAGCCATTTCTGCTGATACAGGTGGTGCCATCAAAGGTTTCAAATTAGATATTCTTGTTGAATCAGAAAGAGTTGCAACACGATACGGTAGACATAATGTTCAATTACGTGTTGTCGAATATTCAACTAAAATAACAAAGTAATCATACATAGAGTAGTGAAAATCAACAGATAAAATATCGAAATTTCGTCACTATATAAAAATGGTAAAATATTTTAAAATATGAAGTTTTATAATCATACCCTTCTATTTTTGAAAAATGTAAAATATTTCGAAACTTTCCGTGAGGTTTATCCGTATAGTAGGTAATACGATGAAAAGAGGTGAACAACTTGACGCTATTTGGCTACTCACTTGAACAGATTTATTTAGTGGTGTTAATATTCGCTGGTCTTGCTACAATTTTGTTCATGTTTTTTGGAGATGCTGTGGAAGGCATTGGCGATGGACTACCGATTTTAAACCCAAGTGTGATTTTATCATTCATCACGATGATGTCAGCAGCAGGCTTTATTTTAGAGAAACTAGCCTTATTTTCTAGCGGATGGAACATCGTTGCTGCAATTATCATCGGAATTATTTTAAGTGTACTATTTTATTTATTTATTCTTGTTCCGCTGAAATCGGCTGACGTCTCGTTAGCTTATACGGAAGAATCGCTTGGTGGTCAATTAGGGAGGGTTATCGTACCCATCCCAACAGACGGCTTTGGGGAAGTTGTGATAGAGACGGCGAGTGGCATGATTTCAAAGCGGGCAGTGGGTTTTGACAATGAGACAATCGACTATGATACGACGGTACTTATTGTGGAAGTGAAAGAAGGTACTCTCCTTGTGAGAGCCTATGAAAAGAAATTTATCTAAAGAGGAGAGGATAATATGACAGGCATCTTGATAGTAGTAGGAGTTGTAGCATTTATATTAATCGCCATTGTGGGAATGTATGTGACGAAGTATCGTACAGCAGGTCCTGACGAAGCACTGATTGTGACAGGAAGCTACCTTGGCTCAAAAAATGTACATAAGGATGAGTCAGGGAATCGCATAAAAATTATTCGTGGAGGCGGTACTTTTGTCTTCCCAATTTTCCAGCAAGGACAGCCACTAAGTTTATTATCAAGTAAGTTAGAGGTGACAACGCCGGAAGTGTATACGGAGCAAGGGGTTCCGGTAATGGCAGATGGTACAGCTATTATTAAAATTGGCGGCTCTATTTCGGAAATTGCAACAGCGGCAGAGCAGTTTTTAGGGAAGCAAAAATCAGAGCGTGAAGGTGAAGCACGTGAGGTATTAGAGGGGCATTTGCGTTCAATTTTAGGATCAATGACTGTTGAGGAGATTTACAAAAATCGTGACAAATTCTCACAGGAAGTTCAACGTGTAGCCTCTCAGGATCTAGCAAAGATGGGGCTTGTGATTGTGTCATTTACGATTAAAGATGTACGCGATAAAAACGGCTATTTAGATTCACTTGGTAAACCAAGAATCGCACAGGTGAAACGTGATGCGGATATTGCGACTGCAGATGCGGAAAAGGAAACACGCATTAAACGTGCAGAAGCATCAAAAGAGGCGCAGAAAGCAGAATTAGAGCGTGCCACTGAAATTGCGGAAGCGGAAAAAGAAAATCAATTAAAGGTAGCTGAATTCCGTCGTGAGCAGGATATTGCCAAAGCTCGAGCTGACCAAGCATATGAGCTTGAAACAGCCCGTGCCAAACAGGAAGTAACGGAGCAAGAAATGCAAATCCGTATTATTGAGCGTCAAAAACAAATTGAGTTAGAAGAAAAAGAGATTTTACGTCGTGAGAAACAATATGACTCGGAAGTAAAGAAAAAAGCAGATGCTGATCGTTATTCAGTGGAACAAAATGCGGCAGCACAAAAAAGTCGTGAGCTTGCACAAGCAGATGCTGAGAAATATCGTATTGAGTCGTTAGCAAAAGCGGAAGCAGAGAAAATTCGATTAGACGGTGTTGCCAAAGCAGATGCTGAACGTGCACAAGGGGAAACAGAGGCAGATATTATTCGTCTGCGTGGTCTTGCTGAAGCCGAGGCGAAACGTAAAATTGCCGAAGCCTTTGAATACTACGGCCAAGCAGCTGTACTCGACATGGTTGTGCGCATGATGCCAGAATATGCGAAAGAACTGGCAAGTCCACTAGGCAACATAGACAAAATTACAGTTGTCGATACTGGCGGTGGCGAAGGTGGAGGCGGTGCCAATAAGGTGACGTCTTATGCAACGAACTTAATGTCAACACTTCAGGAATCATTGAAAGAAACTTCGGGGATTGACGTCAAGGAATTGATTGAAAGCTATGCCGGCAAGCATACACTACGTCCCGAGCTTGAGCAAATTGCAGTCGGTCTAGGGCAACAACAAGCGCCTAAGATTACAGAAGAAATAAAAGAACCTGTTGAACAATAACGCAAAAAGCTACCTGATACTTCGGTGTCAGGTAGCTTTTTTTAGGGTACGCCTGCAACTTCTAAGTGCACAAGCGTATTAATAAACAGGTTAAATCGCGATGTAGTATGGTTAGCGGCGATATGCATATAAAAGCGGCGAAAACGGTCAGTCTATCGGTGCTAGCTACCATTATAATAATTTCTTCCATTCCTTTGCGAGCATGCCATAAACCACGTGGTCAACATAGTGATCGTACAGCCATTCAGCGGCGCGAATCGTTCCTTCTGTTGTAAAGTTTAGTCGCTCAGGTATAGCACGACTTTTTACATTACCTGCAGCGGCACGAATTTCTACTTTATTAAGCTGTAGTTCTTCAAATGCATAGTGCATTAAAGTTTTTACTGTTTTTGTCATAATGCCATGTCCTTGTGCGTCTTTACTAAGCCAATAACCGATTGTGGCAATTTTATTCGAAGGATTGATACTATTAAAGCCCGCAATGCCAACGATTTGATTACGAAAAATAATAACTAGCGAAAGGCTACTTTTTGCTTCGTAGCCTGCGATACAGCTTTCAATATAAGCCTTGGAATCGGCTACCTCTTTTGTGAAATCAAGCCAAGGCAACCAATCACGTAAATATTCTCTCGATGTATCAGTTAGGTTAAAAACTGCTTGTGCGTCTTCTACAGCAACAGTTCGTAAAGCTAATTCTTGATCAATGGTAATTTGCATGCCATTCACTCCAATTCTTTAGGTTTTCCCGCTTTAACGGTAAGAAAGTCGAACAACTGACCGTTAAAGCCCGATTGGTTCAACTAGCAATCAGTGAGGTGATGAAGAAAGCCCCACTGAATGAAGTTTCTTTTTATCCCGTATTAACGGTAAGTAAGTCGAACAACTGACCGTAAACGCCCGATTGGTTCAACTAGCAATCAGTGGGGTGATAAAGAAAAACCCCACTGATTGAAATTTCATGTTATTTTAGGGCATTATGCATAAAGCTCTTCATATCTTGACTTAAAATGGTTAGCTCTTCGATAATTTCACTAAAATCTTGTACAAGCTGTGCTTGTTCATTCGTTGCATCGTTGATTTGCCCCATATTTTGTCTTAAATTTTCGAGATTTGAATTAATGTTACGAAGGGATGTTTCAATATTTTCAGTGGCACTAGATGTTTCAAATGACAGCTTTCTAACCTCTTGTGCCACGATATTAAAACCAGCGCCATGTTGTCCCGCACGTGCAGCTTCTATGGATGCATTTAAGCCTAATAAATTTGTTTGGCGAGAAATGCTTTTTATTAAATTTGTCACGTCATTTGTTTTTTCGGAATCTTTAAGGGCATGTTGCGCCTGTTTGTTTATTTCCTCACTTGTTGCAGCTAGTTCTTCAGAATGTGAGGCAATGGTATGTACTTTATCTTGCAAGCTATTTACAATGTTATCCATTGTATTCATATAGTTTTCGAGCTTGAGCTCGCTATCAATTGGAAGACCGAAAGCAAGAGCACCGATGACTTTGCCATTTTCTCGAATTGGAAATGAAAATGCATTGATGGCAATGCCATATACGTCTTCTGGGATAATGACATCGGCATTTTGTCCGCGAAAGGCAATAAAAACGTTTTGATCATTTGCATTTACTTTTTGCCCATCATGATAACCTGAGTCAACACGTTTGCCAGCTAAATATTTTACAACGGTTTCACTTTCTTTTTCAACGACAGCCACGATGGCTTCTTCTTTTAAAGCAAGATGGATGTAAGGTGCTGAAAGTGCTAAAGCTTCAATAATACTCATAAAAACGCCTCCAATTTTGGTGAAGAAAATAGTCTAGTCATCCAACTTGTATATACAGTGATTTCTAGATGTATCGTTTCCAGTCTAACACAAAATTTTCCAAGCCAAAACAGTTGGTCTATTATTTTTACTGAAAAAACTGTGACAGTTGTAGTCACAGTTCAGATTGACGACAAAAGGCATCGAGAGTGAATTCCTTTATGCCTTTTGCTCAAGTTTTACTACCAAATTGAACATACTTTTCGAGTAGCTTCTTTTTATTAAGCTGCACTTTTCTAGTTGTTCATGTTTCTTGATTCTTTGTCATCATGGTTCATCAACTCAACAATTTATTTTAGCATGTGTTACATATGAATTTAGTTGATTGGAACAGAGGGCGATGACTCCTGCGGCTCGGCCCAGCCCAGCCCGCGGGAAAGCACTCGCCCGAAGTGGAAATAAACGGTTTTATCTATATTTATTTGGTCAGATTTTGCGATCTGTATGAACCTACTTAAAAAATGTCAAATAAAATCATTAAGAATAATAGAAGAAAGAAGATATATTTGTCTATTTTTTGACAACTTACAGTGTTTTTTGAAGAATGTTGTATTAGAATAATAGATAGAAATGGGTTGTTAATAGGGAGAGAAGGAAATGGATTATATACAAAAGGGAACAAAAGCATTTAACAAAGCAAATTGGGCCCTATTTTTAGCGGGATTTATTACCTTTGCAAACTTATACGTATCGCAGCCATTGTTACCGACATTTGCAGAGGAATTTCATGTATCGCCAGCAGTTGCAAGTCTTTCTTTATCGGTGACGACATTTGCGCTGTCGATTAGTATGATCATTGTAGGCTCCTTATCGGAGGCCTGGGGGAGAAAGTCATTAATGACGATTTCTATTTTTGCAGCATCTGTACTGACGCTAGCACTAGCTTTTTCTCCTAACTTTGAAACGATACTAGTTTTGCGCGTTATACAGGGCGTTGTTTTTGCAGGATTACCTGCGATTGCAATGGCCTATTTAGGAGAAGAAATGGACCCCCAGAGCCTCGGTGTTGCTATGGGTCTCTATATAAGTGGCAACTCAGTAGGTGGACTTAGTGGCCGTGTCATTATTGGTACTTTAACCGACCTTTATAACTGGCAAGTGGGGATGATTGTGCTTGGCATTATTAGCCTTATTATTAGTGTGCTATTCGTATGGATGTTACCGAATTCTACGCATTTTTCGCCACGCCCATTGCAATTTAAAGCATTGACGACATCGCTTATTCAACATGTAAAAGATCCATCGATGCTTTGTCTTTTTGGCATTGGTTTTGTGTTAATGGGGAGCTTTGTCACACTTTATAACTATATTGGTTTTAAATTGATGGCACCGCCGTATAATTTAAGTGCCACAATTGTTGGTTGGATTTTTGTTATTTATTTGGTCGGTACTTTTAGTTCAGCTTGGTTTGGTAGTTTAGCAGATAAATATGGACGACAAAAAATGTTACTATTGGCGATTGCGATTATGTTTGCAGGCGTACTCGTGACATTAAATGGTCTGCTCAGTTTGAAAATTATCGGTATTACAGTATTTACTTTTGGTTTTTTCGCTGCACACTCAATTGCCAGTGGCTGGGTTAGCAAACGTGCCACTCATGATAAAGCACAGGCATCTTCTCTGTATTTATTTTTCTATTATTTTGGCTCTAGTGTAGGGGGCACGGCAGGGGGCATATTCTGGATGCACTACGGTTGGATAGGTGTCATAGCCATGATTACGGTCTTTTTAGTCGTGGCTTGTTTGCTATCGTTTTTATTAAAGACAATCATAGCTAAACAACGTTTGGTTACAGGTCATTAGTGTTTAAATTAAAATCCACTTCAATAGCCTACTGTATTTTTATCTACCTGATTAGCTTACTGTTCCAATTATCGATTGAAGGTACAAGTAAAACGGTTTGGATGAATAGCTTGTATGCCTACCTCTTGTCCTTTTTGGTCTAGTTTTAGGACAATTCCTATTTAAGAAGCTTACTCAAAAACTATTTACAAAGATGATTTATATCCTGTTACTTGTTGTAGGTGTATTCTTACTGGGATAAAGTGTATTAGCGATGTTTTGATTATGCTTTAAGGGTTAAAGTTAAATGAATGTTATAACGAAAAGAAGCATGTCAGACCAAGGATGATCTGACATGCTTTCTTGTGTTTAACCCATAATATTGTAGCCTGCGTCGATGTAGATTGTTTCGCCAGTAACACCACGTGATAGGTGAGATAGCATCACAATTGTCATATCTGCCACTTCGTCTTGCTGAACATTTCGTTTTAATGGTGCTGTTTCTTCGATTTTGTGTAAAATCGTGTTGAATGAAGGCACACCTTTTGCTGCAAGTGTGCGAATCGCTCCTGCAGAAATGGCATTGACACGAATATTGTCTTGACCAATATCAGCAGCTAGGTAGCGCATGGAAGCTTCCAATGCAGCTTTAGCGACACCCATAACGTTATAGCCATCAAGTACTCGTTCAGCACCGAGATAACTCATTGTTACAATTGAACCGCCTTCGGTCATGTATGGATGAGCGGCTTTTGCTGTTGAGATAAGTGAGTAAGCACTTGTATCTTGCGCAAATGCATAGCCATCACGAGTTGTCTCTAAAAAGCGGTTGTGTAAATCTTCTGCATTAGCAAATGCTACAGAGTGTACAATTCCGTGGATAACGCCAACTTTAGCGCCGATTTCATCGAAGGCTGCCTTTGTGCTTTCGTCACTGTTGACATCACATTGAACAATAAAGGCTTCAGGTTGACCAAAATTTTCAAGTTGTTTTTGTAATTTTTTTAATGAACGTTCTTGACGATACGTGAAGATAACATTAGCGCCGACATCAAATAGACGTTTCGCGATTCCCCAAGCAATACTACGATCATTCGCTACGCCCATTACGACGATATTTTTATCTTTTAGCTGTAATAAATTATCCATCATCTATAAGAACCCCTTTGCAAAATAATATCTGTTATTAGTACCAACTACTAAAATCTTATCATACATAAATTATGGTTGCAATAACAATCTGAAAAGAGTGTCTAACTTTATATTACTGGTAGTTCACACAGTAATTTATCCAGACGTTTGCAGAATGCCATAGTATTCAAGTAGAAACGATAAGCGATAGGGTGAATGGTTAAAACGAAGCCGCAATGAGTCATTGTCGATTGGAGATTTCAACAAAAAAATTCACCTCAAATCGTTTGAGATGAACTTTATACAATAGGAGTTGCGTGGATATGGCATAGAACCAAGGAGCACGGTTATAGTTACAATAAAAAGGCACCCGATTAAGGATGCCTTGTGGTACAGGAGCTGAATAAAACTATTCGAATTTTAGCGAATCGCCATCAAATGTTTCATCGGCTACCTTGATAGAATCAGTTGGGCAGCCTTCGAAAGCGTCTTGCATGTCTTCTAGTAGATCTTCTGGAACTTCAGCAGTTCCCATGTTATCATCTAAAATGACGAAGGCAATACCTTCATCATCATAATCATAAATGTCAGGTGCTGCGGCTCCGCATGCGCCACAAGCGATGCATGTATCTTTATCAACAATTGTGTATTTAGCCATTTCTTTCTCTCCTTTTACAATGTTCCTACAAAGCTTCATACTCATTTTAAAGATGTTTATCTTACATTTCAACATAATACTATTAAATTGGAGGAATTTGCTGCAATGTTTCATCAAATTTTATTGCAAATTTTTCAGAAGCTCAATAACGAACGAACCGTTTCAGCAGCCTATCATGTGTTAAGAGGGAAACGTTCTGGCCAGACGATTCAAGACGTTGGACTCTTTCAGCTACATAACTATTTTGGATTACTTCCAAAGTTACCTCGAGCAACATTCGATGAGGCCGTTTCCACGTTTTTGCAATATAGTTGGTTAAATATGCAGGAATCTGGTCACTATTCCATGAAAAAGCTAGGTTTACAGCGTGCAGAGCAGACAACAACTTTTTTGTTTGATGGTTGGCATTACCGAGGCAATGAGCATATGTTTGTTGCTCGACTAGCACTGATTGTACAAAGTTTATCGTATCAACGAGCTGATATACACTCATTTTCTCCTATTAGCAAAGATCCACAGGTACAGGTGTGGGTACGTGCTTTCTTGATCAATCATAACTATCGGTCTGGGCATTTGCAACAACAGCTATTCGAGGAATGTCAACAGGTACTGGCTGTGTTGCCTTTATCTGATCGAAACAAACAGCTAGTTCTCTATCGTTTAAGCGGTGATGGCTTACCAGGCTGGACGTGGCAGCAACTTGCAAGTGATCGCAAGGAAACCGTTTTAGATAGTCAATTAGCATTTATTGAATTGCTACATACACTATTGAATGAAGTACACAAGACCAATCGTTATGTGCTGCTTGGTCAAATAGCAGATGGGTTACGAATTAAAGCGTTGCTGACCGATTCCACGCAACAAACTGCTCATTTATATGAGCAAGGCTATTCGATTGAGCAAATTGTCCAGTTGCGCAATTTAAAACAAAGTACGATAGAGGATCATTTAGTTGAAATAGCTATGAATGAACCGAACTTTTCCATTGGCCCTTTCGTCTCATATGAGGAAGCGGAAAAAGTTTGGCAGGCATCCAAGCAATATCAAACAAAAAAACTAAAGGCATTGCACGAAGTGGTTGAAGGGATGAGCTACTTCCAACTCAGACTTGTCCTTGCGAAGGGAGAAGTATAAATGGAACTAGAACAAACATTAGCGAAATATTTTGGCTATACAACTTTTCGCCCTGGACAAAAGGAAGTAATTGAAGCAATCCTTGCTGGAAAAGATGGGATTGCATTGTTACCAACAGGGATGGGTAAATCACTTTGCTATCAGTTACCAGGATATATGTTGCAGAAGCCGGTTTTAATTGTGTCGCCATTATTATCATTAATGCAAGATCAGGTGGAGCAATTAAAACGTATGGGGGAAAAAAGAGTAGTTGCCTTAAATTCATTTTTATCACTCGACGAAAAACGTTATGCACTGCATTTTTTAGAGCAATATCGTTTTATTTTTACGTCGCCAGAAATGCTACTGCAACAACAGGTTCAAGATAAACTGGCAACAATGGAATTAAGCCTAATTGTGGTCGATGAAGCACACTGTATTTCGCAGTGGGGTTTTGATTTTCGTCCAGATTACTTACGGATTGGTGAATGGTTTTTACAAGAAAAACGTCCGCCAGTGCTAGCATTGTCGGCAACTGCCACGCAAAAAGTTGTCAATGATATTCAAACAACTTTATCGCTAAATGCACCATTTGAATTTATGTATAGTGTGGATCGACCTAGTATTTCTTTGGGGCGTGTCGTATTTGCAGATCGTGCAGATAAAGCAAAGTGGATACTGCAGCATATTAAAGAAACAGCGGGACCGGGTATTTTATACATGTCTTCGCGAAAGCGTGCGGAACAATACAGTGAAGCATTTACACAGGCGGGGATACGTGTGGCTGCTTATCATGCCGGCTATGGGGCAGAGGATCGTCAGTTTATTCAGCAGCAGTTTATTGACGGAGAGCTGGACTGGATTGTGGCTACCAATGCTTTTGGCATGGGAATCAATAAGTCAGATATTCGTCAGGTAATCCATGAAACAATGCCAGCGAATGTCGCCAATTATATGCAAGAGATTGGGCGAGCAGGACGTGATGGTGAGCCTGCACTTGCGATTCTACTGTATTGTGATGGGGACGAAGAGCTTGCTAAATTTGTCGTGACAGGCGATTTACCGTCATCCAGTCATGTAGATCGTTACCAAGAGCTTGTTATGCAGCATGTGCAACCATCGCAAATGCTAAAAAATGGAGAGCTGAGTGAGACGGCCTTTCGGGTACTCGCATACTGGTTACAGCAGGAGTCTGTGGAGCAAGTGAAAGCACGTCTAAATCAATTGGTACTAGAAAAATATCAAGCAGTTGATGAAATGTTAAAAATTACTCAGACAAAAGACTGTATTCGTGCACAGTTAGTCGGGTATTTTGGGCAAAAATTGCAGGAAAAGCCTGAAAACTGTTGTGAAAATTGTGGAATCCATTATGATGAAATCAATAAAGAACGCTTAAAGGAAAAGAAAAAAGTAGAAATGATATCTTGGGAAAGTCGATTAAAACAACTCTTAATGGGCTTTTAGACTATAATTGACGGTCATTTACTTTTTTCGCAAAATTCGTCATAATAGAATGATAGAAAGCGTAGTAAGGTTGGGGGTACGGACGAATGAGTAAAGAAGACTATCGTGATAAAATCGAAGAACATCGTCAATCATTTGAAGAAGAACAACAAGAGCAGCAAAATCTATCCAGAGTTTCAAGAATGACCAAAAATGGAAGCACTAACAAGAAGCCAAAAAATACGAAACGTAAAACGCCGTTAATGACCATTCTTTTAGTAATTTTTATACTAATCCCATTAACGATATTAATCTATTTGGTGAAATTCTATGAACCTGGTAAAACGATTGAGGAAGCCGAAAAAGATTCCATGGATTCTATTGTTGAGATTGACAAGTCGGGAGATGAAGCAAAAGCTTCTGCGGCATCAGATTCAAAGGATAAAGAAGAAAAAGATAATAAAGCAAATGAAGAAGCAAAAGAGCAAGCAAAGAAAGACGCTGAGAAGCTAGCTTCTCAACAAAAGGCTACTGAAGATGCGAAAAAAGCAGAAGAAGCTAAAAAAGCAGAAGAGGCTAAATTAGCACAGCAACAGGCTGAGGCGGCAAGAAAAGCGGAAGCAGCGAAGAAGGCCGAGCAAACACGTAAAGCAGAAGAAGCTGCGGCAAAAGCAAGTACACACACAGTCAAAGCAAATGAAAATCTATATCGTATTGCATTGAATCACTACGGAAATGGTAGTGAAGCAACGCTTGCAAAAATCCGTGCAGCAAACGGCATGACTTCCGACACAGTCATAGTTGGCCAGGTTATTAAACTACCATAAGGAAAACAAGTGTCATTCATTGGCAATGATGTTTTTCTAGTATAAAATAATGGACAAACGTCAACACCAAGTAAGGCTAAGGCGGACGTTTGATTTAGTGAAAAGGCGATTCTTCATAAAACGAATCGTCTTTTTGCTTTCGTTAGGAGGAGTAAGAGATGATTTATATCGGTGTATTTCTTTTAGTAGTCATCGCCTTCCTGCTCTATATGTGGAAGGTTGCGTATGAAAACAATGTTTTACATCATCAACTAGTGTTGAAGGGTAAACAAGAAAATATTCGATTATTTTTTATATCTGATACGCATTTACGAAAAATTAACCGTCAAATGATTGAACAGTTAAATGGCCCATTTGATGCAGTCGTAATCGGTGGGGATTTTGCAGATAGCCGTACACCTATTTCACGTATCCATGAGAACCTCGATTTATTGACACCGCTAGGACCTACCTATTTTGTTTGGGGGAATAATGACAGAGAAGTTGGTGAGCAACAACTCCGTAATATTTTACAACAACATGGCGTGACCATTTTAGCCAATGATGCTATCCTACTTCCCCAGGAAAATCGTTTTTGGTTAAGTGCCATTGAAGATACATCTACAAAAAAATATAGCTTTGATGCAGCATTTGAAAAAGTTGATGAGAAGGATTTAGTGGTCTTTATTTCGCATAACCCTGGTGTCTTTGCCCGTGTACGTGCAAAATATAGAGCAGATTTAATGATGGGTGGTCATTTACATGGTGGTCAAATTAGACTTGGTCCGTATGGTGTGCATCCAAATGGGTCTTATCGCGAGCGTGATGGTGTGATGACACTTGTGAGTAACGGCTATGGGACAACATTACTACCATTTCGCCTTGGCGCAAAACCACAATGTCATATAATTGACATTGAAATTTCGGGTAAATAAACAGCTAAAAAGGTGTGGAAGGCGTATAATGTAGATAATCGTCGATTTATAGAATTACCCACTAACAGCAGATGTATCGCAAATAGGAATGTGCTATGCGGGCAACTGAAGCGTCAGCGAAAAATACGCTGGTGCAATTTTGATAGGAGTGTCAAACAATGCAACAAGTAGATGCAATTATTGTTGGAGGAGGCCCTTGTGGCTTAGCAGCAGCAATATCTTTGCAAAATATTGGTTTACAGCCGATTGTGATTGAAAAAGGAAACATCGTAAATGCGATTTACAATTATCCAACGCATCAAACTTTTTTTAGTACGAGTGAACGTTTAGCCATTGGTGACGTGCCGTTCATTATTGAGGGACGGAAACCAAAACGAAATCAAGCGCTTGTTTATTACCGAGAAGTGGTGCGTTTGAAAAATATTCAAGTGAACCGTTTTGAAGCAGTCGGAAGTGTTGTGAGAAATGGTGAGGAGTTTACAGTAACGACAGATAAAGATGTGTATAAGACACCTTATGTCGTGATTGCAACAGGTTACTATGATCATCCAAACTTTTTGGATATTCCGGGTGAGGAATTACCGAAAGTGTTCCATTACTTTAAAGAGGGACATGAATTTTTCGATACAGATGTCCTTGTTATAGGCGGTAAAAACTCAGCAATAGACGCCGCGTTAGAGTTGAACAAGGCTGGAGCTCGTGTAACAGTGGTTTACAGAGGTAGGGAGTACTCACCTAGCATTAAACCTTGGGTACTACCAGAGTTTGAAGGAATTGTGCGTAACGGAGAGGTCTCAATGCGTTTTAATACAAATGTCAAAGAAATTCGTGACCATGAGGTTGTAGTAGAAGTCAACGGTCATGAAGAAATCTTAAAAAACGATTTTGTTTTTGCCATGACAGGTTATCATCCAGATCATTCTTTTATTAGAGCGATGGGTGTAACCATTGACGAGGAGTCAGGTCGTCCGTTCTGTCAACCTGAAACAATGGAGACGAATATTGAGGGATTGTTCATAGCTGGTGTCATTGCAGCGGGGAATAATGCCAATGAAATCTTCATTGAAAATGGCCGTTTCCATGGTGATTGCATCGCTAAGGCAATCGCCCAAAGAAAATAATAACATGAAGCTGTATAGGCATGAACTGCCTATACAGCTTTCTTTAACTTTATTGATAGCTTAGACGGATAACATGCGTAAAGTGACGGATAAAGTCAGAGAAGTGACGGATAAAACCAGCAAAACGTCGGATAAAACCAGCAAGCAAACACCTATCGACAAGGGGGGGAAAGAATGATTGGGCTATATTGGCTTTTAAGCTACGGGATTGGAAACTTTATGACTGCTTATTTCGTTGGAAAAGGATATGGTGTAAATTTACAGGAAGAAAGAAGCAAAAACTTAGGTGCTCGTAACGCTGGGAGTGTAATTGGTAAGACAGCATTTCTATTGACGTTACTTGGTGATTTAGTAAAAGGTGTCCTTGTCGTTGTGTTGGGACGTTTATGGCACTTTGAAGAGTGGGTAGTTGTAGTGGGGGCGGGCCTTGTAATTGTCGGCCATTTATATCCGGTTTGGCTGAGATTGAATGGCGGCAAAGGGGTGGCCACTTTTATTGGTGTTGGACTTGCATTATCCCCCAATTTATTTGTAATGATGATTGTCGGGACTGCTATGGTGCTTGCTGTAACAAGAAGTCTGACGCTCGGTATGATAGGTGGCTTCATTTTATACGTAGGAGCAATTGTATTGACAGGCAATTTGCTAGTATACATACCGTTGATAATTGCTATAATCTGTATGCTCATTAAGCATTCATCGAATATAAAAGAGTCTTTGGAACGAGGGAAGTGAGTGTATGTATTGGTGTAAAGTAGCGCAAACAGAAGCGGAGTTTGATGCTATTGCGCAGTTGAATTATGAAACTTTTGTTGAGGAAATTCCCCAACATGAGCCGAATGCAAACCGAAGAAAGATTGATCGTTTTCATCATGAAAATACGTATTTAGTAGTTTATAAAGAAATAGAGCTAATCGGTATGCTGGCCTTTCGAGATCAACGTCCATTTTCTATTGATGAGAAAATAGGCGAGGTGGAGCAATATTTACCACAAGATATTTGTAGTAAGCTATGTGAAATTCGCTTGCTTGCCATAAAAAAGCAGTATCGTACAGGACGAGTTCTTCTGAAATTAACACAAGCTTTGAATGCCTTTGCCTATGAAAAAGGCTATTCCGCTGCCGTTATTTCCGGTACGACTCGTGAGGAGAAGTTATATAAGCAAATGGGTTTCACACAATTTGCACCAGCAGTTGGATCGGAGGCTGCAATGTTTTTACCAATGGTATTAACAAGACAACAATTTGAAGCGTCTTTACAGCACAGACTGGCAAAGGCGAGTTATACATTTTATCCTGGGCCAGTGAAGCAGCAAGGAATGATGTTGTATTCGGAGCTATCCCATCGTTCGCAGACCTTTGAAGCGTTGTATGAGCGCATGACAAACAGGCTGCTGCAATTATCAGCGGCCAAATTTGTTGCCACATTCGTAGGTACAGGTACGTTGGCAAATGAAGTCATGCTCGGACAATTAAAGGAACAGCAGCTGGGGCGAGGGCTCATTTTAACGAATGGTGAATTTGGGGAGCGCCTTCGCAAGCAAGCGCAACGCTGGTCATTGGATTTTGATGTCATTGAGCAAGATTGGGGAATGAAGTTTGAAAAACATCACGTAGAATCTTATTTACAAACAAATGCCTATCAATGGTTAGTCGCTGTGCATGGGGAAACTTCTACAGGAACATGTAATGATTTAGAGGTACTCATTCAGTTGACAAAGCGTTATGACGTAAAGTTATGCGTAGATTGTATTAGTTCCTTTGGCGCGATGCCGTTTTCGTTAGAACAATGTTATCTGGCAACAGCCGTGAGTGGTAAAGCGATTGGGGCCCTTAGTGGATTAGCGTTTGTTTTTTCCGAGGAACTTGCGAAGCCTTCTTCGACTTTACCGGCTTATGTAGATTTAGCCAATTATCAGCTAGGCACTGTTCCATTTACATTACCAGCCGTTCTTGTTGGGAATGTCGAATCGGCGTTACAAGCTTATCCAGCGCGTTACGGGCAACTACAGCAACGCTTTGACCGATTGCTGCAGCTACCGTTTATGCACAATCAGTTAGCAACGTCACATTATCCAATGATTATGACGTTGCGTTGCCCAGGGGCTCTAGCATACTTAGCAACTGATTTAAAATTGAATGGCTTGTTTGTTCATGGTGATAGTAAATATTTGCGTCAACGAAATTTAATCCAGCTTTCGGTTATTCAGCCCGATTATGAGGAAGCGATCGTAAAATTGCATGAAATTTTACGCTTTTATGAGCAAATCGTAGTTGCATAAGCTGACGTAAATGTTGAATACATTGTATTTAAAGGAAAAATTCCTTTAGGTTTAGTGGTGCTCCTACTGTATTTAGACCGATTAATAATTTTAATCTTGCCTTTTGCCCGTTTATCCCTGTTGCAAAAAGTGCACCTAAGTCTTCTAACATCTTGCCGCCACCAACGTAGCCATAGACACCTTCTGCAATGCCGTTAAAGCAACGGGATACGAGTACGACTGGTATACCGCGTTCTAATAGACTTTCAATGCCTTTGACAACTGCTGGTGGAACATTGCCTTGACCGAGTCCTTCTAAAACGACACCGTCATATTGACAGGCCAGCACAACATCAAGTAAATCAACTTCCATCCCAGCATATACTTTTAGCATGGCTACTCGTTTTGATAACGAATGGACGTCTACATAATGACGACGAATGGGGGCATGATGAAACAAAATGCGTGTTTTAGTAATGAGGCCAATCGGTCCATATTGTGGTGATTGGAACGTATTGACTGAACTTGTACTCGTTTTCGTTGTATTGACTGCAAGGTGTACTTCGTCATTCATGACAACTAACACACCTTTATCACACGCTTCGTCATCCACTGCGACACGTACAGCTTCAACTAAATTGTAGATTCCATCTGCGCCTATTTCGTTGGACGAACGCATGGCACCTGTTAATACGATAGGGATATGCAAATTCGTCGTTAACTCTAAAAAGTAGGCCGTTTCTTCTAAGGTATCTGTACCATGTGTAATGACTACGCCATCGATTGGGGCAGCTGAAACTTTTTCCATAATTAAGTTACGTAAACTAAGCATTTCGTTTGGCGTAATATGTGGTGACGGGAGGTTAAAGGCCTCCATTTCTATAATGGATGCAAGGGCATCGAGCTTATTACTCTCTTTCATAAGCGGATTTTCTTTGTTTGGCATGACGGCTCCTTCAGCACTCATAGCCATGGAAATTGTCCCGCCAGTATGAATTAGTAAAATTGTTTTTCTCATAAAATAAAATCTCCTTTTTAAAATCTTTTTTGTCATTACATGGTATAATAATTACAGTCTATCTTCACACAGTAGATGTATTTTGTGGCGAATGCGCAGTGTGCCACAGAACACTGAAGGAAGATATAGCCACCGGCAAATGTCACGGATTTTGATAGGAATGAAGGAAGCTAGCCTAAATTCATCGCATCCATGCGAAACGGCCAACTGACCTACATTGGTAAAAGCGCCACGAACTGTGGCTTTACCGAAAAGACCGACATCATGTCGTCCTTCACGTAGGTTAGCACAATCCAATAATCCGAACACAATAAGCCAAGGCAAAATTGATGGTTGAAAGGGGCCGGCATCATGATCATTCTTTTATCAGCTGCCATTGCTCCCGGTCTAGCGCTTTTCAGTTACTTTTATTTGCGCAATCAAATGGCAACGGAGCCAAGAAAAACTTTACTTCAAACGTTTTTATATGGTGCATTTTTAACGTTCCCGATTCTGTTTCTACAGTATGTGCTGACAGAGGAAGGGGTTTTTCGATATGTTTATTTACAAGATGTTCTTTTTTCCAGTGTCGTTGAAGAATTTTTTAAATGGTTCGTTCTATTAATAGCGATTTACAATCATGTGGAATTCGATGATCCCTATGATGGCATTTTATATGGTGCAAGTGTATCTCTTGGTTTTGCGACGATTGAGAATGTTTTATATTTACTATCTTTCGGCCTTGATACTGCATTTATGCGCGCATTATTACCTGTGTCGAGCCATGCGCTCTTCGGTGTGGTAATGGGTTATTACTATGGACGTGCCAAGTTCTTGAAGTTTGCAAAAACAAAAGAAATGATTGCTATGGCGCTTTGTGCACCGGTAGTATTACACATTTTATACAATACAATATTATCATTTAAAGGACACTGGGTATATTTAATGATACCGTTTATGCTTTTTTTATGGTGGTTTGGCCTACGTAAAGTAAAGCTTGCGCATTATCATCTTGTCCAACATCTGCATATGCATAAAAAAATATAAAAGCGTAGAAATTGAAATAGATTTCTGCGCTTTTATATTTTTTTTAGTATAAAATACGTGGATTGCTTCAAGCTATTTAAAAAAGGAGTGATGATAGTGCGTTTATTAAGCATACTTTTTTGCTTGATGTTTGCGGTTAGTATAGTTTCCATTCCGCAAAATGATGCCATTGCGTTTAGCGAACAACAGATTACTCGTGGAGCTTACGGAGATGATGTCATTGAATTACAGGCTAGGCTACAATACTTAGGGTTTTACACAAGTAAAATTGATGGCAAGTTCGGCTACAACACATACTGGGCTTTACGTAATTTCCAAGAGAAATATGGATTACCAGTAGATGGTGTAGCCGGTGCAAAGACGAAAAAAGCGTTAGCAGGTCATTCAGATTATGATGAAAAATGGGTAAAGGCACAGCTAAAAGCAGGCAATCAATTTACCTATTACGGTGGGAAGCCACTTGATCAGCAAGTGAAAAAAAATAATTCTGGCGGAGGTAATACAGCAAGTGGTAAAAATAGCGGTAGTAGCAATAATAATGGTACCGATACGCAAATACCTCCAAAATATACGGAACGTGAATTACAGCTTTTAGCGAATGCAGTGTATGGAGAAGCGAGGGGAGAACCGTATGAAGGACAAGTAGCGGTAGCAGCTGTTATTTTAAACCGACTCGAGAGTCCAGAATTCCCAAATACAATTTCAGGTATAATTTTCCAACCTTTGGCGTTTACAGCTGTTGCTGATGGTCAGATTTGGCTTGAACCGAATCAACGTGCAAAAGAAGCGGTTATCGATGCTATGAACGGTTGGGATCCGTCGGAAAATGCGCTTTATTATTTTAATCCGAAAACAGCAACAAGTAAGTGGATTTGGTCACGACCTCAAATAAAACAGATTGGTGAGCATATTTTCTGTTCATAGATAGGAGGAAAACACAATGAGAACAATGCTCGTTATCTTAACTGCGGCAGTCATTGGCTTAGGTGCGTACAGCATTAATTTGCACGCTGATAAGCAAAGTCTACAACGTACCGTGCATGCGCAGTACACAGAAAAATTAACCGATGCCTCAGAAAAATTATCGTACTTACAAAGAGCTGTTTCGCAGTCCTTATTATTTCAGGATGAACAAGCAATCCATAGTGAGTTGGATTCTGTTTGGCGTCTGAGTTCTGAAGTCCGATCATCCATATCTAATATTCCGATTGGACAAGAGCTTTCGAGCGAGTGGCTTGGTTACTTAGGGAAGCTTGGAGATGAGGCAAGGAAAACGGCCAAAACAGGCGATTATGAGGCATGGCGGGAAAAAATGCCGCAAGTCTCTACAAATTTACAAGCACTATCCGATGAATGGACGACTGCCACGGTCGATTATTATAAACAGGATGGCAAAATGGATGTTTGGTTGAAACAAGTAGACAACAAAAATCCAAATACCTCGTTTGATAATGTGAAAAATACATTAAAGGATTATGGCGAAAAAGACTTCCCTCTGACATTAAGTGAATCGGATTGGCAGAAAAAAATTGAGCTAAAAGCACTGCAAGATTCAGTGATAACAGAAAAAGAAGCATTAGAAAAAGTGAAATATTTATTCCCATTAATTAAAGATGCTACGTTTACAGTAACAAAAAGTAGTGATACTGCTCCGTATCCGTTTTATCATATCCAGTTCCATCAAGGTATTCGTCTTGGATACGTTGATTTAACCGAAAAAGGTGGGCATTTACTGTCCTACTTAGTCGAGCGACCTGTCGGTGAGGCAAAACTTTCACAAGAAGACGTGACGAAAAAAGCTCAAGAGCATTTAAAGAGACTTGGGATGAAAGATGTTGCATTTGTAGAATCCAGAGAAAACCATTTGGCATGGCATGTTACATTTGCCCGTGTTAACCCAAGTGACAAAGCGTTAATTTATGCGGATGGCGTCCAATTAAAAATTGCAAAAGACACTGGCGAATTACTCGGTGCCAATGCGATGGAATATATTCAAGAAGAAAAGATTAAACCGCAAACTGCAAAACCGATTGATTGGAAAACTTTCTTCGATGAAGATGTACAAGTAGAAGAAGTGAAAAATATTTACACGGATAATGGTCAATTCGAACAACGTCTTTGTTATGAAGTAATTGCCGTTAGAAATGGCAAGACGCAGGAAACATTCCGAATTGTCATTGATGCTGAAAATCATAGTGTTTTAAAAGTCGAATATTTAACGTAAAGTCAAGAAAATGCTTCCAGTTCATATAGCAAAAATTTGCATCTCATGCGATAATGAATATATATTTTATGTTCAGGGAGATGCTCATGGAAATAAAAATTGGTACGCAATTACAACTTGAACCTACGTACACAGAGCACGTAGAAAAATTCCGCTGTAAAGTCGTAGAACAAAAAGACAATATTATTTATATCGATTATCCAACGAATGTAGTGACAAAGAAAACTGCTTTTTTGATAGATGGTTCAGAATTTAGAGCAACTTTCCGTACGGAAGACAAACATTCCTTTGCTTTTAATACAGAAGTGATTGGGCGAAAAGCTGGCAATATACCGATGATTATGCTGCACTGCCCAAAAGCAGATGAGTTCATTAAAATTCAACGTCGTGAATATGTACGTGTGGAGACACCTGTTGATGTAGCAGTTCAATTTAAGGATTACAAATATCAACTGGTAACATCGGATATAAGCGCAGGTGGATTAGCACTTATCTTAAAAGGAGAACTAGCCTTTAAAGACGATGATGAAGTAAAGTTAACCATTGTACTACCATTTGCCAATGGGGAAGTTAACTATGTAACGACAGACGCGCTGGTTGTTCGTATTTTCGAAAAAGATGAATTGACGTTTGCAACGATTCAGCTAACGGATACGGATGACGTCGATCAACAACATATTGTCCGTTTTTGCTTTGAACGACAGCTAGTGAATCGACGGAAAGAATTGAATCCATTTGAAGTGTGAATTTTCATGAAAGCCCTCTTCTCAAAGAGGGCTTTTTTTGGTTATTATGATACAATATGGTGGATAGAAAGTAGGGAAGCACAGATGAAAAAAAACATTCAAATTGCGATTGATGGACCCGCAGGCGCTGGCAAAAGTACAATCGCGAAAATTGTTGCAGAATCACTAGGGTTCACATATATCGATACGGGTGCAATGTATCGTGCAGTTACGTATAAAGCGATGCAACAAAACATACATTTAGATGATGAAGCAAAATTAGCAGAAATGTTAGCAGCTAGCACCATTGATTTAAAGCCTTCTCCGCAAGGACAACTTGTCTATTTAGATGGGGAGAACGTGTCAGCAGAAATTCGTTCTAACGAGGTAACATCATCTGTTTCGCAGGTGGCTGCACATGCCAAGGTACGTGAACTGTTAGTGGCGCAACAACAAAAACTTGCAGCAAATGGTGGCGTTGTAATGGATGGACGCGATATTGCTACTCATGTGTTAAAGACAGCTGAACTGAAAATCTTTATGTCTGCAACTGTAGAGGAGCGAGCAAGACGCCGTTTTATAGACAATGAGAAACGGGGTATTGAGTCCTCCATCGAAAAGCTGCAGGAGGAAATCGCTTTGCGCGATAAAATGGACAGTGAACGTGAAGCGTCACCACTTATTCAAGCTGAGGATGCAATATTTTTAGACACGACAGAGCTATCAATTGATGCCGCGGCGCAAGCCATTTTAAAATTAGCACAAGAAAAAATGGCATAAAGCCTAAAATTTCAGACATTTTTTGAATTTAAAGGATTTATTTTTGTCTTTGTCATCAATATCGAATAAAATAGTAAGGGAAGATGCGAAGGAGGGTTACATATGTCTGAAGAAATGAACTATGCAGAACAAACGTTTAACGAAGGTGATATCGTCAAAGGTATTGCAGAGCAAGTTGATGAAAAAGCAGTAACTGTTTCAATTCCAGGTGCACCGTTTGACGGGATCGTACCAATTAGTGAATTATCGAGCTTACACATTGAAAGAGCGTCTGACGCTATCTCTATTGGGGATGAGTTAGAGTTGATGATTACAAAAGTTGAAGATGAAAACTATGTATTATCAAAACGTAAAGTCGATGCCTTAAAAGCGTGGGACACACTTGAACAACAATTTGCTTCAGGGGAAATATTTGAAGCGGAAGTAAAAGATATTGTTAAAGGTGGTCTTGTCGTAGATTTAGGAGTACGTGGCTTCGTTCCGGCATCCCTTGTAGAAGATTATTTTGTTGATGATTTTGAGAGCTATAAAGGTCAAACTTTAAGTTTTAAAATTGTTGAGCTAGATAAAGAAAAAAATCGTTTAATTTTATCTCACCGTGCAGTAGTAGAATCTGAAAAAGCTTCTCAAAAGAAACAAGTCATTAACCAAATTAAAGCTGGTGATGTGTTAGACGGTAAAGTTCAACGCATTGCTTCATTTGGTGCATTCATCGACCTGGGTGGTATTGATGGGCTTGTGCATATTTCACAAGTATCGCATGAGCATGTGAGTGATGTGAGCGAAGTTTTATCGGAAGGACAAGGCGTACGGGTTAAGGTTCTTTCTGTAGACCCAAAAAATGAGCGTATATCGTTATCCATTAAAGATACGCTTCCTGGACCTTGGTCAGATATCGAAGAACGTGCTGCAAAAGGCACAGTATTTGATGGCAGAGTAAAACGCCTCACTTCATTTGGTGCATTTGTGGAAGTTTTACCAGGCGTAGAGGGCTTAGTGCATATTTCGCAAATTGCCCATAAGCATATTAACACGCCGCATGAAGCATTAAAAGAAGGACAAGAGGTACAGGTAAAAGTACTTGACGTGAATGCAGATGAAGGTCGTCTTGCACTAAGCATCAAGGACTTACTGGAAAACCCACAGGCTGAAGAAGTAATCGACTATGAATTACCCGAAGAAAACACAGGGTTCTCTTTCGGTGATGTCATTGGCGATCAACTAAAAAACTTTAAATAACTAATAGCAGCGAGGATACGTTATGTATCCTCGTTTTTTTTATAGAAAAGTTGGAATGACGGATAAAATAGAGGAAGTGACGGATAGAACGGCTGAACTGACGGATAAAACCGCAAAACTGACGGATAGAGCTGACACAACACAGATAAGAATCAAAAATCAAAAATATTGCAGTAAAAAATGCCTAACTAATAGGTAGAACAGTAAAAAGCGGTCCCTTTGATGGATATGATATGATATAATGGCATTTTTCGTGTATAATAGCGAAAGACAAGAAGTTGGAAGGATGAAGTACAGATGACGAAACCAGTAGTAGCCATCGTAGGTCGTCCGAACGTAGGTAAGTCGACGATTTTTAATCGTATCGTTGGAGAACGTGTATCGATCGTGGAAGATATTCCAGGCGTAACACGTGATCGTATTTATAGTTCGGCAGAGTGGTTAACACATGACTTTAATATTATTGATACAGGTGGTATTGAGATTGGAGACGAGCCTTTTTTAGAACAAATTCGTCAACAAGCAGAGATTGCCATTGAAGAAGCGGACGTTATCATTTTTATGACAAATGGTCGTGAAGGTGTAACAGCGGCAGATGAGCAAGTCGCTAAAATTTTATACAAAACGAAAAAGCCAGTCGTATTAGCCGTTAATAAAATTGATAATCCAGACATGCGCGAAATGATTTATGATTTCTATGCACTTGGCTTTGGCGAGCCTTGGCCAATTTCAGGCTCCCACGGTTTGGGCTTAGGGGATTTATTAGATGAGTGCGCGAAGCATTTCCCACAAGAAGATGAAGAACAATATGGAGAAGAAGTCATTAAGTTCTCTTTAATTGGTCGACCAAATGTTGGGAAATCTTCACTAGTAAATGCATTCTTAGGTCAAGATCGCGTGATTGTAAGTGACATCGCTGGGACAACACGAGATGCCATTGACACGCCTTATGAATATGACGAACAGGAATATGTCATTATCGATACAGCAGGGATGCGTAAAAAAGGTAAGGTATATGAAACGACAGAGAAATATTCTGTGTTACGTGCATTGCGTGCAATTGAACGTTCTGATGTTGTTTTAGTTGTTCTAAATGCAGAAGAAGGCATTCAAGAACAAGACAAAAAAATCGCGGGCTACGCACATGAAGCAGGTAAGGCGGTTATTATCGTTGTCAATAAATGGGATGCCATTGAAAAAGACGAAAAAACGATGAATTTCTATACACACCAGATTCGGGAGCATTTCTTATTCTTAGACTATGCACCAATTATTTTCGTATCAGCGAATACGAAACAGCGAGTTCATCAAATTTTACCAATTATCCAACGTGTAAGTGAAAATCATGCAATGCGTATTCAATCATCTATTCTTAATGAGGTAATTGAGGATGCTGTGGCACGTAACCCAGCGCCAACGGATAAAGGGCGTCGTTTACGCCTTTATTACGCAACGCAAGTGGCGATTAAACCGCCAACATTCGTGATCTTTGTAAACGAAACGGAACTAATGCACTTCTCTTATGAACGTTTCTTAGAAAACCGTATTCGTGAAACATTTGATTTTGAAGGAACGCCAATCCGTCTAATCACACGCGCGCGTGCTTAACGAATATTCATACACACAGTACGCCAACCTGACATTATGTAGGGTGGCGTCTTTTTACAAGGAGGGGTTTTTGATGGAACGAGTTTGTGTATTAGGGGCAGGCTCATGGGGCACAGCACTTGCGATGGTACTTGCCGAAAATGGGCATGATACGCTTGTATGGACGCATAGAGCCGATCAGGCAGAAGAAATTAATAAACAGCATACAAATAGAAAATATTTACCAGAAACGGAGCTACCTACGAATTTACATGCTACAAGTCATATTGCAGAGGCGGTAGCGCATTCTAAAACGATTATTGTTGCTGTTCCAACAAAGGCTATTCGAGAAGTATGTGACAAAATGATTGCCACACTTGATAAAAAGGTGCTATTTGTTCATGTTTCAAAAGGCATTGAGCCTGATTCATTGAAACGAATTTCTGAAATTTTGGCTGAGAGCTTACCGGCTGAATTTGTGGAAGAAATAGTAGTGCTCTCTGGACCAAGTCATGCCGAGGAAGTTGTTTTGCATCACCCTACAACGATTACAGCTGCTTGTGCAAATATTGAGGCTGCTGAAAAGGTGCAGGATTTATTTATGAACCAATTTTTCCGTGTCTATACAAATGAAGATGTCATTGGCGTGGAAATGGGTGGCGCCTTGAAAAACGTGATCGCATTAGCTGCAGGTATTACGGATGGCTTAAACTATGGTGACAATGCAAAGGCTGCGCTTATTACGCGTGGACTTGCGGAAATTACGCGACTAGGCGTGAAAATGGGCGGCAATCCATTTACGTTCGCAGGACTTACGGGCATGGGTGATTTAATCGTGACATGTACAAGTGTGCATTCACGAAATTGGCGTGCAGGAAACCTGCTAGGCAAAGGCATGAAGCTTAAAGAAGTGCTAGATCAGATGGGCATGGTGGTTGAAGGTGTACGGACAACAAAGGCAGCCCATCAATTGGCGGAAAAATATGATGTGGCTATGCCGATTTCTACGGAGCTTTATGGTGTGCTTTTTAACGATGTTGAGCCAAAAGTGGCGGTCGATGCGTTAATGATGCGTGTTAAAAAGCGAGAAATCGATGAGCTGACACAATGATCGCAATAGTATTATAAATCAACTTGTCTATTTCGTCTTAAAATGGACACAAATGAGGTGTCTCGGAATTACTTCTGAGGCGCCTTTATGTTGTACTAAACGCCAATTTCCTGGCTTCTCTGCCCCTTTAGCTACAATAAAAAGGTTGTTAAAGTAAGGGACAGTTATTTCATTTTTACGGAAGCGCATAGTATAATATACGTTGATTGTCTCATGACATTGATGAAAGGTGGTTGTTCTGAATGGGTCCGTTAGCACATATGCCAGCACTCGATATAATGTGGGTATCATTTTATTGTATTGGCTTTATGATTATTTCAGTCGGTTTAATTTATTTAAGTAGAAATAAGATTTCAAATGGTTTTTTACGTATCATCGTAAATTTAATCGCATACATACTGTTTGGACTGGGTACATTTTTAATGGTACTTATTGTTGCCACATGGCCAGCTTAACAACAAGGGGGAGTAAATGACATGAAAAAACGAAGTGCCTTTCTTTTGATGGCGATAGCAGCAGTACTACTAGTTGGCTGTGCTTTTCCAGAAGATCAAAAAGTAGCTAACAAAGTACCAGATGTTGACCAACTTGCAGCGGTGCAACGTGCGGTCAATGAGTATCGTGAAGCAACTGGTGGCCTTGTACCTATTAAAAATCGTGATATGGATACAGATATTTATATAAAATATTTAATCGATTTTGAAAAACTTATTCCGAAATATATTGCACAAATTCCGGGCAATGCTTATGAAAAAGGTGGCATTTATCAATATATTATTTGGGATCCTGAAAACACGGCTCAAGTAAAATTAGTAGATTTAAACTCCGCGGAGCGTATGCGAGAGTTAAATATTCGCAAAATCGGCATGAAATATATGCCGATAGAGGGTGCTATTTCTGATAATGTGTATCAAATAAACTTTGGTAAATTAGGCTATGAATCAGAAGTAACCGTGAAAAGTCCCTATTCAGGTGCTGAATTACCAATTTTTATGACTGGTGATGGCGAATTGCATGTTGACTATGCGATTGATTTAAATCAATTATTAAAAGAAGACAAGCCTGATGTACAACCAGGTGATGATATTCGTCAACTTCTTGTCGATAAATATCCGGTGGTACCTGCTTATTCTGTACCATATACAGTAGATGAAAATGGAGAACCGACATTTATGATGGAAGCTTATAAAGCGGACAGGCAAAAAGCGCAGGATGACACAGAGGCGACACAAGAGAAAGAAACAGAATCAAAGTAATGTACAGCTCCTTACACAAATTGTAGGGAGCTTTTTCATATTTATTGGCATGCTCGCATATAGTGAAAAAGCGTAGATAAAGGAGGCAGAAACCTTGAGTGAAGCAGTATTTAAAGAAATTGCAGAGCGCACAAATGGCGATGTTTATATTGGTGTTGTCGGTCCAGTACGTGTAGGTAAATCAACATTTGTAAAAAAAGTAATGGAAGCGGTTGTGTTACCGAATATTGTGGATACTACAGAAAGAATGCGAGCACAGGACGAGCTGCCACAAAGCTCGCCAGGCCCAGTCATCATGACTGCTGAGCCGAAGTTTGTGCCTGCCCAAGCAACACGGATTGCAGTTGGTGAAGATGAAATGACATTCCAAATTCGTTTAGCAGACTGCGTCGGTTATGTAATTGATGGTACAAAGGGCTATGAGGATGAAAACGGTCCAAAATTTGTGCATACACCTTGGCACACAGAACCAATTCCTTTCCAAGAAGCAGCAAAAATTGGTACGGATAAAGTGATACGTGATCATGCGAATATCGGTATTGTTGTGACAACAGACGGTACAGTAAATGGTATTCAACGTCATGCCGCAGAAAAAGCCGAAGAGGAAATCGTAGGGCAGTTAAAGGAAATTGGTAAACCATTTGTCATCTTGTTAAATTGCCAAATGCCAGCACGGGAAGAAACTGTACAGCTTCGTAACGAATTATTTGAACGCTATAATGTGCCCGTAATTGCGATTTCAATCGATCAAATGCGTGCATCAGATATTCAATATATTTTGCAAGAGGCACTTTTCGAATTTCCAATACGTACTATTGAGGTTGAGAAACCAGATTGGTTAGATGTATTAGATGCGTCACACCCGTTAAATGTGGCGCTCATTGATTCGATGGAAGAAGTACTCTCATCAGTGATGAAAATTCGAGATGTGCAACAGGCTTCAGATGCCTTTAAAGCCATTGATTTTATTGATCAAAGTGAAGTGGTACATGTAGATGCTGGGATTGGTACAGCAGTTATTCGCGTATCGTTGCAAGGAGAACTGTATAAAGCAGTTTGCAATGAATGGTTGGATGAGCCGATTGAGACGAAGCGAGATTGGCTACTATTTATTAAAGAAGCTGCTGAAGCAAAAGAAGCTCAAAAACGCTTTAAAGAAGCCATTAATGAAGCAGATAAGAGTGGTTATGGCGTAACTTTACCGATGATGCAGGAATTTGAACCAACAGCACCAGAACTGATTAAACAAAATAATTTCTACGGTGTACGTATGAAGGCAAAAGCGCCATCTTATCATATTATTCGAGTTGATATGGAATCTGAATTTGCACCGCTTATTGGCTCAGAGTTCCATAGTCAACAGTTACTTAAGGATTTAAATCATGCTTATTTACATGATCGTGATGCCCTATGGCAAACACAACTTTTTGGTACACCGCTGCATGAAGTGTTAAAAGAAGGGATACGCTATAAAATGAATGCTGTGCCACCTACAGCTAAAAAACGTATGCGTCAAACAATTGAACGCATGGTAAATGAAGGTGAAAGAGGTTTAGTGACATTTATTTTATAGTGAAAAAAAGGAAAATAAAGCGCAAAAAAATATCTTAGGGCTTTTCGTTTTTATGCGAAAAGTCCTTTTATTTTCGTATTTTGGGTAAAAAAATGCTTTTTTGGTTATAATCATGGATGAATACAGTTGCGTCGCGGTTTTCTATGTGTTACTCTTTTTACAGAATTGATTCATGACCCTTTGAGAGGAGGTGAATGGTGTGAATAAAACAGAATTAGTAAACTCTGTTGCTGAAGCTGCAGGTCTTTCTAAAAAAGACGCTTCTAAAGCAGTTGAAGCTGTATTTGATACAATTCAAGATGCTCTTGCAAAGGGTGACAAAGTACAATTAATCGGTTTTGGTAACTTTGAAGTACGTGAACGTGCGGCTCGTAAAGGTCGTAACCCACAAACAGGTAAAGAAATCGAAATCGCTGCTAGCAAGGTACCTGCTTTCAAACCAGGTAAAGCGCTTAAAGATGCTGTAAAATAATACACGTCTTCAGTTACATAGAGCAGTCTTCATGTAAACGAACATGAAGGCTGCTCTTTTTGATGAGTAGATGTATACATAGAGTGCTACACGTAATTTTTAACTTCTTTCAACAGAAGTCTCCCACCTCTATAGGTGGTGAGATGAATGCGGGTTTAAGTTACTTTTCAGCGGGTGTCTAAACACCTGCTGAAAGAAAAAGCTTCCGGCGGATGTCGCGGAATCGGAAAGGAGTTCTTTGTGCAAGCAAAACCGAATCCGGACGCAATTATGCCGAGGCATAATTGATTGAGATATGTTGATTTTGCTGTGAATCAGGTAAGTCATTTTGCGCTTACCTTTTGGATATGCTACGATGCAAAGAGAAATGTGTAATGTTTTGATATGCAGGAGGGTTTTTACGGATGTCGAATGTTGATTTATTGAAAATAGAACAAGCAGTTAAGATGATTTTAGAAGCGGTCGGTGAAGATGTAAACCGTGAAGGGCTACTTGATACGCCAAAGCGTGTTGCTAAAATGTACGCAGAAATGTTTAGTGGCTTACATGAAGATGCAAAGGATTATTTTAAAACCGTTTTCCATGAAGATCATGAGGAATTAGTACTTGTAAAGGACATTCCATTTTATTCAATGTGCGAGCATCACCTGGTGCCGTTTTACGGAAAAGCACATGTAGCTTACATACCAAACGATGGCATTGTTGCAGGGCTTAGTAAATTAGGGCGTGCAGTAGAGACGATTGCCCGTCGTCCGCAGTTACAGGAGCGTATTACTTCATCTGTGGCAGATACAATTATGGAAATGCTATCGCCACAGGGCGTTTATGTAGTCATTGAAGCAGAACATATGTGCATGACTATGAGAGGACTTAAAAAGCCGGGTTCGAAAACAGTGACTTCTGTGGCGCGTGGCATTTATCAAGAAGATGAAATAAAACGTAGAGAAGTCTTATCATTTATTCAAATGTCTTAAATTGCATGTCTAATTGTGTTATGATGTACTAAGAATTTGTCGGATTTAAGGAGTGTACAGACGATGGCGCAAGATTATATAGTTATACAGGCAGAAGAAGATGGCGTGCATGTGATTGGTTTAACACGTGGGACGGATACAAAATTCCATCATTCTGAAAAATTAGATGCTGGTGAAGTAATGATTGCTCAATTCACTGAGCACACATCTGCTATGAAAATTCGGGGTAAAGCACAAATCCATACAGCACATGGTGTAATCCAGAGTGAAGGGAAAAAGTAACGTCGCTTTGTAAAGATACCTTCTATTCCACGGTAACAAACGCACAGTGTGAGTGTAAATATTACATTTGTGCATGTATTTCTATGGCTGAGTAGGTGGGGCCCGCAAGCTGCGGTCACATATACAATATAACAAAAGTAAAAACGAGTATGTGTTCTTTAATTCGGTTTACGGGCAGTTGGGTTTCCTACCATTTTTTTCTCAGCGTCTCTGTGGTGGGGGTCTTACTGCCCGTTCATGCTGGTAAGCAAAAACTTTTTATTCCGAATCGTTGCTTATGCTATAATGACTCAGTAAGCAAGCGTTGTATCATGCATATGATAAACGTATTCGAAAGTGAAATGGAGTAAGGTCTATGAATGCAACATACATTCAAAATTCAATTGCACAGTTAAAAACAGAGATTTTCATGGATGTTCGTCATAGAACTTTGCAAAAATACACAGGAGTGCCTGTGCTCGATGAAAATCAATTGTTTCACTTGTTAGTTCCCTTTTTGAATGGTGAAGAGTGGCAACAAGAACAAAGAGAAGCGGCAATTACTGTTGGCATTGTGTACGCAGCCCTAGCGGCTCACGATCATATAAAAGAATTAGACGCCACTTCAAAAGAACAGCAGCTAACCGTTTTAGCCGGAGACTTTTATAGTGGTCGTTATTATGAGATTTTGGCGATGTCGGGAAATGTCGCATTGATTCGAAACTTGTCTCAAGGAATTGTATCGCGTTGCGAGCATCAAATTAAAGTATATGAGGCAGAAAAACGTACGGTCGAACAATGGTTTTCCTCAATCAGCAATATAGAATCAGGTTTAATTGCGCAGTTTTTTAAGCTCTATGCGTATAGAGAATATGTACCGATTATGGAAAAGAGCTTATTAATTATACGCTTGGAAAGAGAATTTCTTTCTTACCAGCGTGGACAGGTATCCATAATGAGTAAAGTGCTTGAACAAAGTGCAGAACAGGCAGGCGCGACCTACAACAGCGTTATGCAAGACAAAATTGCGCGTTTAAAAACAGAGTTGTTGCAGTTTTTAGACCAAGCATCATTTTTACAAAGTGATGTGAAACAAGCTCTACAAGCGCGCGTAGAGGCATCTATCGCCTCTACTAACGGATAAGAGGGGTTTTCAAAATGGCTAAATCGAAAGAAGAGCACGTACACGAAGTATTTGAAAGTATTTCGGAAAGCTATGACAAAATGAATGGTGTTATCAGCTTCCAAATGCATGTCGGCTGGCGCAATGATACGATGAAGCGTATGGCTGTTAAACCTGGATCGAAAGCTTTAGATGTTTGCTGTGGTACGGCAGATTGGACAATTGCCTTAGCTGAGGCTGTTGGAGAACAAGGTGAAGTAAAGGGCTTAGATTTCAGTAAAAACATGCTGAAAGTCGGAGAACAAAAGGTAACTGCCTATCCGCAAATTGAGCTTATACAAGGGAATGCAATGGAATTACCGTTCCCGGACAACACATTTGATTATGTGACAATCGGTTTTGGGCTTCGTAATGTACCAGATTATTTACAAGTGTTAAAAGAAATGCAACGTGTTGTGAAACCAGGTGGAATGGTTGTATGTTTAGAAACATCACAATCTGAAATTCCAGGCTATCGACAACTATTCCGATTTTATTTTAAATATATTATGCCGTTATTCGGTAAAATGTTTGCGAAAAGCTATAAAGAATATTCATGGTTACAGGAATCTGCAAATGATTTCCCAGGCATGAAGAAGTTAGCACAAATGTTTGGACAGGCAGGTTTAGAAAAAGTAACGTACAAAGCATACAGTGGCGGCGCTGCGGCAATGCATATGGGCTTAAAAAAAGTACGTTAATGGGGGAAGGTTTTCACGCGTGGAAAAGATGAAGTTAAAACTACTCTATTCCGATTTGAAATCAGATATAGATATCATCGAACAAGAATTAGAAAAAGCGGTGAACTCGTCTTCACATTTGATTAATGATGCTTCTCTCCATTTATTACAAGCTGGTGGCAAACGAATACGACCAATTTTTGTGTTGCTTGGCGCGAAATTTGGCGATTATAATATCGAAAAGATGAAAGATGTGGCTGTGCCTCTAGAGCTCATTCACATGGCGTCACTAGTGCATGATGATGTGATTGATGATTCCGATATGCGAAGAGGACGACCGACTGTCAAATCGCAATGGAATAACAGAGTAGCAATGTACACGGGCGATTTTATTTTTGCGCGTGCACTTGAATATATTACAAAGCTCGAAGACCCACTTGTACATCAAATTTTGGCGCGGACAATGGTGGAAATTTGTAACGGTGAAGTCATTCAAATTGAAGATAAATTTAGGTTGGATCAGGGCTTAAAGGATTATTTTAGACGAATAAAACGAAAAACGGCTTTACTGATTTCTTCTAGTTGTGAGCTTGGTGCAGTGGCAGCAGGCGTTGATGCAAAAACGGTGAGCCATTTAAAACGCTTTGGATATTTTGTTGGCATGAGCTTCCAAATTATCGACGATGTCTTAGATATCATGGCAACCGATAAAGAATTAGGGAAGCCTGCAGGTAGTGATTTATTGCAAGGAAACATTACATTGCCGATTTTATTATTAAAAGATGACCCACAGTTGCAACCTTATTTAGCGAAAGTGTTTGCAGGTACGTTAACAGAGCCGGAACGTCAAAAAATGTTGCACTATGTGCGTAAATCTGATGCTATTGCGCAAGCTAATAAAATGAGCGATAAATATTTAAAAAAAGCATTACAAGAAATAGATGCTTTGCCAAAACACCCCATAAAGAAAAAATTACGTGACATTGCTTTATTCATGGGCAAGCGTAAATTCTAGCTTTTTGTTGTACAAAGGCTCATTTTTTGTTAATATTTATCGGTAGGTGTAAAACCTGTTAGACGAATTTAAGGAGTGTTTTAAACATGGCAATCGAACAAACTTTTTTAATGGTTAAGCCAGATGGCGTAAACCGTCAAGTAGTAGGTGACATCGTTGATCGTTTTGAACGTCGCGGTTTTGAAATGAAAGGCGCTAAATTAATGGTAATTCCACAAGAATTAGCTGAAAAACACTATGCTGAGCATTCTGAGCGTCCATTCTTCGGTGAATTAGTAGAATTCATCACTTCTGGCCCAGTATTCGCTATGGTATGGGAAGGCGAAAACGTTATCAAACTTGCTCGTACAATGATGGGAGCAACTAAACCGGAAGAATCTAATCCAGGTACAATCCGTGGAGACTATGCAACAACTGTTTCTCACAACATCATTCACGGTTCTGATTCACTTGCTTCTGCTGAGCGTGAAATCGGCTTATTCTTCGGTGAAGATTTAGTTTAATTAGCAAATAGATCAAGCAATCTCAATTTTCATTGGGATTGCTTTTTTTATTGTTAAGATGAAGGAGGATAGGATAAAGTTTTGGCGAAGTGGCGGATAGGATTGGAGAAGTGACGGATAGAACAGGAGAAGTGACGGATAAAACAGGCAAAGTGACGGATAAAAGCAGCGAAACCATGGATAGAGATACATATATATATTTGTTAAAAACTTCTTACTCTAGTAAAATAAATGCTATAATATTCTGATAATTGGATATTGTTAAATAGTTTAAGGTGGGGAATATATTTTCTTATATGTAAATACACTTTAACGTATTGTATGAATGCAACTATGGTTTGAGAGAATTGATTTGGTAAAGGGGTTTTTTTATGAGAGAAGTTGTGATTGTAGCAGCTGTTCGAACAGCTATAGGGAGAAGTAAGGGAGCATTAAAAAATGTCCGCGCAGACGATTTAGCAGCAGATGTGTTACAGGAAGTCGTGCAACGTGCGGGTATCGATAAAGGGCAGGTAGAGGACGTCATTTTTGGCTGTGTGACGCAAACTGCCGAACAAGGCGCTAATATTGCGCGCACAGCTTTATTAATGGCAGGCTTCCCGGAGACGGTGCCTGGTGTAACAATTGATCGGCAATGCGGCTCTAGCCAACAGGCAGTGCATTTCGCATCACAAGCTATTTTAGCTGGTGATATGGATATTGTCATTGCTGGTGGTGTGGAAAGCATGACAAGAGTGCCAATGTTTTCGAATATGAAGGACGCTCATAAAGGTAACCGCTTACAAGAAAATTATACAATTATACATCAGGGGCTATCGGCTGAAAGGATGGCTGAAAAATGGCAGCTTTCAAAAGAGCAGTTGAATAACTATGCCTACCAAAGCCATAGACGAGCTCTAGCAGCAATTGAAGCGGGTCATTTCAAACAGGAAATCATGCCTGTTCAGGTAACGCAAGAAGATGGTTCAGTTACATTATTTGCAGTAGATGAAGGACCCCGTGCTGAAACGACGGTCGACATCTTAAAGGGTCTAAAAACTGTCTTTCAAGAGGATGGCATCATCACAGCAGGCAATGCAAGTCAAATGAGTGATGGGGCTTCCGCTGTTGTTGTCATGTCATTAGAAAAGGCACAGGAGCTCGGTATTCGACCACTTGTCAAAATTGTAACGAGAGTTGTAGTAGGCTCTGATCCGACACTTATGCTAACAGGCCCTATTGAAGCCACGAGACGTGCACTTGAGCGCTCTGGACTGACAATAGAAGATATCGATACGTATGAGGTGAATGAAGCTTTTGCACCGGTGCCATTAGCTTGGCTGCATGAAATTGGAGCAAATCCAACTAAATTAAATCCTGATGGTGGCGCCATTGCCTTGGGACATCCACTAGGCGCAACTGGCACAAAGTTATTGACGACGATGCTGTACCGGATGGAACGTGAGAATTTGCGTTACGGTTTACTAGCAATTTGCGAAGGTATGGGCATGGCAAATGCCACAATTATTGAAAAATTGTAAAGGAGTTGTGTCACATGAAATGTCATGAGGTAGTAGCGGTTGTAACAGGTGGCGCGTCAGGCTTAGGTGAAGCAACAGTACGTAAAATTGTAGGAGAGGGTGGCAAGGCTATTATTTTTGATGTCAACGATGAGCGAGGACATGCAATTGTAGAGGAACTAGGTGAAAATGTCCGATATGCACGTGTTGATGTTACGAAAGAGCTAGATATAGCAGCGGGACTAGAGCAAGCACTAGCATCATTTAGCACCATTAATGTCGCTGTAAACTGCGCAGGAATAGCCGATGCGAGTAAAGTACTGTCAAAGCGTGGTGTACATACGCTTGCTTTATTTGAAAAGGTGATAGCAGTTAATTTAATCGGTACATTCAATGTTATTCGTCTTGTAGCTGAAAAAATGCAGCATAACGAGCCAAATGAGGATGGTCAACGCGGTGTAATTATTAATACTGCGTCTGTTGCAGCTTTTGACGGTCAAATTGGACAAGCAGCATATAGTGCGTCCAAGGGTGGTGTAGCGGCGATGACATTGCCGATTGCACGTGAGCTTGCGGAAATTGGCGTACGTGTGATGACCATAGCGCCAGGATTAATAGAGACCCCGATGTTTGGATCGTTACCAGAGCAAGCGAGAACGGCACTTGCTGCAATGACACCGTTTCCTAAGCGCCTAGGCAGGCCATCCGAATATGCAATGCTTGTGGAAAGTATTATTCACAATGGCTTGTTAAATGGTGAAGTGATTCGTCTAGACGGAGCTATTCGCATGCAACCGAAATAGGGTCGTTGCAATATTAAGTAGGAGCATTGAAAAGAATAGGACTTATAAAATCATGAAGAGCTAAAATATTGGTTTGTAGCAGCAAGCAGCCTTGGGCGTTATAAAGTTTATAAACGAAAGGGAGCGATAATATGCATATGATGGACACACCATTATTACTAACGAGTTTTTTGAACCGAGCAGAGCGTTATTTTCATGCAAAGAAAATTTATTCTCGTACAAGCCCTACAACGATACACGAGTTTACTTACAAAGAATATGTAAAACGTACTCGTAAACTAGCGGATGCCCTCACGAAACTTGGGATGGCACGTGGCATGAAAATTGGTACTTTTGCTTGGAATCATCATCGCCATTTAGAGGCTTATTTTGCCGTACCATGTGCTGGTGCCGTTTTGCATATGATTAATATTCGATTGACACCTGAGCATATCGCATATGTCATTAATCATGCAGAGGATGAAATCTTGCTGATTGATGATAATTTAGTTCCACTGCTTGCGCCGATAGCCTCTCAACTTACAACAGTGAAGCATTTTATTGTGATGGGGGATAATGTCGCGTTAGATAGTGTGCCATTACCGAACGCGCGCTCTTATGAGGAATTACTAGCGGAAGCAAGTGATGAATATTCTTTTCCAGAGAATTTAGATGAAAATGCACCTGCTGGCATGTGCTATACAAGTGCAACAACAGGCATGCCAAAAGGTGTAGTCTATACACATCGGAGCATCGTGCTCCATAGTATGACGGCAGGACTCTCTGATAGCATTGGTATCTGTGAAAACGATGTCGTGCTGCCTGTTGTACCAATGTTTCATGCGAATGCATGGGGCTTGCCATTCGCCAGTGTCCTGTTCGGATCGACTCAAGTATTACCAGGACCTATGTTTACACCACAGCTTTTACTCGATTTGTTTGAACAGTATAAAGTGACTTTAACAGCAGGTGTGCCGACAATTTGGCTAGGAGTGTTACAGGAGCAACGTACTAATCCACGTGATTTATCATCGTTGCGCTCAATTGTATGTGGTGGTTCAGCTTCTCCAATGGGACTTGTTCGGGGTTTTGAGGAGGAGCATGGCATTCCGTACTATACAGGCTATGGTATGACGGAGACATCGCCGCTCGTGAGCTTATCGACATATCTATCGCATATGCAAGACTATTCATCGGACGAAAAAATGCATGTGCGAGTGACTCAAGGAATTACAGTGCCTTTTATTGAAACGCGCATTGTCAACGAAAATGGTGAGGTACCTTGGGATGGCAAAACGATGGGGGAAATTACGATAAGAGGCCCGTGGATTGCAGCGGAATATTATAAGGATGAGCGCTCGCAAGAAGCCTTTAAGGACGGCTGGCTTTATACGGGTGATATTGCGGTAATGACACCAGATGGCTATATAAAAATTACTGATCGCACGAAGGATTTAATAAAGAGTGGTGGCGAATGGATTTCATCTGTTGAGCTTGAAAATGCATTGATGTCACATGCCAAGGTATTTGAAGCGGCGGTTATTGCTATTCCGCATGAAAAATGGCTCGAACGACCGTTAGCATGCGTTGTACCGAAACCTGAATTCAAAGATACTATTACAAAAGAGGAACTGCTTGATAGCTTACGTAATCAATTCCATAAAACGTGGATTCCTGATGATGTTGTCTTTTTAGACGAGGTACCAAAAACGTCAGTTGGTAAATTCATGAAGGCCAAGCTTCGGGAGGACTTAAAAGATTTTCGAGTAGAAGTTTAAGTGATTCCGTAGAAGTTTTTCACCATCCAGATGGTCAATGCCTAGTTCACTCGATTTTTTTGCAATACCGCAAAAGTAAGAATAGTATGCGAGGAGTATTCCTTGTGTACTATTTTTTTATATAAGATAAAAATCTGCCTAGACTCCTGCGCATCGTATGTTTGTCGAAAGTAAAACGCCAGTAACAGTAATACAAGAGCACGAGACCTAGCAATGAGCCCCAAGTGAAACAAAGGCTATTCACATCACGTCCAGTGACAATGTATCTAGGCGAAAGCGATGAGTCAGCGGCGCAAAGCCCTCGTGTCCAACAGCCTGTTTCTGACGCTTCGCTTTCGCACATAAAATACTTGTTGCCCTGATGTGGTCGTGCCTTGCCGGTGGAAAGTAGAGTGGAATGTTACCATTCAGGAGGGCGACATATACGGGTTAAAGATAGTCTCTTTTATTAGAGACACGAAAAACGAAACTATTTAAGCATTTTGTCGTATAATTTAATAAAAGATGGAAGGAAGTGGATTCATGAGTATTGCAATGGTAGCCATTGTAGGCGGGGTATTGGTTGCTTTAGCAGGGATATTTACCGATGCACGTACAAGAGGACAAAAAATTAAATTGAAGACAATTGAAAAAGAAGTAGAATTAGAAAAACTAAGATTGGAATCGTATACACAAGAAACTGAAAAAATGAGACTAGAATTAGAACATTCGAAAGTGTTACTATTAGAGGTAAAGCAAAATTTAACGAAGGAACCTTGATTCGGCGTGAAAGACACTATTTCGGTAATGGCCATTTTCCGCTATAATGGTAGTACGACGCTAGAGGGGAAGATGACCGTATGTCTGATTATGAACTATTTGTAGAAGGTATAAAGCGCAAGACAGGAATTGATTTAGCGTTATACAAAGAAGCACAAATGAAAAGACGTTTAACCTCTCTCTATGAGAAAAAGGGGTATCGTAATTTCGTTGATTTTCTTAAGGCACTAGAGCAAGACCGTGATTTAATGAACGAATTTTTAGACCGTATGACGATTAATGTGTCGGAGTTTTATCGTAATGGTAAGCGTTGGGAAGTATTGCAGAAAAAAATATTCCCAAAGCTACTGCAAACAAATAAGCGTTTGAAAATCTGGAGTGCTGCATGTTCGACTGGAGAGGAACCTTATTCATTGGCTATGGTATTGTCTCAGTTAGTCCCGTTATCTCAAATACAAATAACTGCCACTGACTTAGACGAGAACGTCATTCAAAAAGCCAAACTTGGGGTATATCCAGAGCGCTCTTTAGCAGAAGTGCCGAAAGACATTCAAGCAAAGTATTTTGAACAAGAGGGAAACTTCTATCGAGTCAAGGATGACATTAAACGTTGCGTAACATTTAAAAAACATAATTTACTAAAAGATAATTACGATTCGAATTATGATTTAATTGTTTGCCGCAATGTGATGATTTACTTTACAGAAGAAGCGAAAGATCAAATTTACACGAATTTTAGTAAAGCATTGCGTAAGGATGGCATCTTATTCGTTGGATCAACGGAGCAAATTTTTAATCCATCACGGTATGATTTTGAAGTAGAGGATACATTCTTCTATCGAAAAAAATAGTAAATAATATGAAGCGCATTCGTACAATGGACAAGATGAATGTCATGTACATAAATATTGCCAAGCATTAGACATAGATGATCGTACACTTTTCGCTTGTCATAAGCAAAAAGCGTACGATTTTTATTAATCACTACAAAACAATCTTTTTTTATACAAATCGTTCAGAATATTCTCATTTAATATGGTGGTATCATATATTTTAAAGGTGTACATATTGCTAGTGTGAGACAAAATTTGAATGTCATTACACTGAGTCTTAATTGATTGGTTAGACATTTGTAAAAGGACTGTTTTTTTAGAGAATATATGTTATAGTGAAAAATACATACTTTAGCGAGTTGAAGGGAGAAAGCGTTTATGCGTTATTTAACAGCAGGAGAATCACACGGACCCCAATTAACAACCATTATTGAGGGCTTACCGTCACTCTTACCAATTACAGCAGAAAAAATTAATCACGATTTAAAACGTCGCCAAGGAGGTCATGGCCGCGGTCGCCGTATGCAAATCGAAACAGATACAGTAGAAATTGTAGGTGGCGTTCGTCATGGGCAAACACTTGGTTCTCCTGTTGCACTGGTTGTTACAAATGATGACTGGAAGCACTGGACGAAAATTATGGGGGCAGAACCGTTAGCAGAGGATATCAATCCGGATGATGTAAAACGTCAAATTTCACGACCACGCCCAGGACATGCCGATCTAGTAGGAGGCATGAAATACGGACATCGTGATTTGCGAAATATTTTAGAGCGATCTTCAGCACGAGAAACAACAGTCCGTGTGGCAGTCGGAGCTGTTGCAAAAGCATTGTTAAATGAACTAGGTATTTCTATCGTGTCTCATGTAACAGAAATTGTTGGCATTAAAGCAGATACATCATTAGTGGAAGGAAAGTCAGTAGATGAAATTCGTGCCATTGTGGAAGCAGATCCATGTTACTGTGTTGACCCAGTTGCGTCTACGCAAATGGTCGAGGCGATTGACGAAGCGAAAAAGGCAGGCGATTCTATCGGTGGTGTTGTTGAAGTCATCGTAGAAGGTATGCCAGCAGGTGTCGGTTCATATGTTCATTACGACCGTAAACTAGATTCGAAATTAGCTGCGGCTATGCTGTCTATTAATGCTTTTAAAGGTGTTGAGTTTGGGATTGGTTTTGAAATGGCACGTCGTAAAGGTTCGGAAGTTCATGACGAAATCATTTGGTCAGAAGAAGAGGGCTACACGCGTGCTACGAATCGTCTAGGAGGCTTAGAAGGCGGTATGTCTACAGGAATGCCTATCGTTGTGCGGGGTGTCATGAAACCAATACCTACATTATACAAACCATTGCAAAGTGTAGATATCGAAACAAAAGAACCATTTAAAGCAAGTGTAGAACGTTCAGACAGTTGTGCAGTACCAGCAGCATCGGTTGTGGCTGAGCATGTTATTGCCTGGGAAATAGCCAATGCAATTATGGATCAATTCCATGCTGATCAATTGCCACAACTGAAAGCTCAAATCGATGAGCATCGCCGTTACACAAAGGAGTTTTGATATATGCGTGTACCAGTAGCGACAAAATCGCATCAATATGATGTTGTGCTTGGGCATAATTTTTTAACCGAAGCGGTCAAATCATTTGATGACAAGCTGCAACAAGCTGATAAGCTCATTGTTTTTACAGATGAAAACGTGTGGACTGCGCAAGGGGCATATTTCGAGGCGAATTTCCCATATGATTTTGAAGTTTTTGTGCTACCAGGTGGTGAGGCTTGTAAAACCTTCGAACAATATCATGCAGCACAAACTTTCTTACTGGAACAGAAATGTTCACGTAAATCATTTATTTTTGCCTTAGGTGGAGGAGCTGTTGGGGATTTGACAGGCTTTGTTGCTGCGACATATATGCGTGGTGTACCATTTATTCAAATCCCAACGACGATTCTAGCCCATGACTCTGCAGTTGGAGGTAAAACCGCCATTAACCATCCGCTCGGCAAAAACATGATTGGTACCTTTTATCAACCAGAGGGCGTTATTTACGATACAGTTTTTACAGAAACGTTACCTGAGCGTGAGATACGTTCAGGCACAGCAGAGGTCATTAAGCACGCAATGATTTCAAATCCAGCATGGCTACAAGAATTAATGACTGCCGATACAGTTATTCATTTCAATATAAACGATTTAGCCAAGCAGCTAAAGGCTGGTATTGAGGTGAAGGCGAAAATTGTATCAGAAGATGAAACAGAGCAATCCGTGCGTAAATACCTTAATTTAGGTCATACATATGGTCATGCCATTGAGGCTGCTGCAGGTTATGGCAAAGTAGCACATGGTGAAGCCGTGATGATTGGCCTTGTGTACTGCCTGTTATTAAGTGAACGTTATGGAGCGTTAAATCGTGACTTTACCATTTCATTTTTGCATTTTGCGTTGAAAAATGGTTATCCATTTCATGCGGTGAATGACTATTCATTTGAGCATTTAACTGAGTATTTACTAAAAGATAAAAAGGCGGAGTACGGCGTGTTACAATTTGTGCTACTGAAAAAAATTGGGGAGCCGTTTGTGCAGCCAATTGAATTAAGCGAGTGTAAAGAGGTAGATGCCGAACTCCGACAGCTATTAGCGGAGGTGCTTCTATGATTCGTGGACTAAGAGGTGCGATAACAATTGAATCGGATAAACCAGAGCTTGTATGGGATGAGACGGCAAGGTTAGTGCGAGAAGTCGTAGCAGCAAATAATGTTGAGGTAGATGCTATTGCTTCCATCGTAATTTCCACAACGCCAGATATTACATCAGCGTTCCCAGCACGGGCTGTACGATTAATGGAAGGCTGGCAGTATGTGCCGGTGATGTGCATGCATGAAATGGACGTGCCAAATGCTCTGCCATTATGCATCCGTATATTAATACACGCCAATGTAGATGTCGCGCAAAAAGATGTACAACACTTGTATTTAAACGATGCAGTGAAATTAAGACCAGATTTAGCCCAAGCTAAATAATTAGAGGAGATGTTTGAGATGAAATGGAAACAACAATTGGCCGGTATGCAAGCGTATAAGCCAGGTAAACCAATTGAAGAAGTTCAGCGTGAATTCGGCTTACAAGAAGTCGTGAAATTAGCATCAAATGAAAACCCATTTGGTTGCTCACCAAAAGTAACAGCTTATTTACAGGATAACGCAGTTAATCATGCTATCTATCCAGATGGCTATGCACAAAACTTACGTACAACTGTAGCAAATTATCTAGGTGTCAAAGAAACACAGCTTCTTTTTGGAAACGGCTCAGATGATATTATTACGATTCTTACTCGTGCCCTGTTGTATCCAGGTGTGAACACAGTTATGGCTGATCCATCCTTCTCGCAATACTGGCATAATGCTGACATCGAAGGGGCAGAAGTACGAAAAATTCCTTGTATCGAAGGGGCACACGATTTAGATGCTATGGCAGCAGCAATTGATGACAAAACATCAATCGTGTGGGTTTGTAGCCCAAATAACCCAACAGGTGTTGTCATTGCTGACGGTGATTTACGTGCCTTTTTAGCAAAAGTACCAAGCGATGTACTTGTTGTTTTAGATGAAGCGTATATCGAATATGTAACGCATCCGGCTCACAAAAACACACTACCATTAATCGAAGAGTTTCCAAATGTGCTATTAATGCGTACATTTTCAAAAGCCTATGGTCTTGCTTCATTCCGTGTTGGCTATGCAATCGGTCAGTCAGCAGTAATTGCGAAGCTTGACCCAGTACGTGCGCCATTCAATAATACAATTTTAAGCCAAGCTGTAGCGGCGATTGCACTGAGCGATCAAGACTATATTAAAGCTTGTTGTGAAGCAAATGAAAAAGGCAAAAAGCAATACGTTGAATTTTGTGAACAGCATAATTTAACTTACTACCCATCTGATACGAACTTTATTTTCTTTAATACGAATGCTGATAGCGATGTTGTGTTCCAAGAACTGATGAAACGTGGTTTTATTATCCGGAGTGGGAATGCTCTAGGTACACCAGGGTTTATCCGTGTAACAATCGGTACAAAAGCTCAGAACGAAGCATTATTAGGACATCTTGAAGCGGTGTTAAAAGAGCAAGGGGTTTTTGCATGAGTCGCAAAGTACTCGTTATTGGGCTAGGCTTAATTGGAGGCTCGATTGCCCTTGCTCTACAGAAAGCACCAGAAACCCAAATTATAGGCTATGATATGGATGCCAAAACTCGTGAGCATGCAAAGACATTAAAGATAGTGCATGAGGTTGTAACCGATCCGAAAGATGTCGCTGCCGACGTCGATGTCATCATTTTTGGCACGCCCGTCAATGCTACACTTGAGTGGATGGAACAACTCAAATCATGGCCGTTAAAAAATAAAGTAATCGTAACAGATACAGGTAGTACGAAAAAAATGATTATGCAAAAAGCTGGAGAATTACGTGCTCAGGGGATTACGTTTATCGGCGGACACCCAATGGCGGGTTCTCACAAAAGTGGCGTTTTAGCCGCAAAGGCGCATCTTTTCGAAAATGCATATTATATGCTGACGCCACTTGCAGGTGAAGAAATTATTAATATGGCTCAGCTTGAAAGTCTATTAAAATTTACACATGCGAAAGTTGTAAGTGTATCAGCACGTGAACATGATCATATGACAGCTGTTGTAAGTCATTTTCCACATGTCATCGCAGCCTCTCTCGTTCATCAGCTCGGAGAAGAGAATGGAGAGTATCCCATGACACGCTCACTCGCGGCAGGTGGCTTCCGTGATGTGACGCGTATTGCATCGTCTAATCCGATATTGTGGCGTGATATTACACTACAAAATCGTGATGAGCTCATTGCGCAGTTAGAGGGCTGGCAAGCAGAAATGGACCGTGTCAAGGAACTGTTATTAGACGGTAATTCAGACGATATACAAAATTATTTTGCTGTTGCGAAAGACTTGCGTGATGAACTTCCAATTAGTGCAGGTGCTATGTTTACATCCTTTGATTTGTATGTGGATGTTCCTGACTACCCAGGGGTTATTTCTGAGGTGACAGGTATACTGGCTGATGAAGCAATCAGTATTACAAACTTGCGTATCGTGGAATCTCGAGAAGACGTCTTCGGAGTACTTGTCATTAGCTTGCAAAGTGAAAGTGACCGTGAACGTGCTGCAGCTTGTATTCAAAAACGTGCAAACTTTGAAACATATATTTCATAGAAAAAATGCGTTCGCGCTCGTGTCATAGCGCTGAGTGCCTTGATAAAAGAGAAAGCGTCGATGTATCGGCGCTTTCTATCTTCATATGGAGGGAGAAATAGCTATGAGTGAAAAAGTATTACAGTATCATAAACCATCCTTAAAAGGGACATTAACAATTCCAGGTGATAAATCAGTATCACACCGCTCTATCATGTTTGGCTCGATCGCAACTGGAAAAACGACGGTCGATGGCTTTTTACTAGGTGAGGATTGTTTAAGCACAATAGATTGCTTCCGTAAGCTTGGTGTGAAAATTGATGTTGAAGGAACAAATGTAGCAATTGACAGTCCAGGTATTGATGGTTGGCAAGAACCTACAGAGGTATTATACACAGGTAACTCGGGTACAACGACACGCTTAATGCTTGGAATTTTAGCTGGTTCGAATGTCCATACAGTAATGACAGGCGATGCATCTATTGGAAAGCGTCCAATGCGTCGCGTTATTGACCCCTTACGTCAAATGAGTGCGCATATTACAGGAAGAGCTGATGGACAATTCACACCATTAGCCATTCAAGGGACACCGTTACAAGCAATCGACTATAAAATGCCCGTTGCAAGTGCGCAAGTAAAATCAGCTGTTTTGCTTGCTGGTTTACGTGCAGTAGGGACAACAATAGTAAGAGAAACAGAAGTATCACGAGACCATACTGAACGAATGCTGCGTCAATTTGGTGCACAGGTTGATGAGGACAACGGGATTATCTCACTAAAAGGAGGACAAACACTTACAGGTACCCATGTTGCTGTGCCTGGTGATATCTCTTCAGCTGCCTTTTTCTTAGTGGCTGGTGCTACTTGTAAGGATAGTCGTATCGTGTTAGAAAATGTGGGCATCAACCCAACTCGAGACGGTATTATAGAGGTTTTACAGAATATGGGCGCATCTATGGCAGTAATACCACATAAAGATGGTCAATCAGAGCCTACTGCAACGATTACAATTGAAACGTCCAAATTGACAGGAACTACAATTGAAGGTGACATCATTCCAAGACTGATTGATGAAATTCCTATACTTGCGTTATTAGCGACTCAGGCACAAGGTAAAACGATTATTAAGGATGCTGAGGAATTAAAAGTAAAGGAAACCGATCGTATTACAGCTGTAGTGGATGAACTGAAAAAATTAGGGGCTACTATTGAAGCCACAGAGGACGGCATGATTATCGAAGGGCCAACGCCTTTACAAGGGGCAAGTTTAAAAACATATGGTGACCACCGCATCGGTATGATGGGTGCTGTTGCAGCATTAATAAGCGATGGTGTCGTGACATTAGATGATGCACAATGTATAGCAGTGTCTTACCCGGCGTTTTTCGAGCATGTTGAAGCTGTGAAACAATAATCAACACGAGGCTCTCCAATACTTTTTGGGGAGTTTTTTCTTGTTTCGGAAGAGAATGTTTTGTAGCATAAAGGTATTAAGGAAAGAATAGGTGAATGACTGTGAACAATGCGATGACTGAAATAATGCAAGCACTTGAGCAAGGGGATTTAACTTTAATAGATCAACTACTTGAATCGTTTTTAACAAAGGAGCTACCAGAAGAAACTTACGCACTTGCGGAAGTATTTATGCAGTATGGATACATGAAGGAAGCAGACCGTGTACTAGAGCATTTACAATTTTTATTCCCAGAAGAGGCACAGTTAAAAATTGATCGTGCAAATGTCTTAATGGAGCTTGCTGATGAGGACGCAGCGTTAGATTTACTATTAGAAGTAGAAGATACGTCCCCAGAATACCCACAGGCATTATTGGTGTTAGCAGATTACTATCAAATGCAAGGGTTATTTGAAGTGGCAGAAAAGCGCATTAATGAAGCGCTAGCTATTTTACCTGATGAGCCACTTTTACAATTTGCTAAAGCAGAGCTAATGTTTGAAACAGGACGTTTTCTAGAGGCCGCACGTCTTTACGAGGAATTGCATGCACTACAAGAAGAATTTGCTGGTGTAAGTCTCGTTGAGCGACTTGCTGAGGTATATCGTGCAGGGGCTGCTTATGAAACAGCTTTAGACTATTATTTAGCTGCACTTGAAGATGAAGTGAAGCCCGATATATTATTTGGTGCTGCCTATTCAGCGTTCCAATCGCAAAAATATGAAATGGCCATTAAGCAATTAGAGGAGTTAAAAGAATTAGATCCTGATTATTTCTCAGCGTATCTATTGCTTGCGGAAAGCTATGCCATGTCGGAGGACAATACAAAAGCGTATGCGGCTATTAAAGAAGGCTTAAAGCGTGACGAGTACGATAAATCACTTTTCTTATTTGCTGGTAAAATGGCATTGAAAAATGGTCTGACAGATGAAGCCGAAAATTATTTACGTGAGGCGATTGCATTAGATCCTGAATATATGGAGGCGGTGTTAGCGCTGATCTCTGTTTTGACACAGCAAGAACGGTCTGAGGATGTCGTTGAGTTATTTGAAACGTTGCAACAAAATGATTTTGAATGGTCAACATTGTACCCGTTCGCAGCGGATGCATATGCTAATTTAGAATTGTACGACCGTGCATACGAATTTTATCGTTTGGCATATACTGATTTTAAGGAAGACGCAACATTTTTAGAAAAATATGTTTATTTCTTATTAGAAGAAGGCAAGCGTTCAGAAGCAAAAGAGGTACTTGGTCAATTAATACGCGTTCAACCTGGTGAACCAGAGTGGCAAGAAAAGTTAGAAAGCTTAGAATTTGAGTAAAGGAGGGAGTGGGTATGACTGCTTCTGTATCAGTTGTCGATAAAAAAGCATTTGTTCGATGGTTTTTAAAAAATTATCAATTGAAACGTCGTGAGTGTGTATGGATTTTAAACTACTTATTAAGTAATGATGAGTTGTTAAAGCGAATACGATTTGTCGAAGAAGCGCATTATTGTCCTAGAGCAATGGTGATGTCTACAGTTGACTCAACTGGTGTGCCATTTCGTTTTTACAAAGGCAATGTGATGACAGCAGATGCTGAGAAATCTTTCCATGATTTACGCTTACATGAACACGAAGATATGTATATACAATTGAATTTTCCAAATATACCTCCGAGTGCACAATACTTAGCAGTTCTTGAAGAAAACCCTTATATGCCAGAAACACTGATTGTCAGTGAAAAAGATCGTTTACTGGCAGAAGAGCTGCTTTCGAACAGCTTACTCGTATTCCAAGAAGAAAAATTACTCGCACAGATTGATGAAGCCCTGGACCAGGGAGATGAAGAACGCTTTTATGAATTGTCAAATTTGTTACAGGTTTTAAAAGAAACAGCTAATCTGCGCTAAACATTTGCCTCATAGGTAAAAATTGAATGTCCATTATCCACTTCTATATGGTAACATGACAAGTGAATGATTGTTTTCACTTTTTATTGGTTATCCTATTTATGGAGTGGAGAAGGGCATTTTTTATTTCGATTTACCACAGGCACACATATCTCAACAGATGGCGAGCAGAGAGCGGTAGTAGCTCGGTAGTAGCTCTTTCTTAGGGAGCGTGTAAACGTTGATAAAGCCTCTGGCGAATTTTCACTGTAGCTCACTGACCTCCGTTGGTAAAAATGCCACGTCCTGTGGCTTTAATGAAATGACCGACATCCAGTCGGGGCCCTCATGCAAGCTTACACACAATTAAAATCCGGACGCTCTTATGTCAGGGGCTAAGTAAATTAGCAATATGAGGAGGGTTATTAAGATGTATTTTAATGCAAACGATGTGACATCGTTTATGGCACAGAAGGAATTTATCGACACAGCGATTGTACCACTCGTAGCCATCGATTTAACGAATGAAAAAATGAAGCAGAGTGGTGCGGAAGCAGATTTTTTGTTATCGCTCACGGCTTTTATCGAGCAGCAATTTAAAGGCCGTTTGCTTGTCATGCCACCATTTTCTTATAGTACTACGTTGAAAAACGAAGAAATGCCAGTGCAATTAGAGGCACAATTACATAATGCTGGCTTTAAGCATGTGTTCTTCATTACTTGTGACCATTTTTGGACAAATATTGGAGATGTTGTAAATGTCATTTGGTTACCAGCCATTCCGCTAGAATCGATGGATAAAGGCGTGAAAAACTCCATTCTCGAAGATCAATTACGACAAGTAATTCCGTTGTTTTCGACTAAATGGGCACAGATTTAACAATTTGTTTCAATAAATGTTCACATTCTACAGCTTTCCACAGAATGCTATATTGACCAAGCTATGGACTTGATATATCATAGATATGTCCTAGTATTACTATTTGTAAAAGTATGTCCGTTGGACTGACCTTTAAAGTTAGAGGGGGGAAAAGGATGAGTAACAATCGAGTTTCACGTCGTCAATTTCTAAGTTATACACTTACTGGTGTAGGCGGATTTATGGCGGCAGGTATGCTGATGCCGATGGTTCGTTTTGCGTTAGACCCAGTGCTACAAAAACACGCTGGTGGGGATTTCGTCTTAACAGAACAAAAAATCGCTGACATCACTGAAGAGCCTATTAAAGTTGACTTCACATTTGAACAAGTTGACGCATGGTACAAATCTGATGTTACAAACGCTGCATGGGTTTATAAAAGCGGTGATGAAATAATCGCTTTATCACCAGTTTGTAAGCATTTAGGTTGTACAGTAAACTGGGCGGGCGATACAGCACACCCAGATCAATTCTTCTGTCCTTGTCACGCTGGGCGTTACGAGAAAAACGGAAAGAACATTGCAGGTACACCACCTCTAGGTCCGTTGGATGAATTTGAAGTACAAGAAAAAGATGGTTATTTAATGATTGGTCCATCAAGAGCAAATACTCTAGTTTAATTTGTAAGGGGGTACGAATTCAGTGCTAAACAAAATTTATGATTGGGTCGATGAACGATTAGATATTACACCGATTTGGCGTGATATTGCCGACCACGAAGTGCCAGAGCACGTTAACCCTGCACACCATTTTTCAGCATTCGTTTACTGCTTTGGTGGATTAACATTCTTCATCACAGTAATTCAAATTCTTTCTGGTATGTTCTTAACAATGTATTATGTACCAGATATCGAAAATGCTTGGAAATCAGTTTACTATCTACAAAACGAAGTAGCATTCGGTGAAATCGTACGCGGTATGCACCACTGGGGAGCTTCATTAGTTATCGTAATGATGTTCTTACATACACTTCGTGTATTCTTCACGGGTTCATATAAGAAACCTCGTGAGTTAAACTGGATGGTTGGTGTAGGTATTTTTGGTGTAATGATTGGTCTTGGTTTCACAGGCTATTTATTACCATGGGATATGAAAGCATTATTCGCTACTAAAGTAGGTATCGAAATTGCCGCATCTGTACCGTTTATCGGTCAAATGATTAAAGTATTGTTAGCGGGTGACGCAACGATTATCGGTGCACAAACGTTAACACGATTCTTTGCGATTCATGTATTCTTCTTACCTGCAGTATTGTTTGGGTTACTTGCAGCACACTTTATCATGATTCGTCGTCAAGGAATTTCTGGACCGTTGTGATTTACACTTGACGGTTCGATGACTTTTTAAAGGAGGGGACACTATGCATCGCGGAAAAGGAATGAAATTTGTCGGCGATTCTCGTATTAAAGCGAATCACAGAATGCCGAACGTTCCAAAAGATTATTCCGAATACCCAGGTAAAACAGAAGCTTTCTGGCCAAACTTCTTGCTTAAAGAGTGGATGGTCGGTGCTGTTTTCTTAATTGGTTATTTATTGTTAACTGTCGCTCACCCGTCTCCACTTGAGGGACAGGCTGACCCGACAAATACAGCTTATATTCCATTACCGGACTGGTACTTCTTATTCGTGTACCAATTATTAAAATACACATATGCTTCTGGTCCATACAATGTAATCGGAGCAATTGTAATGCCGGGTATTGCGTTCATGGCGCTTTTATTAATGCCGTTCTTAGATACGACACCAGAACGTCGTCCATCTAAACGTCCATTACCAACAGCGTTCATGTTATTAACACTAGCTTCAATGTTCTATTTAACTTGGGAATCAGTTGTAAACCATGACTGGGAAGCATCTAAGAAACAAGGCGAAATTAAAGAAGAAGTTGAAGTTGTTATTGATGAAACACTACCAGGTTTTGCAATCTGGAATGGTGATTCTGGTGAGCAGGCTAAGTCTTGTATTGGCTGTCATGCTGCTGATTTAAGTGGCGGTCCAGCTGCACCATCATTATTAGGTAATACGTTAACAGCTGAAGAGATTGAAGATATCATGAAAAATGGTCGTGGCGGTATGCCAGGTGGCCAATTCCATGGTACTGATGAAGAAGCTAAACAATTAGCTGAATTTATCGCAAGCTTAAAGCCTGTAGAATAACATTAGTTTGAAAGAGTCAGGAAACTGGCTCTTTTTTTCTAGCTTTTTAGCTATTTTTAACGGTGAGAATGGAGTCAAATGGAAACGCGTATCTAAAACCGGAGTTAGTATAGAAAAACCGTATATTCGCATCGACAAACAATTATTTTTTGTCAACAAAGAGGCGTTTACGAGCACCACACGTCAATTCATACATAATATTAAAGAAAAAAAGACATCTTAGTAAAGACGGATAGTAAAGGAGTTTTATTTATGCAAATGACACGTGCAAACATCTGGTATCTCCTTACGCATAAATCATTTTTAATAGTATTACTTATCGTGAATCTATTAGGAACGATCTACGGCTATTATTGGTATGGCTGGCAACTTGCCATCACGGAGCCTATTTTTTATATTTTCGTACCGGACAGTCCGACTGCCAGTTTGTTTTTTTGCTTTGTATTAACGGCATGGATTGTAGGTAAAAGTTGGCCCCTTATGGAAGTATTAGCGCTTGTAACATTGGTGAAATACGGCTTATGGGCGGATGTCATGAACATTTGGACGTTGGTTGAAACAGGTTCTATTGGTTGGCAGGGCTGGATGCTTGTCGGTTCGCATTTTGCGATGGCTGTGCAAGCAGTGCTTTACATTGGGAAGTATGTATTTACATACTGGCATGTTGCCGTAGCAGCTGTATGGACTTTGCATAATGATGTGATCGATTATGTGTTTGGGCAAATGCCCATGTATCGAGATTTAGCAAGTTATACAAACTATATTGGTTATTTTACATTTTGGTTGTCAATTGCCTGTATCCTTCTTGCTATTTTCTCAATGAGGTGGCGCAAATATTTGCCGAATTAGGTAAAAGTCTATAGAATTATAGTATCGAGTTAGAAAGGGGTTAAAAAAATTGTCAATAGGTATGTATATTGTTTATTTTGCGATAATATTGATACTGCCACTGTACGCACAGATGAAAGTAAAGGGCACGTATAAAAAATTCGCAAAGGAACGTACAATGAAGGGACAAACGGGTGCTGAGGTAGCGCGTGCGATTTTAGATGCGAACGGCTTATATGATGTGCGAGTTGTTCCGACGCAAGGTGTGTTATCTGATCACTATAATCCGGCAACCAAAACAGTTGCATTATCGGAAAGTAACTTTCATGAAGCGAGTGTTGCTGGTGCTGCAGTAGCTGCCCACGAGGTAGGTCATGCTATCCAACATAAAGAAGCTTATTCAATGCTTACATTACGTAGTAAGCTTGTGCCAGTGGCGAATATTTCCTCAAATGCTTCTTGGATTTTCGTTATGATTGGTATTTTTGCAAGTAGTTCGAATATGTTGCTTTTAGGGATTGTTTTATTAGGAGCTGGTGTAGTATTCCAATTAGTGACGTTACCAGTAGAGTTTGATGCATCGAAGCGAGCGCTAGTGCAAATGAATTCGCTAGGAATCATTACAAATGAAGAAGAACGCCCAGCACGTAAAGTGTTAAATGCCGCAGCATTAACATATGTTGCCGCAGCAGCAGTAGCTGTATTAGAATTATTACGTTTGATTTTAATCTTTACTGGTATGCGAAGCGACGACTAATAAAAAAACTTGTTATAGTGGTAATGCCATTATAGCGAGTTTTTTTCTTTCAAGCTTGCAGTAAGAGATGTGAAAACTTCAGCTTGCGAAGTAATCGTACCCAATAGATTCTAACGCCAATAAGACGAAAAAAATACCCGCTGAAATTAAGCGGGTATACCTCAAGATGAAAGAGTAGAACGAATTAACAAGGTGGTCGAATTACTGACCGTAAAAGCCTGATTTGTTCAACTAACAATCCGTGGGGAAGAAGAACCCCCCACGGAATGAAGTTTCTCTTTATCCCGCAATAACGGTCAGTAAGCCGGTAAACTGACCGTAAAAGCCCGATTGGTTCAACTAACAATCCGTAGGGAAGAAGAACTCCCCACGGAATGAAGTTTCTCTTTATCCCGCAATAACGGTCAGTAAGCCGGTAAACTGACCGTAAAAGCCTGATTTGTTCAACTAACAATCCGTGGGGAAGAAGAACCCCCCACGGATTGAAGTTTCTCTTTATCCCGCAATAACGGTCAGTAAGCCGGTAAACTGACCGTAAAAGCCCGAATGGTTCAACTAACAATCCGTAGGGAAGAAGAACTCCCCACGGATTGAAGTTTCTCTTTATCCCGCAATAACGGTCAGTAAGCCGGTAAACTGACCGTAAAAGCCCGATTGGTTCAACTAACAATCCGTTGGGAAGAAGAACTCCCCACGGATTGAAGTTTCTCTTTATTGGATTGGTTGTTTTTGGTCGTCGAGTGTGAAGCCTTCTCCTGCAACATCTCGCACTTCCGAAATAGAAACGAAGGCGTGAGGATCTATTTCGTGAATAATAGATTTTAAGCGTACTACCTCATTGCGCCCGACAACACAATATAGCACGTCTTTTGGTTGCTTTGTAAAGTGACCATGGCCTTCTAAGATCGTCACGCCACGTTCCATACGTAGTGCAATTAAATCTGCAATAGCACTAGACTTCTCAGAAATAATTAATGCTCCGCGCGCCGCATATGCCCCGTCCTGTACAAAATCGATGACACGTGCACCGACAAATACTGCGACCAGTGTATACATCATGGAGCGTGCATCTAAAAATGTTAGCCATGACAGTAAAATCACGATAGCATCAAACATAAACATTGTTTTTCCCATACTCCAACCAAAATATTTATGAGCGAGTCGTGCTAAAATATCTACACCGCCAGTTGTACCGCCAAAGCGGAACACTATTCCGAGACCGAGTCCAACAAAGACCCCGGCAAAAAGAGCTACGAGGAATAAATCATCCTCTAAGTGAATTGTGTACTGGTATTTTTGAAAAATTTTTAGGAAAATAGATACAGAAATTGTGCCGATGATGGTATAAATAAATGCTTTTTTTCCGAGTAGACGCCAGCCGAGAATAAACATTGGAATATTCAGTAGTAAATTAAGTAATGCAGGATCCCAACCTAATGTAAAATAAAGCACTAGGGTAATCCCGCTAAAACCGCCTTCACCAAGCTGATTTTGCATATTAAAGTGTACAAAGCCAAAGCTAAAAATTGCAGCTCCGAGCATTATTGCGACAATATTGCGTATTTTGATCTGTTTAAGCATAAGACCTCCTGGAGTTCCAAACAAATGAAGTAGTGGATTCTATTATCTGTCATTTTATTGTTTTTGACAACAATGGTGTAAATTTTATACGATGGAGATAGGAGTGTGATAATCGATGACAGAACAAGTTACAATGCAAGCTTTGCAAAAACGCGTGGATGATTATATTGGGCAATTTAAAGAAGGCTATTTCCCACCATTTGAATTACTGGCACGTTTGACTGAGGAGCTTGGTGAATTATCACGTGAAGTTCAGGATGTTTATGGACAGAAGAAAAAAAAGAGTACGGAAGAAGTAAACAGCATTGAAGAAGAATTAGGCGACTTTTTCTTTGTTTTAGTATGCTTTGCTAATGCACAGGGCATTAATCTAGATGAAGCGCTTCTACGTGTCATACATAAATTTGAAACGAGAGATAAAGGTCGCTGGACAAGAAAGGATGATGAATAATGTCGATACGTGTAGCAATTGCAGGACCGAGAGGAAAAATGGGAGCTGAAGCTGTACATACAGTCATGAAACATGACAAAATGGAATTAGTAGCTGTACTAGATTATAAAGAAATAGGGGCAACACTAGCAGATTTAGATATGTTCCCTGCGAGTTATACAGCACCAATATTTACAGATATGGATGACCTAGTAGAAGTGACTGCACCAGACGTATTAGTGGACTTAACAAATCCACATGCGGTATATCAGCATACAAAAGAGGCATTGAATTTAAATGTACGTCCTGTGATCGGTACAACAGGTTTTACAGATGCGCAACTAGAGGAATTATCAGCACTTGCCAAAGAAAAGGAGTTAGGCTGTATTATTGCACCTAACTTTGCGATTGGTGCCATCCTGATGATGAAATTTGCCAAGGAAGCGGCAAAATACTTACCTGATGTGGAAATTATTGAAATGCACCACGATCAAAAACTAGATGCCCCATCTGGTACTGCTGTTAAAACGGCACAAATGATTCAAGAGGTGCGAACACAAAAAGCGCAAGGTCATCCAGAGGAGTCGGAAACGATTGATGGCGCTAGAGGTGCTGATGTTGATGGTATGCGCATTCACTCTGTTCGTTTACCTGGCTTAGTAGCACACCAGCAAGTATTATTTGGTGGTGACGGGCAACTACTAACCATTCGTCATGACTCATTAAATCGTAATTCCTTCATGTCAGGCGTCGCATTTTGTATAGAGGAAGTCATGAAAATGGATCAGCTTGTTTATGGTTTGGAAAACATCATCTAAAGATTGGATGGAAAATTTATGAAAATCGCACTAATCGCACACGATCGTAAAAAAGATAATTTAGTACAGTTTGCTATTGCTTACAAAGATATTTTACTTGAGCACACGCTATACGCTACTGGTACAACAGGGCAACGTGTTATTGACGCCACAGGTTTAGAGGTAACACGTTTTCGCTCGGGTCCGCTTGGTGGGGACCAACAAATTGGCGCAATGATTGCCAATAATGATATGGACATGGTGATTTTCTTCCGTGATCCATTAACAGCACAACCACATGAGCCAGATGTTTCTGCACTTATTCGTCTTTGTGATGTTTACCAAGTGCCACTGGCAACAAATATGGGTACCGGGGAAATATTACTAAAAGGCCTGCAAGAAGGTTTTGTGGATTGGAGACTGATTCAAGAAAGACGAGACTAAAAGACGTGATTCAGAAAGGATGATAATCGAATGAGAAAGCTTAAAATCGGCATTACCTGTTATCCAACAGTTGGAGGCTCTGGTGTTATCGCAACAGAATTAGGAAAAATGCTAGCAGAGAGAGGACACGAAATTCATTTCATCACCTCGAGCGTACCATTTCGATTGAATAAAATTTATCCAACCGTCTTTTTCCATGAAGTAGAAGTAAACAATTATTCAGTGTTTCAATATTCACCATATGATATTGCATTAGCGAGTAAAATGGCGGACGTGATTAAAGATGAAGGGCTAGATGTGCTACATGTGCATTATGCAATACCACATGCAGTTTGTGCGGTGCTAGCGCGTGAAATGAGTGGTCAAAATATAGGGATCGTGACAACATTGCATGGTACAGATATTTCGGTACTTGGGCAGGATTCTACACTTTCCCAGGCCATCAGATATGGTATTGATAAGTCAGATGTAGTAACGGCAGTATCAGAGGCATTAAAAGAACAAACATACGAACTCATTGATACTGCAAAGCCAATTGAAACGATTTATAACTTCGTTGATGAGCGTGAATACCGACAACTAGACTCAGGAAACTTAAAAGAACAGTTTGGTATTCAAGCTGATGAAAAAGTTATCATTCACGTATCCAACTTCCGTAAAATCAAAAACCTTCCGCATATTGTGGATGCCTTTATGAAGATCCGCACTAACATGAAAGCAAAGCTCTTATTAGTAGGGGATGGCCCTGAAAAACATCGTGTCATGGATCAAGTAAAGGAAAGTCCATATGTCAAGGATGTTTTGTTTTTAGGAAAACAAGAAAACTTAGCTGAATTGTATTCTATTAGTGATCTTAAACTATTACTTTCACAGCAAGAGTCATTTGGACTTGTACTACTAGAAGCGATGGCTTGTGGTGTGCCATGTATCGGTTCGGCTGTTGGTGGAATTCCAGAAGTCATTGATCATGGTGTGGACGGTTACTTAGTGGAATTAGGCGATACGGATACAGTTGCACAATATGCCGTCGATTTATTGAATGATGAAGAAAAATTACAAAATTTCCGTGAAGCTGCCATGCGTGCTGTTAATGGAAAATTCCACTCATCCAAGATTGTTGAGCAGTATGAAAAATTGTACGAGAAGGTTGCGGAAAAAAATCATGCAAAACAATAAGGAATGGCAGGCAGCCTTCTCAGTCATTGAACAATTAGAGAAGGCTGGTTTTGAAGCAGTTGTCGTTGGCGGTGCAGTGCGAGATGCACTGCTTGGTCGACCTGTACATGATGTTGACGTAGCGACAAATGCCTTGCCAGAAGAAGTGAAGACTGTTTTTAAACGAACAGTTGATATTGGTATTCAGCACGGCACAGTGCTTGTCATTGTGCCAGCTGCCCCTGTTGAGGTAACGACTTATCGAACCGATGGAGAATATACCGATCACCGTAGACCTGAAGTAGTGCACTTTGTCCGTTCTCTTGAAGAGGATCTACAGCGCCGTGACTTTACGATGAATGCCATTGCCATGCGTCGTGATGGTTCTCTGGTCGATTATTACGGGGGGCAACTTGATATTGAGAAGGGTGTCATCCGGGCAGTAGGTGAAGCGAAGGTACGCTTTGCTGAGGATGCTCTACGAATGTTACGGGCTGTGCGTTTTTCTGCGCAGCTTGGTTTTTCAATCGAAGAAATCACATTACGAGCAATGCAGGAGAAGGCGGCTGATATTGCTTGGATAGCCAAAGAGCGACTAAAGGCAGAACTAGATAAACTTTGGCTTGGAAAAGATGTCTATAATGGCATAAAGAAGCTCCAGGAAAGCGGTTTGGATGACTATTTACATGGGGATTTCCATGCAGAAAATTGGCGTGGCTTTTGCGTACAGGATAAGTTATTTGGGTGGTCTTATTTTGCCTTCATACAAGGTGAAAATTGGCAAGACGTGTTGCGAAGCTATCGTTTATCGAAAAAAGAAATGGCTTTTGTCAAAGCTGTATTAGCGGCTTGTAAGACGTTAACTAGCGGCTGGACAAATATGGACTATTTCACGTACATGGAAGAAGAGCTTGAAGCTGCTCTTTACTTTGCTGAGTTAAGGCAGCTTGATGTTCCGAAGCCACCATACAGTATTCTTGAGGCACAGACAAAGTTGCCTATTCGGGAGCGACAAGATCTGGTAGTAAATGGCATGGATTTATTAAAATGGTCTGGACAAAAGCGCGGACCATGGATAAAAGAGGCTTTGCAGGCAATGCTTGAAGCAGTCGTTAACGGTGAGCTTCAAAATGACCGACAGCAGATAAAAGAATGGATTGAGCATAAATATGTCCATGAAGGGTGAAAAGCCCTTATAATTATTGACAGCAGGTGACCAAAAAGGATGCTTTTATAAAGGCATTGGACGGGTCACTTGCTTTTTTATATTGAGCATTAAGTTGTGCCAATCTCTTATGGGGGAGTCTTCTAGAAAAAAATGTTCGCGAATGCATTTTGATTCCGCGTGAACGGTCAGTAAGACGCTCACCCTATGTGGAAAGATAAGAGAGCAATCAAGCCGATTGATGTACCTAACAATCAGTGAGGAAAGAAAATTGACACTGATTGAAGTTTCACTTGATGACGGTAGGTAGTCAATTGTTGTAATTTACAGTATGATAAATACAAATAAGTCAACGTTTTCATAGCAATATAAAACTAATAATACACTATACTAAAGGATTGATTTAGCATGAGTATATCCATGAAAGATGAAATTTTAAAAAGATTATTAGTTGCGAACGGTGAGGCCGTTTCGGGGCAAGAGTTAGCGAATTCACTAGGTGTATCGCGTACAGCTATTTGGAAGCATATGCAGACATTGCAGGAAGAAGGTTACATATTTGAAACAGTAAAGAAAAAGGGATATGTGTTAACTGGAGTGCCCAATAGTTTAAGCCCTACACAAATCGAACTGTTTCTAAATACAAAGCGCTTTGGTCGTGAAATTCACCATTTTGATGTGGTCGATTCTACGCAGACTATTGCCCATAAGCTTGCACAGGAAGGCGCCCCAGATGGCACAATTGTTATCGGAGAAGAACAAACAGCAGGGCGTGGTCGTATGGCAAGGTCGTGGGAATCTGCACATGGTACAGGCATTTGGATGACGATTATTGTGCGACCTGACGTGTCACCACAGCAAGCATCTTCATTTACGCTAGTCGTGGCTGTTGCAGTGACAATGGCGATTAAAACATTGTATAAAAATGTGGAGCCCGCTATTAAATGGCCAAATGATTTACTCGTTAACGGTAAAAAATGTACCGGTATTTTAACGGAGATGCAAGCAGAAGCGGATCTTGTTCAAGCATTACTTGTGGGAGTCGGTATCAATGCCAACCAAGTAGCAACGGATTTCTCACCAGATATTTCAGACATTGCGACATCGTTACGTTTGGAAGCGGGAGAAGAGATTAACCGCGCCGCCTTGGTTGCAACGATTTTACAATACTTAGAGCAATTCACAGATCTGTTTGTTAACGAAGGATTTGCTAGTATTAAAGGGCTATGGGAAGAATTGTCGTGCACCATTGGACAACGAATCGAAGTGACAACGATTCGCGAACGCTTTGAGGGTGTTGCTAGTGGCATTACAGAAGATGGTGTGTTACAGCTAACACTGAACGATGGCACAGTTCGAACAATTTATTCTGGGGATATTAAAATTTTGTCATAGGAAAAGCTGCGAGGACGACTTACTTCTCGCAGCTTTTGTTTTAGGGTTTTAACACGCTTTGCTATCGGCGATAATTCGGTTCTATCGACGATTTACCTGCATCTATCAGCGATAAACTCGTTGCTACCAGCGATTTATCTACTTCTATCAGCGATATTGCCGTTGCTATCAGCGATACATGTCATTCAACCGGCGATTTTCAATGTAGTGATAATGCTAAGTCCCCGTGTGAAAGAGAGACACTCAGCTGGTGATCACCTTTAACTAGCTGTGAAACCTTACTGCTTTGCTCCTGACGATCAACCGTAATATCGCCAAAGTCTGTGTTCAATTCATAGCCTAAGTCACTTTTTTTGTTTTGTAAGTTTAGTGTTGTATCACCAAAGCTAGATGTTATCGTTGTTTGGCCGTTTAAAGTACCGTCAATGTCAATATCACCATGCTCGCTTTCCGCAACGAAGCCGTTACTTGTAAATTGCTCAAGCGTCATATCACCAAAAGATTGGGTAATTTCGGTGTTTATGCCATCGATATGCTTAAATCGGATATCGCCGTAATTACTTATTACATTGAGTTGCTGATAGTGCAGGCCACGAAGCGTTGTATCTCCGAAATTACTGTCGACAACAACTTTATTCAACGCCACCTTCTCAGGGACATAAATTTTAATGGATGGTGTTTGATTAACACTAAAGCCAAAGGATAGACGATTTTTTTTCTTACTTTCAGTTTCAACAGTCAGCGTACCGTTTTTTACACTATAGCTAACGTCTGCATCCTCAATCGCATTGACCTCTAACGCATAACTGTCCCCAGAAACGATTTCGACATCTCCATAGTCAGTGAAAACATCGATGCTGGTGAATGCTTCAAGTGTATAAGAATTATTAACAAGCGACTGTTTAGTTGGCACATGAATGCCAGTGTCATCTTTAATAATCGACCATTTACCACCAGAGAGATAACCGATAACGGCTAGTAAAAGCCCTAAAGTGATCATGGTAACAGCAATGAGTTTATGACGAGAAATCATTTACAAGCCCCCCTTGCGCTTTTTTATGACTTTATGGAATAAACCTGCCAATACTTCAACGCAGACAAGTCCGATTTTCTTTACAAAGCGAGTGATGATAGGGAAGAGCAGGACGCCTGAGCCTGTAACGATTAATCCTATACCCATAAAGAGTAATGCTGTAGGCCAATGTTCGGTAAGTACGAAGAAGCCGGAGATAAGCGCCGCAAGGCCACCAAAAAAGATCCCTAATACTGTTGCTACAATGGCTATAACAAAACTGAATACGACTGCGCCTAATGAAATAATAAGTGCTACAGCAGTAGCTAGAATAGGTAATGAAAGTGGCGCTGATAATATTGCAAGAATAATGAGCCAAATAGTTGTCATATTCTTTTTAGTAGAAGCTGGTGTTACATCGAAATCCTTTAATGCAAAATCAGCCAGTATTTGCGATGCAACCTGAGAAGGGGAGCCGAGCTGTAGAATGACTTGCTGTTCGTTTTCCCCTCCTGCTTCATCAAAATATTCTTCATAATAGGCAAGCGCAGCATCTAACTCTTGCGCAGGAAGGCGACGTAACTTGCCGCGTAGCTTTTTCAAATAGCTTGCTCTATCCATTTAATTCCCCTCCTAAAAGTACACAGTCAACCTTTTGTTTATACAACTGCCATTCCTGTAACAGGTCCAATAATCGTATGCGACCTTGCTCGGTAATTTGATAATAGCGCCTATTTCTGCCTTGATAGGGCTGGTCATAAGTTTTTAAATAGTCCGCTTTTTGTAAGCGACGTAATACGGGGTACAGGGTTGATTCTGATATATCCATCACAGATTGAACTTGCTGTGTTAATGAGTAACCGTATGCATCCTCTTTGTCTACAATCGCTAACACACAGGCGTCGAGTAAAGCAGAACCAAGCTGAAATGTCATCTTCCCACCTCACATTCATTTACTTATACATGGTTTTATATTATATGTTGTATAGTATGTGGGTAGTATATGACGTATAACATGGTTTGTCAAATTATGTGAGAATCTGGATGCTCTATAACAATGACTTTGGTGTCAATTAAATTGATTTTAGGCATTATAAAAAAAGGTAGGGCAATTGCTAGAAAATTATATTTGAAGAGAGCGAGGGTTATCTGTTATAGTATGTGCTGAAGGGCAGTATCCTTTTGTGAACGGCACCTTCCAACACGTAAGGCAAATTTTACAACAAATATCTGCCTTGATCTTTTATAGACAGGGACGGAAGAAAACGATGCGTTCATAGATAGTAATTACGTTTAGCCGTAATTAATTAAGGACGAGCACACTACCCTTCTGCCCATTTTTAGGAACAGAGGGGTTTTTCTGTTTTCTTTCTCTAAAAAAGGAGGACTACATGATGAAAACAACATCAGATTTTTTGAAGATGAAAGCAGCCGGTGAAAAAATCGTTATGCTGACAGCGTATGATCACCCAGCTGCAACTTTCGCGGAGCAAGCGGGCGTCGAGATGATTCTAGTAGGAGATTCACTAGGAATGGTCGTGCTAGGCTATGATTCTACGATGCCAGTTACAGTGGCAGATATGGTGCATCATGCAAAAGCTGTACGCCGCGGGGCAAAGAATACGTTTATGGTCGTTGATATGCCGTTTGGCTCGTATCATGGCGATAGTAATGACACATTGAAAACAGCTGTGTCTATGATGCAGGAAACGGGAGCCGATGCATTAAAAGTTGAGGGAGCAGGAGATGTCATACCTGTTATTACGAAACTGACATCCGCTGGTATTCCAGTGGTTGCTCATCTAGGCTTGCTACCACAATCTGCTGGGGTACTTGGGGGCTATAAGGTACAGGGGAAGACAGCTGAGCAAGCAGCAAAGCTTTTGGAAGATGCGAAAAAATGTGAAGCGGCTGGTGCCTGTGCAGTTGTATTAGAGTGTATTCCACATCAGGTGACAGAAATGGTTTCTGAAAGTCTCATTATCCCTACTATAGGTATTGGAGCTGGTGTGGAAGCGGATGGGCAAGTATTAGTGTTCCATGACATGCTGAGCTATGGTTCACACCATGTACCAAAATTTGTGGAACGTTTTGCCGATATGGGCAGTGAGGCAAGTCGAGGAATTGCTGGCTATGTGGATGCTGTGAAGGCAGGCACATTCCCAGCAGCGAAGCATTTCTTTACGATGAAAGAAGATGCATTGGATCAGCTTTATGGAGGCGTTAAGTAAATGAAAGTCTTCACTACTATCACAGCGCTCACAGCAGAAATTCAAGCTGCCAAACAAGGACAAAAAACAATCGGTCTTGTGCCAACGATGGGCTATTTACATGAAGGCCATTTAACATTAGCGAAAGCAGCTCGTGAAGAAAATGATCTAGTAGTTATGAGTATTTTCGTGAATCCGACTCAATTTGGTCCAAATGAAGATTTTGAAAGCTATCCACGTGATTTACCACGTGACATAGCTATGGCAGAGTCTGTAGGCGTGGATATTGTTTTTGCACCGAGTGTTGAAGAAATGTATCCAAATAGCGGGGGGATGCGCATGTATGCAGGTGAACAGGCGACAATACTTTGCGGAGCTAGCCGCCCTGGTCATTTCGACGGTGTTTTGCAGGTCGTAGCAAAGTTATTCCATTTGGCACAGCCAACTCGTGCTTATTTCGGACAAAAAGATGCCCAGCAAGTGGCAATTATCGCTACAATGGTGCGCGACTATAACTTCCCACTGGAGATGCGTGTCGTGCCGATTGTGCGCGAAGAGGACGGTTTAGCAAAATCTTCTCGCAACGTCTATTTAAGTGAGCAAGATCGTCAAGAAGCTCCGGCGATTAACGAAGCATTACTACTGGCACGCGACAACTTTTTAGCAAACAGAGATGCAAATAGTGCCCTAGCAAAAGCGAAATATCACCTTACAGCGCGAATACATGGCAAAATCGATTATATTGAGTTTTTAGCGTACCCTGATTTAACCCCCGTCACTGCTGCCACTGAACAAGTACTTTTGGCGGCTGCTGTGTATATCGGTAGCACCCGTTTAATCGATAACTGTATTTTTAATATGAAAGAAGGCTTATAAAATGTTACGAATGATGATGAATAGCAAAATCCACCGTGCGACTGTTACAGAAGCGGATTTGAACTATGTAGGTTCCATTACAATCGATGAAGATATTTTAGATGCAGTAGGTATGCTAGCAAACGAAAAGGTGCATATCGTAAATAATAACAATGGCGCACGCTTCGAAACGTATATTATTGCAGGTGAGCGTGGGTCAGGAGTGATTTGTGTCAATGGGGCAGCTGCACGACTTGTACAACGGGGAGACATCGTGATTATCATTTCTTATGTCTATGTAGATAATACAGAGGCAAAGGATCATAAGCCAACCGTCGCTATTATGGACGAAGGTAATACCATTAAAGAAATGATCGCCTATGAGCCTGAAGCTACGGTGTTGTAATTAAATTCTTTATAAAATGTGTAATATAATAACAAGTTATTTTTAAGCTGAACTAATTTTTGTATTAGTTCAGCTTTTATGTGTGAGATGTTAAATTATATATTCTTCAACTCCCGGTGCAGGTAAGTTGAACAGGAGATGCTATACGATACACATTATTACCAGTAAGGATGGACTTTTTACAATAGGAGTATATATGTGGCAGGAAGAATGCGGATAGGAGTATTGGAGGCCTATAAAAAAAGGCGTGTCTTTGATTGAGACGGAGGAAGGCGCAGAGATATTAGCCATTGAATATTTAAGAGAATATTCTAGTGAAATTATCAATCCTTAATCACTTCACTAACGGGGCCTTACTTGAAGATCATTGAGCTGTTTAGAAAGTTCTTTTTTTATTCAACTAACGGTGCAGCTTAATGAAAGAAGGAATTTGTAAGAATATATTAAATTTTGGTAATAAGTTGTTCGTGTTTTAAAACACTTATATTAGAAGTAAGGGGAGAAGGGGATCCAACCATCTTCATTCATGGTAGTGAAGCTTCGTGGAAAATATGGAACCTCAAATAGAGCAGTTTATAGAACGTATACAATGAACTAGCTATTAATGCTGCTGGCGATTTTAATAAATGAGGGGGAATTTTTGAGAAGTGCGCCTTCCTATAATTAGTCTATTGTCACTTTGATTTTTAGAGTATATTAATTGGTAAATAAAAATGGCTTGTGATTATCATAGTAATCAACAAGCCGATTTTTATCTAAATTTTATGATAAATCATCAATCTTTCACAATACTTTACTTGATGTTAGTTTATTCAATCAATTCACTTTCTTTGAGTAAATCATAGATTATTGTTTCCTTCGTTTTGTGAATACCTAATTTACCTATTTGTTTTAAGATAAATGGAGCATCTATATCTGTTAATTTTTTTCCGTCCAGTAAGCGAGAGGTTGAAGCTAATAAAGTACGAATATCAAAAGCAGATGCAAATACTTCTGGGACGCCTCGATCAATATTTAATAATTGATAAACAGCTTCCATCGCAGTTCTTACTGAATATTCAGTTGTGAATACTGTGTCTCTTTCTGTTTCACTAAAATTCCCAATGAAGGCTAAGTTAACAGATCCGTTAGGGACAACTAAAGGACGATCACCTAATGCTCTAGGCATGAAGTAAGATGTTATAAAAGGCATATAACATGGAATTGTATTACATGAATTCTGGGCTAAATCTGGTATTTCATCTACAGGTACGCCCATATGGTACAACCACTCTTGTGCTATCTCGATTCCACTACATTCAGTGATACTTTTTTTAATAAAATTACCTGGTTTATTAGATAGTAAACCATAGATCCAAACGACTAATTGATCTTTTGGTTGACTTTTAAAATGAGGTTGTCTGTTCAACGTATAGCTTAGCATCCAATTAGAATCTTTAGCAGATACAATACCACCGGTAACTACCTTCCCAGCATATGGATCTCTTTTGCTGATTTTTTCAATATAAGGAGCAACTCGAGCATCCAATGTAGTGAGTGTTGCTGAAACAAACCAACTTTCTTTCGGAAGATTATCACAGAATTTTTCTGGTCTACCAAATTCAGCATCTTGTGAAGCTATATTTTTCCAAAGGGACCAACTACCACCTAAATCCGCTGTTTTAGGGGCTGGTGTATTATTGTCACCATAAGTTGTACTCTCTGTGATACTTCCATTTGTCACAAAAACCAGTTCATTTTCCGTTAGCTCTATATTTTTTTTCTCACCATTCTGTCTCAGCACCAAAGTTTGAGCTACCTTTTTGTCTCCAACTCTATCAATCAAAACATTCTCTACAACAGTATTGTACTGAAAATCAACATTATTCTTTTCTAAATAGTTAATCATAGGAAGTACTAAAGATTCATATTGGTTATACTTTGTGAATTTCAAAGCAGATAAATCAGGTAATCCACCAATATGATGAATAAAACGTACAATGTAACGACGCATTTCCATTGCAGAATGCCATTTTTCAAAAGCAAACATCGTGGACCAATATAGCCAAAAATTCGATGCAAAGAATTCTTCAGAGAAAACATCCGTAATTTTTTTATCCTCTAATTTCTCTTCAGGAGTAAAAAATAATTTAATCATTTCTTCAGATGATTTATCAGATAATGTAAATTTTCCATCATCCTCAAGTCTTTGTCCTCTTTTTTCAATCAATCTACATTTAGAATAATTAGGATCTTCTTTATTTAACCAATAAAATTCATCTAAAACAGAAGCATTTTCTATTTCCAAAGATGGGATTGAACGAAATAAATCCCATAAGCATTCAAAATGATCTTCCATTTCTCGACCACCACGAATAATAAAACCCCTTGTCGGATTTAGAATACCATCCAGACTACCTCCTGAGATATCTAACTCTTCGAGAATATGAATATTCTCTCCTTTCATTTGGCCATCACGAATTAAAAAACATGCGGCTGAAAGTGAGGCTAGCCCCGAACCAATAAGATACGCTGATTTTTCATCAACACCCTCAGGTTTTTTAGGACGTGCGAAAGCTTCATAATTACCATTACTGTAATACATAATACCGCCTCCATAAATTATTATTCTAATATAGAATATCATAAATTTACATGAAAATGGTAAAACGAGAGAAAAATTAACAAATTATTCAAATTTGAAGTTGAACTGTAGATATACTTATCCTTCTCGTTTGACATAACAATTCATTGCATATTTATAAATTATTTATTGATACCTTTTTCATCAAAGGAATTAGGCAATATCTGAAAATTACATTGTTCTTGTAGCGGTTAACCTGTAACAAACTATAGCACGGGGATTCATTGCGTGATTTCCTTCTATAAAATTAACCACAAGGCTTTCCTAAAAGGGTAAAGTATGCAAAGTTTTGAGGGCAGCTTTGCATAATTATTATAGTGAGAAAATAAAAAGGTCATTCAACATCCGAAATTCACAAGCACAATTGCTTTCTCATAGCATGTCAATCCACTTTATTCATATGTGCAAATTTATTCATTTTTCTTGTGCTTACAAAATCTATTTTTTTATAAAACTATATCAATTCTATTCAAATTTAGTATTTTCGAATAATTTAAACATCATACCCTCTCTCCTTGGAAATCGCTTGATATAAGGCTTTTGGGCGAGTTGAAGTATATATAAAAGAACAAAATTAATATATTTTAAAAAATAATGTTGACAACTATTTAGGGTGGTATGTAGAATAGGACGAGTGATTATGAGAATCATTATCAAGTAAGGCGAACAACCTTATTTTTTTATTGTCAATTGAGAATGCCTCTCATTTTATTAAACATATGTTGTTAGTTAGGATGGTTAACGAATGGAAGCAAGCGCGAAGAGCATGGAACAACAAGAAACGAATATGAAAAAGATTAAGAGCAGACCGCTTATTGCTTCGATTATTTTAATAGCAGGTACGATTTTATTAGCTTTAAGTATGGGAATGTCCATTTCATTTGGGGCAGCGGATATTAGCTTAAAGACTGTCTGGCAAGCTGTTTTTCAATTCGATGATTCACTTACACATCATAGTGTCATTTGGGAGCTTCGTATTCCAAGAGCAATTGGAGGAGTAGTCGCTGGTGCATTTCTAGCGGTATCCGGAGCAATTATGCAAGGTATGACACGAAATCCTCTTGCCTCACCATCTTTAATGGGGATTACAGATGGTGCGGTATTTGGAATTGCAATTACTTATGCATTTTTCCCTAATTCCCCATACATAATGTTTGTTATTGCTTCATTTATGGGTGCAGCATTTGGTGCAAGTATTGTTTATGGTGTGGGTGCGTCCTCACCAGGAGGGCTAACACCCGTGAAGTTAGCGTTAGCTGGAGCAGCAATCAGTGCCTTACTTGGGGCCATCTCATCCAGTATCGCACTTTATTTCAATCTTGCTCAAGAAGTGAGCATGTGGAATGCAGGAGGCGTTTCGGGTGTGAAATGGGTAAGTATTGAGATGTTGCTACCAATTGGACTAGTTTGTCTTGTGATAGCAATTATCATATCGAGATACATTACCATCTTAAGTTTCGGTGAAGAAATTGCGATTGGGCTTGGACAAAATACAACCTTAATTAAATTTATTGGAACCGTACTTGTGCTTGTTTTAACAGGCTCAGCTGTATCTATGGCAGGTTCTGTAGGATTTGTAGGACTTGTTATCCCACATATGACACGTTTTCTCGTTGGATCTGATTATAGATGGGTTATTCCATGTTCAGCGGTATTAGGTGGGTTGTTAATCGAATGTGCAGATATGTTATCTCGCGTTATCAATCCACCATTTGAAACGCCAATTGGTGCAATTACAGCTTTAATTGGAGTTCCATTCTTCCTTTACTTAGCTCGTAAAGAGGGGAGAGGGAAAATATGAAGCAAGGTATCTTAACAAAAAAGAATATGTCAGTAATAGCCATTTTAGTTTGCTTAATTGTGTTTATATTCTTAATTAGCTTAAATACAGGAACGTTTAAAATACCGCCAATAGATGTATTGAAATCGTTAATTGGGTTAGGCGCCGAAGATCAATCTGTCATCTTATTCGAGTTTCGTATGCCTCGAATGGTTATCGCTATTTTAGTTGGTTCAGCGCTAGCAATATCAGGGGCAATCATGCAAGGTTTATCTCGAAATCCACTTGCTGACCCTGGAATTATCGGTATTAATGCTGGTGCTGGATTGACGGTTGTTATTTTCGTCTACTTCTTCTTCGGAAAAGTTGGGACCGGTACGTTAATATCAGTATTCATTCTTCCGTTTTTTGCTTTAGTGGGTGCTTTATTGGCAGCGGTTATTATTTATACACTTGCTTGGAAAAACGGTGTTTCATCAACTCGTTTAATACTTGTTGGAATTGCAGTTGCAGCAGGGTTTGGTGCTGTCAGTTTAATTTTTTCAATGAAAATGACGTCTAATGATTTTCGTTTTGCAACCATTTGGTTAGCAGGGAGTTTATGGGGAACAGATTGGAAATTTGTATTAAGTGCACTTCCATGGATGCTTATATTTTTACCAATTGCATTTCTCAAAGCGCATGTATTAAATGTGATGAATTTAGGAGATGCAGCAGCGGTAGGCCTTGGTGTAAATGTGGAGAAGGAAAGACGTAAATTATTATTTATCGCCGTGTGCTTGGCTGGTGCATCGGTAGCTGTAGCTGGTGGTATTGGATTTATCGGTTTAATGGCACCCCATCTGGCAAGACGCCTTGTTGGGGGAAAACATCAAATCATGTTACCAACAGCAGCATTAATTGGCACTTTGCTATTACTATTTGCAGATTTAATTTCAAGAAGTGTACTAACAACTTCAGAAATACCAGTCGGTTTCGTTATTTCTATTATTGGTGCACCATATTTTATTTATTTACTTATGAGGACAAAATAAAAGGAGTCTTTTTTGATGGTAACTTTAGCAGTTGATTCGGTATCCGTTGGCTATAATGAAGGATTAATTATAGATGGATTATCAGTGGAGATCCCCGAAGGAAAGATTACAACGATTATTGGACCAAATGGTTGTGGGAAATCTACCTTGTTAAAAACAGCGTCTCGTATTTTAAAGGCAAAACGAGGGACTGTTTATCTTGATGGAAAAGCAATTGAGAAACAGTCAACAAAAGAAATTGCAAAGAAAATGGCAATTTTACCCCAGACTGCAGAATTGCCGACTGGTCTTACTGTGTTTGAGCTTATTTCATATGGTCGTTTTCCACACCAAAATGGATTTGGCACGCTGAAAGAAGAAGATTATCGCTATATTCATTGGGCACTTGAAGTGACAGGGATGACAGAGTTTGCAAAGCGTCCAGCAGAAGCTTTATCAGGTGGTCAACGTCAACGAGTATGGATTGCGATGGCACTTGCTCAAGGAACGGACTTACTTGTATTAGACGAGCCGACAACTTACTTAGATATGGCTCACCAGTTAGAAATATTAAAATTATTGAAGAAGTTAAATCAGGAAGAAGGCCGTACAATCGTTATGGTCATTCATGATTTAAATCATGCCTCTCGTTTTTCTGATCATATGGTTGCTTTAAAAGCTGGCAAACTGATTCACCAAGGAACGCCAGACGAAGTAATGACAAGTGAGACACTTCGGAATGTATTTGAAATTGAGGCACTAATTGTTTCATGTCCTGTAAACAGTAAGCCGATCTGTTTAACCTACGATTTAATGATGTTTCATAATTAATCACTGAAAAAAGCATAAGGGGAGGGGCTTCCTCTCTTAAATAGAGAGAGAGGGAGCATTCTAATGGGCGTTGAGCTTCTCATTTTAGCCTGAGATGTTGAACACCCATTAGAATGAAATGGGTCACATACAATTTATCCGGGAGGAACAAAAATATGAAGAAATTTAAACTATCGTTACTAGCAATGGTATTAGTTGTTACATCTATACTATTTGCAGCTTGTTCTTCAGATAAGAAAGAACAAGAAGAAAAAGCAGACGCAAAAGCTGAAGAGCGTACTGTAGTGCATGCTAAAGGGGAAATTAAAATCCCTGCAAATCCAAAGAAAATTGCTGACCTTAGTGGTTCAACAGAAGAATTATTAATCTTTGGAATGAAACCAATCATTACTGCAAATACGTCTCAAGAAGAGATTGATCCACATATTGCAGATAAATTGAAAGATGTTAAACCTGTCGGCTCTGCTTGGGGTGACAAAATTAACATCGAAGCTGTGGCTGCTGCAAAACCAGATTTAATTCTTATAAATAATCGTCAAGAAAAAATCTATGATCAACTATCTAAAATTGCACCTACTGTTATGTTAGAAACTCCATTAGATCAATGGCGTCCTAAGTTTGAGGAATTAGGTAAAATCTTCGATAAAGAAAAAGAAACAGAAGAATGGTTCAAAAATTATGATGACAAAGCAAGTAAGTTACACGATAAAATCGTTGCTAAAACTGGTGATGAGACGTTCATGAAAATGGCTGCATATCCAAATGCATTCCGTGTATACGGTGACTATGGTTACGGTAGCGTAATCTTTAAAGATTTAAAATTACCAGCAGTTCCTGGTACACCAATGGATGAACCATTAGTACAAGTACAAAAAGAAGCTTTAATTGACTACAATCCAGATTACCTATTCGTATTTACAACAGGTGACGGTTCTGAACGCTTAAAAGAATTCCAAGAAGAAACAATTTGGAAAAACATGAACGCTGTTAAGAACAACCGCGTATTTATCATTAATAATGATGCAGTAAATAAAGGATACTTCCCACTTGGAAAAGAAATGATTTTAGACGAAATTGCTGATTTTGTTTTAGAAAAATAATAAAAGCAAGAATCACCTTCGTAATATTGAAGGTGATTCTAACTGTAGACAAACTCAAAAATGGAGTTTGATCTGACCCAAAAAAGTTAGACAAATAATTTAAGCAGCTTCTAAGATCTGAGTCCGATATTGTACTGGACTTAGATCTTTTAATTTTGCCTTCATACGTTTGTGAATATAGACATCCAATTCTTTTTCAAAGTGCACCATACTTTCAAATTCTTGCAGGTAAAGCAACTCAGACTTTAATAAGCCAAAGAAATTTTCCATGACAGCGTTGTCAAACAATTTCTATTTGATATAAACGAATCCATCCCTGAATCATTTATAAGAAACCTTATATAAATCCTGAAGTTCCAAATAACTATGTTTCCCCTCAAGGTAAAGACGAGCAATGCCCAAATACAATATGCTCTTTGTGCCCATTAATGGATAGAGTGGTTTGGCCATCCGTAATCAATAAGAGAGCCGCACTATCAAGATGTATCGTTGATTTTTGAAATAATGATTTGGCTAAATCTTTTATTTCTGTGCAATGTGCCAGCCAATTAGGATTAGAATCAAGCATTTATTTACTCCTTTAGTTTGTTGTGATAAAAGTATACTACGGAATGTCACAGCAAACGGCATAAAAACGACAAGTTCAAAATGAATAACATTTGTAAAAAAGATTAATTATTTATAATAAAGTTTGATTAAAATCATTTCTCCTTTAGATTTCTTAGAGGTGAGATGATTTTTTTATTGGATATTTATGTTAACATCACTTAAAAGAGGCGTAGTTGTACAAAGGAAACCATAAGAAAAGAGCTTCCATTGAAGGAGAAAATGCGAAGCTCAAATGGTTTTATGGTCTATCTCGAACTGGGAGATAGGCCAATTAGGTGTGTAAAGCAATCGAGATTAGTTATCATTGTAGTAATATTAGGCGGGTGAAGCGATAGTAACAGCCTAATACCAGATAATGTCGCCAAAATAAATCTATTACTAATTTGAAATTATATTTTGGACTTCATTGCTATAAAAATTTATACATAGTGAACAAAAAAACTACTTTTTCACTGGTTTTGAACCGTTCTAATGATTCATTTTACATAGATTAACTATCAGGAGTAATCGAATAGTCTTGAAGTTTGTAGAGTTACGTGAGATTATAAGTGAGCGTAACTGTAAACTAAAACTATAGAAGTTAAAGGCAAACTGTTCTGAAAGGGCAGGACGCAAAGCCTAGGGTCTAAAGTTTAGGGATTAATCAAAAGTCCTGCAATCTAAACAATGATCGCCTGGTTACCAAATTTATGGATTAATACATATATAAATCCTTTGGCTATTCTATATTAAATAGAATAGTTTTTGGAGTGTTTAAAACCACCTGGAATGAATTTGGCGAAAAGACGTAGTTGGAAAGGATTAAGAGATTCTTGAAGTTAACAAAAAACTGCACCATTGGTCCTCTTTAGTAACATGGAATAGGGGTAGAACCGAAGACGTATTAACGGGGCTATTAACTATTGTAACGCCCCAACAACTAGAAGATTTATGCCGTAAAGAAGTAGCTTGATTAGAAGAGAAAATTTGGTTTCCTTATCTACCCTACCTACATAATTTTTCGGAATGACATCCATGGGGTGTGTTTCCAGTATCCAGCGGAAGCTGTCAAGTGCGGTCTTTCACTTGAGTGGTTTCACTGGATACAAGACGCTCCGTAAATGGATGCTGTTCTAAAATGGACTTAACTTTTTTGTGTCTAGGATATTGACGTAGATCCAGTTTGCACCTTTTGTATCATTGGGAATAGAAAAATCAGCAAGTGTGTGACCCTCGCCATGTATGAAATGGACATGATGGGAGCGCAAACTCACGTCGATACCGACTAGCATTTGTGACAAACCAATAACTTCCTAAGTTAGGATTAATCAAGATTGTCTCAGACCTGGGTGCCCAGTCGTATCATCGATGTCTGCATCTTTATTAAAAATCAAAGGGAAGAATACCAAAATGAGCTCTACACTCTCTTCTTCACCAACGTCGCAGCTAGTGGTTAGAACTTCCATAATGAACGATGGGTTAGCAGGCTTATCAAGCAGTACACTATTAAGCGCCAACAAAGAGAGAAGGCTATTTTCTGTGTCAACCTTGTCCGTTCCATTGTCTCATGGGCACGGTCTGAGTGAAATAAAAGATGAAATAAAAAAGGACGAAGTACTAAAATAGAGCATCCTCCATCCTCGTCCAAACTATATGAATTTAGGCAACTCAAATAAACAGGTAGCACCTGTGAGCTTTATTAAGACAGGATAAAAATGGATTTTTCCTTTTGGCTCCCTCGGTAAGTTAAACAGGTAAAACATAAAAAGAGTGAGAGAGCCAAAAGGCGACCATCTCCTATAGGAAATCCAACAGATCCTCCAGTTGTCCAGATCAGTGGAAAGAGTTCTTACTACTAATATACAAGGAGTGTAAAATTTAAATGAATAAGAAAAGGATTTCGTTCAAAGCAAAGTTATTAGTTTTCTCTTTATTACTGTCATTAGTACCGATTGTTTTTATTGGAGTTTTAGTTAATAAAATAGTTAGCGAAAAAACCAAGGATGATTATATCAGTTTCAGCGAGAGAGAAATTAAACAGGTGGACAATGGAATTTCTCTATACTTTGAAACGATTAGGGAAAATGTCAAGTTATTAGCTAATGACCATTCCATCCTAAATGCCGATTCAAGTATTACCTCTTATAAAGATGTAGCGGGAGAAGGCTCAATTGATATGACCCCTTCAGAAAATGGGGATAAGGAGAAAGCCATTTTTGATGTGTTTTCTCAATTTAGTAATAGTCATCCTAAAGCCTCTTATGTTTATATAGGTACATCGGATGGAGGTTATGTCCAATATCCCGAGGGGCCAACCCCAGCTGGTTTCGATCCTAGAGACCGTCCTTGGTATACCATGGCTAATGAAAAACCAGGAGAAGTAAAATTAACAAGTGCCTATGAGGCAACGGGTATAGAGGGAATTATAGTAAGTAATGTAGTGTCGATTGAAAAAGATGGAAAACAAACAGGTGTGTTAGGCTTAGATGTAAGTTTGGAAGGCTTAACAGATATTATCAAGGAAATCAGTATAGGTAAAAATGGGTATGTAATTCTCGCGCAAGAAGATGGAACAATCCTTGCACATCCAAAAGATCCTGAATTGAACTTCCAACCAATTTCTAAACTAAACATTCCTTCAATCAAAGATGGCACATTTGAAACTGAACTAGATGGAGAAGACTATGTATTAAACACAATCACTTCAGAAATTGATGGCTGGAAGTATATTGCTGTCATAAAAAAGGACGAAATTTTAAGTACGGCCACTTTCATACGCTCGATGCTTTTCATTATAGGTGGGATTTTTGCTATTCTTGCTGTAGTAGCTTCAATTTTTATGAGTTTACGTATAACGAAGAGAATTAAAAGAATTAGTGATTTGTCTTTAGCGATGTCAAAAGGTGATTTGACTCAACAAGTCACGGTAAAGGTGAATGATGAAATCGGGGATATGGGCGAGAATTTCAATACGATGTCTAACAGTTTAAAAGAAACAATCAAAAAAATTTCGAATGAATCTCAACAATTATCTGCTACATCTGAGGAGCTGGCAGCATCTTCGATCGAGAATCAAAAAGCTTCTAATGAAATATCCGAATCGATCCAACTTGTTGCTACTGGAACAGATGAACAGGATGCCGCTATGAAAAACGCAGTAGGTATTATCAATGAGGTGTTTAAGCATGTGGACGATGTGACAGTGAGCATGGACAATGTGAAAGATTCCATCCATTATTCAACGGAAACTGCTAAACAGGGCGGTGAAGTCGTGGAACAAACGGTAAGTCAGATGAGTGAGATTGATAAAAACGTAAGTTCTTCCGCTGAGAAAATTAGCATGTTAAATGAAAAATCAAATGAAATTAGACAAATAAGCTTAATCATACAGTCCATTTCGGAACAAACGAATTTATTGGCTTTGAATGCTGCAATTGAAGCTGCAAGAGCTGGCGAACATGGAAAGGGATTTGCAGTAGTGGCGGATGAAGTTCGAAAACTCGCAGAGCAATCCAGCAACTCAGCATTGCAGATCAATGAAATTATTCATGATATTGAAAATGGCATTGAAGATTCGATGGGTCTTGTAAATCTAGGGGTAAGCTCGGCAAAAGAAGGAATGAAACTCGTGAATGAAAGCGGGAAAGCATTTGGAGAAATAAAGGACTCCATTATCGCTGGAACAACAAAAATTTCCGAGGTCAGCATAGCAATGGAAAACATGAAGAATCATATAGCTGAAGTGGTAGTTCACATAGAGGCAGTTTCAAAAACGAGTATTGAAGTAAATAATTATTCCCAAAACGTCGCGGCATCCTCCGAAGAAATGAGTGCCTCAATGGAAGAGGTTTCATCGGTTTCTCAAGAGTTAGCTAGAATGTCAGGTGAATTAGAGGAAGCTATCCAGCAATTTAAATTGTAAAAGTATGATTTCTATCAAGCCAATAACCAAAGGAACATGTTGGGTTTAACGGCACATACCTACACAACCTATAATCTTGTTTATAATTTACATTCATATTGTATAAACCATCCCCTGAATGTTTTTATATAATTTTCGGAAGAAAAACTTTTATGTTTAATTGGATTTAGAAATAGGGAGGAAACATCATGTTTAAATTATCAAATCGTGTTATAACCTTGATAGCCCTTATGGTAGTAATGGCCGTGCTTCCATTGGCAAGTGTTTCTGCAGAAGAAACCGAATTTGATCCATTCGAAAAGAGTGTTAGAGAAATTTCGAATGCTTTGGATAACAATCAAATTACTTCTGAGCAGTTGGTTAAGTATTATCTAGAACGTATAAAAGCATATGACAAGCAAGGCCCTACGATTAATTCGTTTACTAACATTAATGAAGAAGCTATAGAGATTGCAAAGCAATTGGACGCAGAGAGACAAAGTAAAGGTACAAGAGGTGTACTACATGGTATTCCAATCGTTGTCAAAGATAATTTTAACGTAAAAGGAATGCCTACAACAGCAGGTTCTGTTGCACTAAAGGAAGCTTACCCTGAAAAAGATGCTTTTACTATTCAGAAACTTAAGGATGCAGGAGCCATTATCATTGGAAAAACAAATATGTCAGAGTTCGCAGCATCATATGGGAGGTTAGGATATAGCTCTTTGGGCGGTTTAACCTTGAACCCTTACAACCTTAAACGTGATGCTTCTGGTTCTAGTAGCGGAACTGCTGCAGCAATCACAGCAAACTTCGGTGTATTTGGATTAGGCACGGATACATCTGGGTCTGTTAGAGGACCATCCTATGTTACGGGTCTAGTCGGGATTAGACCGACGTTAGGTTTAATCAGTCGTGACGGAGTCGTTCCGTCCTCGTTAAATTTCGATACGCCTGGTCCAATGGCTAGATCTGTAGAAGATCTAGCCATTGCATTGAGTTTTATGGCAGGAGTCGATGAAAAGGATGACCAAACATTAGCTGCAAAGGGACATATTGTTGAAGATTATAGTAAGTCTTTAGACAATGCTGCCCTGAAAAATGCAAGAATTGGTGTAGCTGTTGATTTCTTTGGAGATAACGCCGAAGTGGAAACCATTACGAATGAGGCCTTAAAGAAAATGGAAGAAATGGGGACAGAGCTTATCCCGGTATCTTTCTCAGAGACGACACAGTATCTGTGGACGCCCATTATTGGGCCAATTAACGAAGCAAATTTCAAGGTTCAATTGGAGATGTATTTAAAACAGTTCCCAGAAAGTCAGCCAAAAACGCTAGAAGAAATCATCAAAATCAGTGAGTCTCCAGAGGTTTTGAATTCAGCAACGCCAGTAAATCCAGCGGGTTTGGAAGGCCTAAAAACGAATTTGAAACAAGCGGCGTTTAAAGACACACCAGAATACAATCATTTAGTAACACAAGATATACCTAAAGTACGTAATGAAGTGCAATCAATAATGGAAAAGGAAAACTTGGATGCAATTGTTTTTCCAACAATGTCATGTCCTGCATCACCAAGATTCGATAAGGATGACCCGACATATGTATGTGAATCCTATGACACGTATGCCGCGAGTTATGTAGCGACGGCTACAGGATTCCCTGAAATTACTGTTCCTGCCGGTGCTACGAGGGAAGAACTACCTGTTGGGATCTCTTTCTTGGGATTGGCATACAATGAACAATCTCTATTAGATATAGCCTATTCTTTTGAACAAGCAACCAACGCTAGAACGCTACCTAAAACAACGCCTAATTTCAAAATGAATGTAGATGAAAAGCCCAATTTTAAAGATGTAAGTTCATATGTCGATGAAATTAAGTATTTGACAGACAAAGGAATTGTTAAAGGTTATCCAGATGGAACATTTAAACCAAATAATCCAATTACACGTTTACAAGCTATACAATTGATTTTAAAAGAAAAGGGAATTGTCGACTTTTCAGATGTCACCAACCCAGGATTTGTTGATGTATCACCTAGCGATTATGGATATGGGGAGATTGCTAAGGCTGCTGAATTAGGTATCGTCAACGGAAAAGTTAATGCCCAAGGTAAAAGATATTTTGACCCTAACGGAAAACTAATCCGCTCGCAAGGGGCTGCAATCTTAGTGTTAGCCTATGACTTAAAAGGAACTTATCCAACCGATTTTAAGGACGTTCCAAAAGGGAATTGGGCTCATGACTATATTTCTGCGTTGGTAGCGAATAATATTACTAATGGTTATTCCAACGGTGAATTTAAGCCGAATATTAATATATCGCGTCAACATTTTGCCACATTTATGGCCCGATATCTAGATGATCATTTTAAGCCCACGAAGTAAAAGTCGATAGAGAACTTTCTTCAGGAACTATATAGATTACACAAAAATTATAGAAAAGATTTAGGCTTCTTATAAGCAGTCCGAACTTATGAGAAGTCTTTTTTACGTATACCCATTAAACGATGAAAAACTTCGAGCATGTCAATATTTTCAGTACGTCATGGATACTCTTTGTGTACATTCTGTAAGTGCCAAACTCCTCTGACCTTATAGTAGCCACTTGTACTTGAATTTCCTAAAGGTACGCTTAAACTAAAAAATGCATATGGTTCTGGGAAAGATACATTGAGAGTGGCGGTAGGGCCTCCATTTTTTAAGGCACTAAAATCCATTCATCAATTTGACGGCAAAAAAGATGTTAGGGCATGGCTTTTCACAATCGCTAAAAATACATATTTTACTCGATATAATAAACAGCAACGCGAGTTAAATGAGGAAGAGCTGTCAGCGAAAAATGATGTTCAGCTTGTAGATTATTTAGCAAATGAAGAACCGGCACTTATGATTCACCGTTTTTACACGTAATGGATGAGCCTTATTAAAGAGGTTTTTCTCCCTTCGAATATTTGGTGAACTTTCTTTTGAGGCATTTGGTCAGCTATTTGGTAAAAGTGATGGTTGGGCGAGGGTTACGTATTATCGAGCAAAAAAGAAAATAATGGCGTATATGGAGGCGAAACAAGATGAAGGATATTAAATGTGCGGTTAATCAAGACTTGCTGCCGATTGAGAATAAGCCGTCATTATTCAGCCAGTTGAATAAACGATGGAATCGAAAAAATGGCTGCTTATTTCAGGAACGATTTTAACTACTACTGTAATAGGCTTTGCATTATTTTCATTGTTAGCACAAAGCCAATTTCTTACTCAGCAGATTTAAAATTGAAGAAACGGCAGTGGAACGCTTATCTTTAATTATTTTGGAGAAAGTCATGCAGGTTCACATAAGAAACATCCTTTAGAAATTGAAATAGATGGTGAAGTAAAAAATATTAGCTTTATATATTATGTTGAATCAATTGCTAACTCTCCAACTAGAGATAACTTAATAAAATCGGACGGTAAGGTTTTCAAAGCTTCTGATCAATTTGCTTTGCCAGACAGTCAATACACGGACGCTATCTATTATGGAGAATTTGACCTTGACAAAGTAACGAAAGAAAAAAAGCAAACAGGGGAAGCGCTTCTACATCAAATGACGTTGATTTGGGAGAGATAGAGAGGAACTGATTTGTATCAAATATGGCAAGAAAATCAGTAAGAATATGTCACAGTTCGTTTAGTAGGAGATAATCTTTTTAAAGGGATTGCTTTATAATAAATAGCAAAAAGAGAAATTGCGCTGTGCAATTTCTCTTTTTGCTTGAACTGAAATTAATTATAAATCATCCTCGGAAACTTCATTATTATTTCATTGCCATTACCGTTTCCGTTTCCATTTCCGTTACCATTACCGTTTCCATTGCCATTGCCGTTTCCATTGCCATTGCCGTTTCCATTGCCATTGCCGTTACCATTGCCATTACCGTTTCCATTGCCATTACCGTTACCATTGCCATTACCGTTACCATTGCCATTACCATTACCGTTACCATTACCATTACCGTTTCCATTGCCATTACCATTACCGTTACCATTACCATTACCATTACCGTTTCCATTGCCATTACCGTTTCCATTGCCATTACCATTACCATTGCCATTGCCATTGCCATTGCCATTGCCATTGCCATTGCCATTACCGTTTCCGTTTCCGTTTCCATTGCCATTGCCATTACCGTTGCCATTACCATTACCATTACCGTTACCATTACCGTTACCATTGCCATTACCGTTTCCGTTTCCGTTACCATTGCCATTACCGTTGTCATCACCTTGCTTTACAAACACATCAAATGTTAGTGTGTGCTCACCATACGTTACCGTAATCGTCGTATTACCTTGACCTTTTCCTTTTACCACCCCTGCTTTTACAGTAGCTATATTATCATTTGCTACTTGGTAGGTTGCAAGCTTTGTAACATCTTTTTCTGTTGTTTTCCCATCAAAAGTAGTTACTTCAGTAATCTTAACTGTAACTTCCTTACCTATACTAGTTTCAACCTGAGCTTGGTCAATTTCTAGTGTTACTATTGGTATTTCTACAACAGGTGCTTTAACTTTAACATTTACAGCAACTTTATTATCACCAGATGAAATAGTAATGGTAGTCGTGCCCTCACTTACTGCAGTTACTAATCCATTTACTACTGTTGCAATATTTTCATCACCAACAACATAAGTAGCTTTTGAAGTTACGTCTTCCTCTGTTGCATCACCTTCTGCAGGCGTTGACGTTTCTGTTACCGTAAGTTGTGCAGTTTCTCCAGCTGTTAGGTCTAGCTCAGTTGGATTTACAGAAAGTGCTACTACTTCTTTTTCATATATCATTGCTTCACCAACATTCCCGGCAGCGTCTTTAATTATTACTGATACAGCATTAGTTTCTGCTGTTACTGGGAATGTGAAGCTACCGTCTTGATTTAATTCAAAAGCAGCTGGTGCTTGTACTTCACCATTTACCGTCAAAATATAGGAAGCTTTTAATTTATCATTTAAATTGTAATTTAAATCGTATAAATATAACTCTTTATTGTAGTCGATATACTTGTCTGTTATCTGTCCTGTAGCGACACCATCAGCTACTGAACCAGTAATTTCTGGTTTAGTCGTTTTCACGACAATTGGCCCAACATAATCGGAAACTGCTCCTGATGCTGCAAGACCAGTGAAGTCCATTGTATACAGGCCATCTGGAATCTTTGTGGCAGGTTCTGAACCCCATGGTTTATACTGCCCACCAACATTTAGCGTATAAGAGCCTTTTCCTAGCGCAGTACCTGCATGTAGATAACCAATGTAGCCATCTCCGAATTCTCCACCTTCAGGATTCATAATATCCCAAAGCTCGATATAGTTAGTTGTTACATCTCCAGTTAAAGTGAATGAAAGTACAGCTGAGTCTTTCACTCCATCTCCGTTAAAGGATAGGTCTGTTTCTGTAATCTTATAATCTTTAATTTCCGTTACTGCCTCGCCGCCTAAGTCAGCTGCGAATGGTAATGAAATTTCTGTAACTCCACCGCTGATGGAAATATACCCTAGTATTTCAGAGCCGTTTGGTGCCGTAGCTTGTGAAGCAGTTAATGTAATATTTAAAACTTGCTCACCAACTAGATTAAATGTCGGCTGATCTACTGTAACAGTTGCATCACCAAATGTTTTTGTCACATCAATTGATACGTTATAATTGCCGCCGTTCCCTTTAATATCTTTTACTAAAACTTGTTTCGTTACAGAAATATCCTGGTTTTTAAGTGATTGTGGACCGAAAGTAACTGTCCCTTTCAAGTTTTCTGTAACTGCACCAGTTCCATCCAAAATTGCGCTATCAAGTGCATAGGCAAGAATTTCTGGATGAGCTGCTGCATAAGCATTTACACGCCCTGCACCCTGAGAAAACACATCGTATTTTGTTTTATCTAAAACCTGTGCTGTATTAGAAAGCGCCACTTTTACGTCGAACGCGTTCCAACCAGGATTTGCTTGTTTAACTAATGCAACAATACCTGCAATATGCGGTGTTGCCATAGATGTTCCTGTTTTACGACCATAAGCTTCTCCATAATCTGCATCAGGGAAATCTTTTTTATACATTGGAATCGTTGACATAATGTTTGTTCCAGGTGCACTTACATCTGGTTTAATATCAAAGTTTGGTGTAGATGGTCCGCGTGAACTGGAAGAGTTTACATCATCCCCCAGTGTCTTTGTGGAAGAGAATTTACTAAAGCTTACTTTTCCAGTTCCGCCTGCTAATGCAGCGCGCATTGCATTGCCATCTGTTTGGGACATATCAACTGTTGGCAGATAATCAAATGAATCACCAAGGAATGTGCCTGAAATGTTCGGTGCATTCGTTCCGCCAGCAAAGTTATGAATAATTGTTGCGACTGCTCCATTTGCCTTTGCATTCGCAATTTTATCAACGAATGCATTACTGCCACGAGAAATCAATGCAACTTTACCTTCTACATCAATTCCTTCAAAGTCTTTTACTTCGCCGTTTCCAGGAACAGCAACTAGGTCAAATTCTCCTTGAAGCTGTGTTGCTAAATCTTTCCCAAAGGTCGTTCCCATTAATGGGAGCTGTTTTGTTAAGTTGTAGTTGCCAACTGTAACATTCACTTCCCCGTTATACATTGTTTCAGGATTTGTTGTGTTACCAACAGCAATTCCTAAACGAGCGGTTGCAGGAGTACCCATTGTTCCGCGATTTGGACCAGAGTTCCCTGTTGCAATTACTCCGATTGTTCCAGCTATCATTGCATTATTAATAGCAAATGAACCAGCATCCGTTTCAGAGTTAGCTCCCCCGCCAAGTGAAAGGTTGATAACGTCCATTTTTTCTATTACAGCAGTTTCAATTGCTTTAACAATACCAGATGTAGCTCCACTTCCGTATGCCCCAAGAACACGGTAAGCATAAAGGTCTACTTTTGGCGCAATTCCTTTAATACCGAATTCGTTAGCTCCGATTGCTGCAATTGTTCCAGCAACATGTGTACCGTGAGAAGTATAGAACGAGCTTCCTTTTTCATTAAATTCAGGTGTCCCGACTGGACGCTCCGAAGGCAATGTTTCCGATGCATCGTTATCTGCCCGATGCTTCGTGTAAGTCGCTGAATTTGGAATGAAGTTTTTTCCACCTTTATAAATTCCTGCAAACTCAGGGTGATCTGCATCAATACCAGTATCTAATACTGCTACTTTTATTCCTTGTCCTTCAATTCCTTCCTTCCAAAGCTGTTCTATTCCAAGGAAAGAATTACTTGTATTCATTTGAGCTTCTAATTGATCTTCCTTCATAAGTTCCGATGATTTCATCGTATTATCTTCTGATGCGTAAACAATTGCATCAGGTTCGATTAATGTAATTCCTTCTACTGTAAGCAGTTTCGGGAGATCATTTGCTTTCACAGTTGCCGCAAAACCGTTTAAAACAGTATCAAATGTGTATCCTTGAGTCATCTGAACATTTTTAATAGCTAACTCTTTTTTAACTTCTGCTTGTTGTACTTTTACATTGGAACGAACTTCTTTTGCTTGAGCATTAGAGAATTTTTGGCCTTTGACTTGGCTTATTCCTTGCTCTAGTGCAACAGGCTTTTCAGATAAATGAACGATGACTGCAACCTCTTGATTGCCTGATACATTTTGTAAGCTTTCGTGGAGAGTTGGACCATCTTTAGACAAGCTTAGTTGTTCAGCAATAGCCGCCTTTAGTTGAATTATACTTTCGCTTTGACTATCCTGCTTGAATGGTTTCGATTCTTCAGCACTAGCACTCGACAATGGAACCAATAGAGAAAGCACCATAACGAAAACTAGGATACTACTTAAGAACTTCATAAACTTAAAATTTTTCAAATCTCATTTCCTCCTCTTCCTTTAATTGCCACACTTTTCAGATTAGTGTGATATTTCCAATTTATCACAATGGAACTAATTCGAGAATCTAAATATTTAAATGTTCTGAAATATTGATAATTAGTATCAATTTATGAAATATAAATTAAATCTATCTTCCTGGTAATTGAATAAAAAGTAGAACTTTAGAACTGTGAATGACTTACAGTAATTCATTAATTTTTTCAATTAATCCTATCAAGGCAGCAGTTGTAGATACAGTCGGTGGTGACAGTTTAGTTGTCGGGATCAAGTCCCACGGGAGCTTCCATTCTACCCCGGCTACTATCAATCTATAAATTGAATAAAAAATAGTCAACCAGATTTCTCTGGCTGACCTTATAATACGAAAGGGGGCTTTACTTGAAGATCATTGAGCTGCCCAAACAGCTTTTTTTTCTTATTGAGCTAACGGGGCAGGTTAGTTGAAGAGTGTTGTCTAAACTTGTGTTCAACAATCGGGCCATTTAATGGAATAACACTTCTAAATTAAAAATAGGAATTTATGTTAATCTTGATGTGAGTTTGTGAAACAATGTACTTAAGCTAACGGGGCAGTTTAGTTCAATATGCACTACCGTAGTATTTGTGCATTTTTACATATACTGTATAATTTAGAATTGGAATATTTAACTTTGAGTATTTCTAAAGAATTACTTTGGGAGGGGAGAATTTGTTATATTTAGCTTTATTTATTGGTGTCGTTTCAATTGTAATTACGGATAAGCTTACTCAAGCTTTTAAATTATCAAGCATTTGGGGGGGGCTTGGTCAAATCAGTGCGTCACTTGTAATCATAATGGTCGGAAACCTCGAGGTTAATCATATTAGTCTAGGTAATAACTTTGAATTAGGATATTTGACGGTTCCATTTACTTTATTACTTCTTGTAAGTTTTACAAATGTAATGAATATTGAAAAAGTGCAAAATCCTTCAATATTGCTGTTGCCATTCGTTTCTTTAGTTTTTTTCTCAATAGCAGCTTTCGTCATAGGTCATCCATTTGTTTTAATAACGGGGATTTGTTCCAGTTTAACGCTTATGTTTATTCTGCTATACGGCTATTTTACTGGTAAAGTATTTATGGGAAGAACGCTTACTACGTCAATAGGTTTCATAATAGCCGTGCTTTCAATATCCCTCATTAAATCATCTATTGTAACAATTTATATTCCGTTATTTACTTTAGCACTACCATTCACTATATATTATTTAATTCAAGATAAAATTACGAATGTACAATCAATTACAGTTAGCTTTTTAACAGCTATTTTATTTGGTGTATTAATGTACGTAGTTCCTTTTAATATAATATGGTATCTCGTTGTTGGGTTAACGAGTATTTTGGTTATCACGCAATTTTCACGCAAATATCGCTTTATTTAGAAACTAAACTTCTTGTTCAACAATCGGGCGCTTTTCCGTAATAAGGAAAGCGTCTTTATTCATAGAAGGGCCATTTGAATAACAACCTTTTATGATATGTTACCAAACGACGCTTTGGCCACTTTTGTATTATCAACTCTCAAATTCTTCTTATTTATCGTAAAATGAGGGTTTGCGAGGTATTTTTGCTCAAACTTTATTTCAAAGCAACATGAACATTTTGATTTGTGATGATGATAAAGAAATTGTAAGGGCGATTAGCATTTATTTAGAAAATGAGGGATATCAAGTATTCAAAGCTTACAATGGTATAGAGGCAATCGATCTTATTCGAGATCACGTTATTCACCTAATTACTATGGATATTATGATGCCAAAAATGAATGGGATTACGGCGACAATCAAGATTCGGCAAGATAATATGATTCCGTTAATTATGCTTTCTGCTAAGTCGGATGATTATGACAAAATACTCGGATTAAATATCGGAGCAGATGAATATATGGCCAAGCCATTTAATCCATTAGAACTTGTGGCTAGAGTGAAATCGCAGCTAAGAAAGTATACGACATTTGGGAGTCTTGAGGTGAGTAGTTATGTATTGCAAACGGGCGGGCTCATGATTGATGATGAACAGAAAGTCATTACCGTTGATAAACAAGAGGTTCATTTGACACCAGTGCAGTATAAAATTTTAAAGCTTCTCACAGCAAATCCTGGGAGACCGCATTTAGACAAATAAAGGTGAACCTTATCATAAGTAAGTGCAGTTTTATTATGCATCTTTTTGACAAAGTAACGAAAGAAAAAAAACAAACATGGGAAGCGCTTTTACACCAAATGACGTTGTTTTGGGAGAGATAGAGAGGAACTGATTTGTATCAAATATGGCAAGAAAATCAGTAAGTATATGTCACAGTTAGTTAAGTAGGAGATAATCTTTTTAAAGGGATTGCTTTATAATAAATACCAAAAAGAGAAATTGCGCTGTGCAATTTCTCTTTTTGCTTGAACTGAAATTAATTATAAATCATCCTCGGTAACTTCATTATTATTTCATTGCCATTGCCATTGCCATTGCCATTGCCATTACCATTACCGTTACCGTTACCATTGCCATTGCCATTGCCATTGCCATTGCCATTGCCCGTTGCCATTGCCATTGCCATTACCATTACCGTTTCCGTTACCATTGCCGTTACCGTTACCGTTACCGTTACCGTTACCGTTACCGTTACCGTTACCGTTACCGTTACCGTTACCGTTACCGTTACCGTTACCGTTACCGTTACCGTTACCATTACCATTACCATTGCCATTGCCATTGCCATTGCCATTACCATTGCCATTGCCGTTACCATTGCCATTATCGTTGCCATTACCGTTGCCATTACCGTTACCATTACCGTTACCGTTGCCATTGCCATTGCCATTATCGTTGCCATTACCGTTACCGTTGCCATTGCCATTGCCATTGCCATTGCCATTACCGTTACCGTTACCGTTGCCGTTACCGTTGCCGTTGCCGTTACCGTTACCGTTACCGTTACCATTACCATTACCATTACCGTTACCATTACCATTGCCATTGCCATTGCCATTGCCGTTACCATTGCCATTATCGTTGCCATTACCGTTACCATTACCATTGCCATTGCCATTGCCATTGCCATTGCCATTGCCGTTACCATTGCCATTATCGTTGCCATTACCGTTGCCATTACCGTTGCCATTGCCATTGCCATTGCCATTGCCATTGCCATTATCGTTGCCATTACCGTTACCGTTGCCATTGCCATTGCCATTACCGTTGCCATTACCGTTGCCGTTGCCGTTACCGTTACCATTACCATTACCATTACCGTTACCGTTACCATTGCCATTGCCATTGCCATTGCCATTGCCATTGCCATTGCCATTGCCATTGCCATTGCCGTTACCATTGCCATTATCGTTGCCATTACCGTTACCATTACCGTTACCGTTACCGTTGCCATTATCGTTGCCATTACCGTTGCCGTTACCGTTGCCATTACCGTTTCCATTGCCATTATCGTTTCCATTGCCATTACCATTACCGTTGCCATTACCGTTGCCGTTACCGTTGCCATTACCATTACCATTACCGTTGCCATTACCGTTGCCATTACCGTTGCCATTACCGTTGCCATTACCGTTGCCATTACCGTTGCCATTACCGTTGCCATTACCGTTGCCATTACCGTTACCGTTGCCATTACCATGACCATTGCCATTGCCATTGCCATTGCCATTGCCATTGCCATTGCCGTTTCCGTTGCCATTACCATTGCCATTGCCATTGCCATTACCGTTGCCATTACCATTGCCATTACCGTTGCCATTACCATTACCTTGCTTTACAAACACATCAAATGTTAGTGTGTGCTCACCATACGTTCCCGTAATCGTCGTATTACCTTGACTTTTTCCTTTTACCACCCCTGCTTTTACAGTAGCTATTTTATCATTCGCTACTTCGTAGGTTGCAAGCTTTGTAACATTTTGTTGTACTTTTACATTGGAACGAACTTCTTTTGCTCGGGCATTAGAGAATTTTTGGCCTTTGACTTGGCTTATTCCTTGCTCTAGTGCAACAGGCTTTTCAGATAAATGAACGATGACTGCAACCTCTTGATTGCCTGATACATTTTGTAAGCTTTCGTGGAGAGTTGGACCATCTTTAGACAAACTTAGCTGTTCAGCAATATCCGCCTTTAGTTGAATTATACTTTCGCTTTGACTATCCTGCTTGATTGGTTTCGATTCTTCAGCACTAGCACTCGACAATGGAACCAATAGAGAAAGCACCATAACGAAAACTAGGATACTACTTAAGAACTTCATAAACTTAAAATTTTTCAAATCTCATTTCCTCCTATTTCTTTAATTGTCACACTTTTTCAGTTTAGTGTGATATTTCCAATCTATCACAATGGAACTAATTCGAGAATCGGAATATTTAAATATTCTGAAATATTGATAATTAGTATCAATTCATGAAATGTAAATTAAATCTATCTTCCTAGTAATTGAATAAAAAGTAGATCTTTAGAATGATAAATAACTTACAGTAATTTATTAATTTTTTCAATTAATCCTATCAAGGCAGCAGTTGTAGATACAGTCGGTGGTGTAGTTGCTTATAGAAAATTGGGAGGGCAGTAAAAGGAGGGATTGGAAGGATCGGTTTATATGTGATCTGGGAAATTAAAATAACCGGCGATTATTTTTAAAAAACCGCCAGCTAATAGGTTGTGGTGAATCATATCAATAGCGAATAGTGTTATTGTTAATAAATGATACAGGTATATTCTTTCGAATATGCTTATTTTTTTGAGAAAATTAACTACATTATGGTGAACCTAATTAGTTAGAGATTGGTGATTGAGAAAGTTATATATAGCTCTATGTGTAAAAAAAATTTCTAAATTCTTGTAACGTAATCAAATTCTAGGAGTTATATAAGTGAGGGAGGTGAAAAGAGTGGACTTTGATGAGATCTATCGCGAATACTTTCAAGAAGTTTATTTATCAAATCTTTAAGCAACGATGAAAGTATAGCTGAAGAAATTACGCAAGAAGCCTTTTTTAAAGCGATGAAGGCAATTAAAAACTTCGATGGTTCCCTTATTGATTATTTAATAAAATCAGTTGTAAATATTAAAAAAGGCATATTCATTTGGGGAAAA